>NZ_JBJMIE010000188.1:0-28531 GCF_045807065.1 Actinophytocola sp. | reverse complement strand
TTGCGCACCTGCGGCGCGAGATCGGCCGAACGGGCACCGGGCACGGCGTGCACGCTGACCGTCACGGTGTGGCCGGCCGCACGCAACGCGTCCGCGAGCAGGTGCCCGATGCTCTGCTCGGCCCGCATGCACCCGACACCGGCCGCGAGCGAGTCACCGAGCACACGGAAGCGGAGTGAAGTGTTCATCACCATCGACAACGCCGCGGCCACCCCGATTGATCCCCGAGCCCCACCGACGGCCGGACCGCCTGAGTATCTGACTTCGCATCTGACCGGCCAGCGCGACCCGCGTGTCAGGGGGTGCCGGCCGGACCCGGTGGCGCTGTCATCGCCCAGCGGATCGTGCGCACCAGGCCGTGACCGGCGATGGTGACGCCCGTGCGTTCGACGAGCGGCAGGTAGGGCAGCCGCAACGGGCCGCGGGCCCAGCTCGGCAGCAGCGCGACCGCCGACGCGGCCAGCACCGCGTACGGTGGGCGGGCGGCCAGCGGCAGCGGCGGGGTGAGCAGCAGGAACCGCGCCGTGTCCCGTGCCGCCTCGGTGCCGCGCAGTTCGGGCCGGTAGGCGGCCAGCCGCTCGGCCAACGCCGCCCGGGTCGTCGGCGGATCGACCACGCCCAGCGCGGTGGCGATCCGGGCCGCGTCGGCGACGTAGCCGTCGGCGGCGGCCGCGTCGAGGTGGCCGGCGCCGTAGCGCTGGTAGGCACGCAGGAAGCTGTCGACCTCGGCCACGTGCACCCACGCCAGCAGGTGCGGATCGCTCGCGCGGTACGGGATGCCGTCCTCGGTGCGACCACGGACCCGGCCGTGTATGGCGCGCACCCGCTCGACGGCGGCCCGCGCGTGCTCCTCGGTGCCGAACGTCGTGGCCGCCAGGAACGTGCTCGTGCGCTGCAACCGCCCCCACGGGTCCCCGCGATAGCCGGAGTGCCCGGCGACGGCCGCCATCGCGAGCGGGTGCAGCGACTGCAGCAGCAGCGCCCGCAGGCCGCCGACGAACATCGCGGCGTCACCGTGCACGGCCCGGATCGGCCGGTCGGGCGTGAACCAGCGCGGCCCGGGTGTCTCGTGGATGAGCGCGCGGTTCGCCGGTCCCTCGGGGCCCGCCACCCGCGCGAACAAGCTCCGGCCCAGGCTTTCGCGGAGTCTCCTCACCGGACCATGGTCGCAGAACATCCCTGAATCACACCGGCCGTTCGGGCACGAGTGCCGGCGGTGGTCAGACCCGCGCCGGGGACTCGGCGTGCGTGGTGGAGCGCCCCGGCCGTGACGGGCGGGTCCCTGGTCGGGTGAGTACCAGCCACACCGCCGCCGCACAGCCCGCCAGTCCGGCCGCGGTGGTCCACCCGACCGGCTCGCCGAACATCAGCAACGCCCACACCATCGTGGTGGGCGGGGTCAGGAACAGCAACGTGCTCGCACCCGTCGCGCCGAACGCACGCAGTGCCAACAGGTAGCAGCCGTAACCACCGAAGGTCGACAGCACGACCACCCACAGCACTGCCCACCAGAAACCGGGGGCCGCCGGCGGTGCGAGCCTGCCCGTCACCGCGGCGGCGGCGACGAACACCCCGCACGACACCAGGCAGTGGATCGTGAGCTGGTCGAACGGCCGCGTGCCCAACCGCCACCGGCGCTCCAGCAACGTGCCCACCGACAACGCCAGCATCCCGCCGACCACGAGCAGGTACCCCAGGACGTGCCCACCACCACCGAGATCCCCCGCCACGACCACGGCGACACCGGCGAACCCGGCGACCAGGCCCGCCCACTGACGCGGCCGCACCCGCTGCCCCAGGACGGGCCCGGCGAGCGCGCCCACGACCAGCGGCTGCAGCACCGCGATCAACGCGGCGACCCCGGCAGGCACGCCCATGCCCACACCGGTGACCACACCCGCCAGGTACAGCGCCTGGCACAGCAGCCCGAGCACGGCCTGCCGCCGCACCTCGGTCCCGGCCAGCCTTGGGCGCCGCACGACCGCCACGGCACCCACCAGCACCGCGACGACGAGGTAACGCCAGGCCAGGAGGGTGTCGGCGGCGGCGTGCGCGGTCCCGAGCCGGGCGCCGACGAACCCGGAGCTCCACATCACGACGAGCCCGACGGCGGCGAGGACGGAATGTCTCATGACACCTAGGTAAACATACAGGTCGGTATACTGTCAGTATGGTGTCCCGACCCATGACCCCCGCCGGCGAGCGCCTGCTCGCCACGGCCAGCGAGCTGTTCTACGCCCGCGGCATCCACGCCGTCGGCGTCGACCTGATCGCCGAGCTCGCCGGCACCACGAAGAAGACGCTGTACGACCGGTTCGGCTCCAAGGACAACCTCGTCGCGCTGTACCTGCGGCGGCGGTTCGAGCGGTGGCAGGCGTTCGTCGAGGAACGGCTCGCGGCGTGCCCGCCCGGCCGCGACCAGGTGCTCGCCGCGTTCGACGCGCTGGCCGAGTGGCTCGCGGCCAACACGTGCGGGTGCGCGTTCGTCAACGCCAACGCCGAGATCGGCCGCTCCGACCACCCGGGCGTGGCGGTGATCCGCGCGGAGAAGCAGTGGATGCGGGAGCGCTACGAACGCCTCGCTCGCGACGCCGGCCTCCCGGCCGCGCTCGGCACCGGGTTGCACCTGCTGCACGAGGGCGCGATCGTGACGCTCACCGCGGGCGGCCAGGAGGACGCCGTGGCCACCGCGAAGGCGGCGGCGCGGGAACTGATCACCGCGGCGGGATGAGCCGCTCGGCGACCGAGCGGTGTGGCGAGCGACACCGGTGCACACGCTGGTTCCGGTTTCAGGCGCGGGCAGGCCGGGCATCCGCCCCTCATAGAAAATGTGAAGGAGCGAACCATGGGTGTGTTCGACAAGGCGAAGGACAAGGCCGAGCAGCTCGTCGGCAAGGGCAAGGAGAGCGCCGGCCACGCGACGGACAACCAGGACCTCGAGGACGCGGGCAAGCGCGACCAGCTCAGCGGCGAGACCAAGGAGGCCGGCCACGACCTGCGCGACAAGGCGGCCGGCGCCGTGCAGGACGCGCGCGAGGCGTTCCGCGGCGACGACAGGTAAGACTTTTCGAACCGGCCGCCACGCCCCGTGGACAGGCGGTGACCCGAGCCCGGCGTCATAGCTGTCCCACGTTCGGTGTGGTGCCCACCCAGGAGTCCTGGTCGACCGTGCAGGGCGGTCGACCAGGACTCCGTCGCGTCGGGCCGACGGGCGTGCGGCCGAACCGGGTGGGCAGCCGCTGATACCTGGATCAGTGCCAGGTCATGGTGATCGAGCATTCGAAGTTGACGTAACCGGCGCGCTGGAAGGCGTTCGCCATGGGCGTGTTGTCGACGTCCGTGGCCGCGCGGACGCGTGGCACGTCCTGCGCACGCAGGACACGAGTGCCCAGCGTCCCGTCCAGCACCCCGCCCCGCAGGACGCACGGCCTAGTGTGCCCACGGTGCGCCGAGTGCGGCGAAGGTCCTGCCTTCGGTCGCGGCGCGCCAGCACCATGACTCGACCTCGGTGACGATCGGGTGGCGGTCGGGGCCCTCGCCTTCCCAGTGGAGGTGGTGGTCGGCGATTCGCCTGGGGGGCTCGGACTCGCGTACCGCCTCGACGACACGCATGAAGGCCGCGGTGTCGTCGACGGGGCAGCGTGGCCGGCGGCCGGTCGCGCGGGCCGCGAGCAGGTCGTCGAGGAGGTCGACGCGGTCGAAGGTCAGGGGGTCGGCGCGACCGTCCACCTCGACGGTGTCCGTCTCGTACGCGAGTCGCAGTGTGCCTCGGGTGCCGTGCACGACGACCAGTGCGGGCGTGCGCCGCGGCGCGCACAGCGTGAACCCGAACGCGAGTGGGCGGCCGTCGGCGAGTGTGACGACGCCGGAGGACGTGTCGTCGGCCTCGATGTCGTTGGCCCGGTACAGGTCGGTCTCCACCTGGGCCACCTGGTCGAGGTCGGTCACCCCCGCGACCAGCAGTGCCGTGGCGACGGCGTGGGCCAGCGGGTTGGTGACCACGCCGTCGACGACGTCCCGGCCGTCGAGGTGGCGGCGGCCCGCCCATGCCGACCTGGCCCAGTAGCCCGCCGTGCGCACCCACGTGCCCACCGCGCCGAAGCCGGTCACCGTGCCGATCTCGCCCTCGTCGACGAGGCGCCGGACCGCGTCGATCGCCGCCGAACCGAACGTCTGGAAGCCGATCTGGCAGAGCTGGCCCGTCTCCCGCGCGGCGGCGCGGACCTGTTCGTACTCGGCGAGCGACGGGGTGGGTGGCTTCTCCAGCAGCACGTCGCAGCCGGCCCGCATCGCCGCCACCGCCAGCTCCGCGTGCGTGTGGACGGGCGTCGCCAGCACCACGACGTCCGGCGCCGCCCGGGCCAGCAGGTCGGCCAGGCTGTCGTGCCACGTGGCGCCGGCCAGCCGCGGGGCCAGCGGGCCGGGTGGGCGGGGGTCCGCGACCGCGACGAGCCGGGCCCGGCCGGCCGCGGCGAGCCGGTCCAGCCGGTCGAAGTAGGAGGCGCCGTGGCCGCGGGCACCGACGAGGGCGACCCGCTTCACCGCGTCCCGCCCCTGGCGGTCGCGACGCGGGCGAGCGCCAGGTCGGCGAGGTCGGCGGCGTCCTGTGTGGACAGTCGGCGGTCGACGACCAGCATTACCAGCCCGAGGTTCAGGTCCTCCCCCGCGCCGATCACGCACGGGGTGTCCCAGGCGAGCGCGGGGCCCGCGCCGACGTAGTCCGCGACCCGCACGAACCACGGCCGGGGTTCGTCGCCGGTCTCCTGGACCAGGACCACGGACGTCCACTCCCCGCCATGGCGGCCGTTGAAGGCGAGCCACGGCGAGCGGGAGCCGTGAGCACCCGACTCCGTGTCCGCGTCCGCCGCGAGCACCTCGGTTGAGTCGGCCGAGACCAACCGGCAGAAGATCCCGCCGTAGCCCGCCCCGGGCCGGCCCCGCAGCGCCGGGCTGGAGATCGTGGCGCCCGCCGGCGCGGTCAGGCGGCTGTGCCAGCCCAACGCCCACGCCTCGGCCTCCGCGATGATCACCCCGGTCAGCTCGCGTTCCTCCAGCAGCTGCTGGCGGTCGTGCTGGTCGGCCCACGTGAGCGACTGGGACAGGCGCGCCCCGGACTCGTCGACGTCGACGCGCAGGCTGAGCTGGCGACCGTGGTTGCGCAGCAGCGTGGGCCCCTGCCCCTGCAGGAACGTCCGGCCGCCCCAGTAGGACGTCCCGTCGACGTCGGCGATGGTGAGCGAGAGGCCGTAGTGGTGGCGGTGGTCGACCGGGCTGACCTCGGTCACCGTGCGGCCGGACAGCGAGTGGACCGGGTGCAGGTGGGGCCGCGGGCTGTGCACCTGCGGCAGGTCCGTCCCGTCCGCGTACCGGGCGAGCGGGACGTCGCGGTGCGCCAGGAGCGCGCCGGTGGGCTCGGGCCGCCACCGCGCCTCGCCGAGAACCTCCTGCCGGGCCGCCGCGGCGGTGCCCGACGACGGCACGCCGAGCCGCCGGGCGGGTGGCACGGGGCCGCTGCTGGCACGCAGTACCAGCTCCGGCTGGATCATCTCGGGCTCGGGTTCCGCCACCCGCTCGCTGTTCGCGTCGGAGTCGATGCCCATGACCGTCACCAGCCTCTCCCACGCCCGGCGCCCGAGCGCGAACTGGGGGACGCTCGCCGTCGTCACCGACGGCGTCGCGTAACGGGACAGTTCGATGCCGTCGAAGCCGGTGACCGAGATGTCGCCGGGCACGGCCACCCCGGTCTCGTTGAGCCGCGCGAGCAGCCCGAACGCGACCAGGTCGTTGAACGCCAGCGCGCCCGTCGCCCGGCTCTCGAGGATCTCGTCGGCGACGCGGTAGCCGTCCTCGATCGTGGTCCCCGTGGGGACCGTGCGGACGCGCAGGAACGGGTGGCGCCTGCTCGCCGCGGCCAGTCCCGCCAGGCGGGCCCGGTTCGACGCGGCCGTGGGCGGGCCGGCCAGGTAGGCGAGGTCGCGGTGCCCGAGGCCGACGAGGTGGTCGACGAGCGCGCCCATGCCAGCGGCGTAGTCGACGGCCAGTGTCGGCGCCCCGGCCACCGGCCGGTTGAGCACGATGAGGGGCGCCGCCCGGACCAGGAGTGCGGCCAGTTCCTCCGCCGGCATCCGCGGGCTGGCGAGGATGAGCGCGTCGCAGCGCAGTCGCGCCTCGAGCGCCGCCTCCGCCTCCTCGGACGCGGTCTCCCCCGTCTCGGCGACGAGGACGCGGTACCCGCTCTCGGCCGCGGCCGCCATCGCCCCGCGCAGCACCTGCTGGAACATCGGGTTGCCCAGGTCGGGCACGACGAGCGCGACCGTGTTGGTGCGGCCGAGGGACAGGCTGCGCGCGACGTTGCTCGGGCGGTACTGGAGCCGGTCGGCGGCGGCGTGGACCCGCGCGGCGATCTCCGGCGCGACGGACGTCCTGCCGTTCATCACCCTCGAGACCGTCGCGCGCGACACTCCCGCCGCCGCGGCGACCTCCTCGATCGTGCTCCCGCCCTTGAGCGACCGTGCCATCGCGCCGCGACCTCTTCCCTCGCATCTAGGAAACCGGTTCCCCGACTGTTACCGTAGCCCACGAGCACGATTTGAGACAGGCCGACGGACCGGACTTCATTGAGGTGAGAGGCGTTTCTGTCAGGGGTGGAGCGCACTCCTGAATCGTGCTCGAAGCCATAAACCGGTTTCTCACTCGACGTACCGACCTACTCAATGACGAGAGAGGTGCACCATGGGACTGCGAGGACGGCTGGCCGGCCTGGCCGCAGTCGCGGCAGCACTGGCGATGATCGGCGGCTGCGCCGGCCCGGGCAGCGGCGGCTCCCAACCCGCCCCGAAGGCCGCCACCGCGGACTGGGGCAAGGCCGAGGGCACGATCGACTTCTGGGACACCAACGCCAACCCCCGGCTCACCGCGAAGTGGCAGGAGCTGATCGCCAGCTTCGAGAAGGAAAACCCCAAGATCAAGGTCAACTACGTCGGCCTGCCCAACTCGTCGTACCTGCAGAAGGTGCAGAACGCGCTGGCCACCGGCGAGATCCCCGACGTCCTGCTCATCGGCAACGACATCGGGAGCCTCATCGCGCAGAAGGCGGTCGTGCCGCTGGACGACGCCTTCGGCGAGGCGAAGCTGCCGGACAGGATCGACAAGGACATGGTCGAGAACGAGCGGGGCAACTCGGCCGACCGCAAGCTCTACAAGGCACCGCTGACCGCGCTGTCCGACGTCATCTGGTACCGCAAGGACTGGCTCACGCAGGCCGGCCTGAAGGAGCCGAAGTCCTACGACGACTTCTTCGCCGACGCCAGGGCACTGACCAACGCGAGCGCCAACCGGTTCGGCTTCGCGTTCCGCGGCGGCCCGGGGTCGATGCCGCCGATGATCGCGATGACCTACGGCATGTCCGGCGTCGGCCAGTTCTTCACCGACAAGGGCCAGGCGACCCTCGACGCCAAGGACAACGTCAAGGCCTTCAAGCGGTACATCTCGCTGTACGGCACGGTCAGCGCCCCGGCCGACATCTCCAACGACTACCCGAAGATCGTCGCCGCGTTCGACGGCGGCTCCGCGTGGGCCATGCACCACAACCTCGGCTCCTACCAGGACCACATCACCGCGCTGGGCGCGGACAAGGTGGTCGGCGTGCAGCCGTTCCCCGACAAGGACGGCGTGGTCACGGCGACGAGCCCGGCCATCTCCGGCCTGAGCATCATGGCCGGCAGCGAGAAGAAGGCGGCGGCCTGGAAGTTCGTCGAGTACATGAGCACCACCGGCAACTCCGACTGGGCCGAGACGGTCGGCCAGGTGCCGGCGCTGGCCAAGGCGCAGAAGGACCAGTGGGTCCAGCAGTCGCAGCCGCTCAAGGCCGTGGTCCAGACGGCGGCCAACCCGAAGACGCAGTACGTGCGGTTGCCGACGTACCTGCCGGACTGGGGCTCGATCCTCAAGACCGAGATGGAGCCGGACTTCCAGGCGGTGCTGCAGAAGACGATGACGCCGGAGGACTTCCTGTCGAAGTACGCGACGCGCTTCGAGAAGGCGCTGGCGGAGTACAAGGCGCACGGCGGGAAGTAGCGTCTCAGGTGGGCAGCGCGGCGGTGAGGAAGTCGATCGCCCGCTCCTGCATGGGTCCGTCGAAGCGGTGGGGACCGGGCACTGTGACACCCCGGTAGGTCCCCGCCGCTTCGGCGAACCGCGTGCGCAGCAGGGCGTCGGCGCGGGCCATGCCCTCCGGCGGGAACAGGGCGTCGTCGGCCGCGTAGAGCACGAGCTGGTCGTGCTCGCCCCGGCCGAAGGCGACGTCGGGCCAGTCCCGGCCGTGCCCGATGCCCGGGGTCGCCAGCAACCAGGAGTGCGCGTCGAGGTGCGCCGGGTACAGCTCGTCCACAGTGGACATCATGCACGCGATGACGCTCGCCCGGATCCGCCGGTCCAGCGCCGTGAGCACCGCGGCCCGTCCGCCCCCGCCGGAGAAGCCGACGACACCGAGCCCCTCGACGTAGGGCAGGCCGGCGAGGATGTCCAGCGCGGTGAGGTCGTCGTGGGCGACGGCGCCCGCGAAGGACGTGCCCATCACGCCGGCGAACTTGGCCACGGTCTCCTCGTGCAGTGCCGCGGCGGTGTCGTAGCCGGGTTCCCCGCCGGCCGCGCGGAGCGCCGCCATGGTGGTCCGCAGCCGCCACGGTTCGGGGTCCAGCCGGAACCCGCGCGAGCCCCAGGCGAAGGCGTCGTGGGCGAGTACCGCGAACCCCGCGCGGGCGAGCCGCTCGGCGAGCGCCGAGCCCCCGTAGCACTCGTGGCGCAACCGCTCGGCGACCGGGTCCGTCGTGGTGAAGAGGCGTTGCGCGCCAACGCTCTTGACCCCGGCATGGCAGTGCAGCGCGAGGATCCCGGGCAGGGGTTCGGTTCTGACCGAGGGGAGCGCCAGCCAGGCACGCGTCGGCGGCCCGAACGCCGTCTGCCACAGCAGTTCCGTGGTCGCGACGCCACCGCGCTGCCACGCCCGCACGGTCCGCGGCTGCGTCCGCGCGGGTGCGAGAACCCCCAGCAGCGCGGCCAGTTCGCCCTCGAGGCGCATCCCCGTGCGCCAGGCCGCCGGCCAGTCCTCGTAGCCGCCGATCGCGGACGGGCGCGCGGTCAGCCCTTCACCGCCCCGGCCGACAGCCCCTGCACCAGGTAGCGCTGCACGTAGGCGAACACGAGCACGACCGGCACCACGGCCACCACACCACCGGCGGCGAGCGCGCCGAAGTCGACGCTGTACTCGCCGAGCATGTAGCTCAGGCCGACCGGCACGGTGAACTTGTCCTGCGAGTTCAGGAACATGAGCGCGAAGAGGAAGTTGTTCCACGACGAGATGAACGCGAACGAGCTGATGGCCACGATTCCCGGGCGCAGCAAGGGGAGCACGGTCGCCAGGAACCCGCGCAGCCGGCCGCAGCCGTCGATCCAGGCCGCCTCCTCCAGCTCGATCGGGATGTTCCTGATGAAGCCCGCCATGAGCATCAGCGACAGGGGCAGGTGGAACACGGTGTCCGCGACGACGATGCTCCACAGCGAGTTGATCAGGAACGTGGCGCGGAAGATGTCGAACAGCGGGATGAGCATCATCGCGCCGGGGATGAACTGCGTGCACAGCATCAGCACCATGAACAAGCCCTTGCCGCGGAAGGAGAACCGGGCCAGGGCGTAGCCGCCGAGCAGCGCGATGGCGGTCGAGAAGAAGACGGTCAGCACGGCGATGATGACCGAGTTCTCGAAGAACACCGAGAAGCCGGCGCCGTTCCAGACCGTCGAGAAGTGCTCCAGCGTCAACGGCCACGGGACCAGCGAGGTGGACCCCGCCTCGCGGAAGGCGAAGAGCAGGATCCAGTAGAACGGCACCAGCGTGAACAGCAGGTACACCGCGAGCGGGACGTAGATCGTCCAGCGCGGCGTCCGCCGCGGGTCGGCGGCACGACGGCCGAGGCGACCCGGCGTGGGCGCCGGCGGCGGCACGGACGTGGCGGTGGGCGGGGCTGCGGTCATGCTCACGGGTTCTGGTCCCTCCCCACGCGCACCAGCCAGAGGTAGGTGACCGAGAACAGGGCGAGGATGACGAAGCCGGCCATCGTCAGGGCCGAGCCGTAGCCGAACTCCTTGGCGTCGATGGCCAGGCGCGCGACGAACAGCGGCAGGGTCGTCGTGGCGTTGCCGGGGCCGCCGCCGGTCAGCGTGTAGAGGAGGTCCACGTTGTTGAACTCCCACACCGCGCGCAGCAGGGTCGAGATGACGATCGCGGTGCGCAGGTGCGGCAGGGTGATCGACCAGAAGCGGCGGAACCTGCCCGCGCCGTCCACCTCCGCCGACTCGTACAGGTCCCGCGGAATCGACTGCAGGTCGGCCAGGATGAGGATGGCGAAGAACGGGATCCCGCGCCACAGCTCGGCGACGACCGCCGCCCAGAAGGCGGAGCCGGCCTGCGCCAGCGGGCTGGTCCCGTACGAGCCGACCCCCGCGTCGGCGAGGTAGCGCCCGATACCGGTGGTGGGGCTGTACATGAGCAGCCAGATCGTCGTCGTGAGCACGCCGCTGACCGCCCAGGGCGCGAAGGCGAGCGCCCGCGCGACGGCGCGCCCGACGAACGTCTCGTTGATGACCAGCGCGAGCGCGAGGCCGAGGACGAGCTGGAGGCCGACCTCGACGAACACCCACTGGCCGGTGAAGACGAGCGAGCGCCAGAACTGGGTGTCCTCGACCATCGTCACGTAGTTGCCGAGGCCGACGAACCCGTTGTTCCACGGCTTGACGACGTTGTAGCTGTAGAGGCTGTAGTAGACGACGCTGCCGATCGGGTAGAGCAGGAACACCGCGACCAACAGGCCGGTCGGGGCGATCAGCAGGTAGGGCGTCCACCGCTCCCGGCGCCGCCGCGGCGCGCCCCTGGCCGGGGCCGGGGCGTTGAGCACGGCCATTGTGCCTTCTCCACCTCTTGGGTAACCGGTTTCCGACAGTGAAACGCACAGGTGCGACTTGGTCAATCCCCTGGGTATGGTTAGTGGAGAAACCGGTTGCCCGAGGAGGTAGGTCATGCCCGAGCCGCGCCGGTACGCCGTGGTCGGCACGGGTTCCCGTGCCGGGATGTACGTCGACGCGATGCTCGGGCCGCACGCGGACGTCGCCGTGCCGGTGGCGTGGTGCGACACGAACGAGTCGCGGATGGCCCTCTACGACGAGCGCGTCCGCCCGCACGGGCACACCCCGCGCCACTACCACCCCGACGAGCTGGTCCGGATGCTGGCCGAGGTCGACGCGGTCGTCGTCACCTCACCGGACCACACGCACGCCCACGTGGTCACGACCGCGCTCGACGCCGGCGTCGACGTCGTGTGCGAGAAACCGCTGACCACCGACGCCGAGGGGCTGGCGGCCATCCGGCGCTCGGTCGAGGCCTCGCCGGCGCGCCTGACGGTCACGTTCAACTACCGCTACTCCCCGCGCAACAGCGCGTTGCGCCAGGTCATCGCGGACGGGCTGGTCGGCGACGTGCTGTCGGTGCACTTCGAGTGGCTGCTGGACACGGTGCACGGCGCGGACTACTTCCGCCGCTGGCACCGCGACAAGCGGTACTCCGGCGGTCTCGCCGTGCACAAGGCGACCCACCACTTCGACCTGGTCAACTGGTGGCTCGACGACGTCCCCGACTCGGTCAGCGCGCTCGGCGGCATGCGCTTCTACGGCCCGGAGGGCGCCGGGCGCCCCACCGGCCCGCGGCCCGCGCGCGCACGGGACCTGGCCGAGGACGACCCGTTCCGCCTCGACATGGCGGGCGACGAGCGGCTGCGCCGCCTCTACCTCGACGCGGAGCACGCCGACGGCTACCTCCGCGACCAGGACGTGTTCGCGCCGGGCGGCGACATCGAGGACACGCTGAGCGTCGTCGTCGGGTACCGCGGCGGGGCCAGCATGGCCTACTCGCTGACCGCGCACAGCCCGTGGGAGGGCTACCGGGTCGCGGTGAACGGCACCCGCGGCCGGGCGGAGCTCGAGGTCGTCGAGCGGAGCCACGTCGCCGTGGGCGGTGCGGCGCGACTGCTGGGCCCGGGCGGCAAGCGGCCCGCCATCGACCCGAGCGTCACCCCGGGAACCGCGGACGGCACGACCGGGGTGCGCCCACACGGCTCCCGGCTCGTCGTGCAGCGGCACTGGGAGGTCGCCGAGGAGGTCCCGATCCCGGAAGGCGAGGGCGCGCACGGCGGCGGGGACGCACTCCTCCTGCGCGACATCTTCCGCGGGCCGGCCGACGACCCGCTGCGCCGGCAGGCCGGCCTCGCCGACGGGGTGCACAGCGTCGCCGTCGGGGTGGCGGTCAACACGAGCCTGCGGACGGGGCAGCGGGTGCGGATCGCGGACCTCGGCATCTGACCGCTGGCACGCGCCGCGGTGAGTCGCCCGCTCGCGCGGGGAACGGCTGCGCGGGGTGTCGGTGGGGTATGCCTCGGCTAGGACCGGCCCTCGGGATCCTTCCCCGGCTTCTCATCGCCGTGCACGTTGCTGTCCTCGTCGGAGCTGTCCGCGTCCTTGCCCTCGCCCCGGCGGCGCAGGAAGTCGAACCCGGGGATGCCCAGGACGGCCTGGCGGACGTCGTTGGCGACCTCCAGCAGGTTGTGCAGGTCGGGGCCGACCTGGTTGAGGGTGCCGAGGATCGGCAGGATGTCCTCGTCGACGTGCCGGGCGAGGCGGGGCAATTCGTCGACCAGCTTGACCGCGGCCTGCAACTCGTGGGCGCTGAACTCCTCCATGAACTCGATCAACGGGCGGGTGGCGGTCAGCTGCTCCTGTGCGGCGGCCGTGATCCGGCGCGCCTCACCCACGGCCTCCTCGGCGTCGCCGACGACCTTCTCGGTGCGGTCCACCAGCGAAGCGGCCTTCGCCACGACCGACTCGGCGGCGCTCAGCAGGTCCAGCACACGGCGCGGCACGGCGGTGGCGGTGCCGACCGACCAGCGGAACACGTCCGCCGGCCACAGACTGCGGGGTAAGGACATGGGCCTATCTCACACGACATCGACCGTTGCGGCCCAACGCGGCCGGTCGCGCCCACGTCTGTGGGGATTCTCGGTAGGGCCATGCGGTGTTTCGCCGGACGTCGACCGGTCGACAGTCCATCGAGGAGACTGGCGAATGGTCCGGCGCCGGCGCGAGGGCGCGTGGTGTTCGCGGATGACGTGCGGGAATCTAGGACGGCGCCCGGAGTGTGGCGCGGATGGCGGCGGCGCCGGACTCGGTGAGCCAGTCGGCGAAGGTGCGCAGTCCGGGGTGGATGACGCGCAGTGCCTCGATGTCGGCGTGCCAGCGGTGGCCCTCCGCCCAGCGTTTCTTGGTTTCGGCGATTCGCGGGCCGGCGACCGCGGCTTCGCTGTCGGTCAGCTGCTCGTACCGGATCGGGATGCCGGTGGCTTCGGTGATCGCGGCGGCCGCGGCGGTCGGGGTGGGGTCGTCGCCGGCCAGTTCGAGTGTCCTGCCGGCGAACCGCGTCGGGTCGGTGAAGGCGAGCACGGCGAACTCGGCGATGTCCTCCAGCGCGATGACCTGCATGGGCTCGTCCGGCGGGAAGAGGTGCCGGTGCACGCCGCCGGCGCTGTCGCCGGTGATGCCGTCGATGCCGAACGTGGCCACCCCCAGCCCGAGGTAGTTGGTCATGAACCGGACCGGGCGCAGGACGGTGGGCAGCGCGACCCGTTCGTGCAGGTACCGCTCGATCAGCTCCTTCCCGTTCGAGCCCGTCAGCGCGCCCGGCGCGGATCCGGGCGACGTGGAGGCGACGGTGCTGAAGACGACCTGCTCGACACCCGCCGCGACCGCCGCGTCGATCAACGCGCGGCCGCGGGCCACCTCGAGATCGATGTCGAAGCCGGTCGGCCCCACGGCCACGGGCGGTACGCCGAACACGCCGGCGGCGCCGTCGAGGGCGGCGGGCAGGCTCGCCGGGTCGTCGAAGTCGCCGCGCACGAGTTCCGCGCCCGCGGCGGCCAGTGCGACGGCGGCGGGTGCGGCCGGATCGCGCACCAGGGCACGCACGGGCTGTCCCTCGGCGAGCAGTCGCCGGGCGGTGGCGCCGCCCTGCTTGCCGGTGGCGCCGGTGACGAGGATCGGGGATGTGGTGGATACTGGCACGATCCGGAATGCTCCACCCGCTTCCCCGCCACCGACAAGGATTACGTGACATGACGGAAACGCCGGTCGCGGGACGCGCCGATGCCCGTCGCAACCGGGAGCTCGTGCTGCGCACCGCGGTGCGCGTGTTCGCCGAGGACGGGCTGGCGGTCTCGCTGAGCCGGATCGCCCAGCGCGCGGGTCTCGGCGCCGGGACCGTCTACCGGCACTTCCCCAGCAAGGAGATGCTGCTCGAGGCGGTGCTCGCCGAACACGTCGAGGACCTGGTCGCCGCCGCCGACCGGTGGGCCACCCGCGCGGCACCCGGCGCGGCGCTGTTCCGGTTCCTGGCCGAGGTCATCGAGAAGTCGGCCGGGCGCCAGGTCGTCTGCGACGCGCTCGCCGCCGACCGCGGCTGGCCGCACGCCGTGCTCGCCGCGGCGGTGGGGCGGTTCCACGAGGCACTGGACCGCCTGCTGGACAACGCGAAACACACCGGCGCGATCCGCCCCGACCTGTCGACAGACGACCTGACCGCCCTCATCGCCGGCGGTGCCACGCTGCGCGCCGCGCACCGGGACCGAACACGCGGCGCCGAGTTGGTGCGACTGCTGCTGGACGGGTTGCGACCGCCCGGCGTCACGGAAGCTGCGGACTTTCGTGACACGCCGGGCCGTCGAGGTCACGAAACCACGCAGCACTGCGGTGAATGCGGTGCTCCACTGCCCGTCCGGGCGACCGGGCGTCCGGCCCGGTACTGCGGGCCGACCTGCCGCCAGCGCGCCCACCGCCGCCGCGCCCCCACGGTGTAGGGCCCGTTCCGGCAGGGCGGAACCTGTGCCGGCGATCGCACCGACGCGGCCGGAGAACCCAGCCGACGTCACCCTCGGGTGCCGCGCAGCGCGTCCGCCCTTGGTCACCCCCAGCACAACTTCCGCATGTCGCAAAATTTGCGTGGTGCATGGTTTCTCCTCCGCCCGCCGGGAAACAACTCCGGTGTGACCTCGTGGGGACGGGCGGCCAGGCCCGTCACACGACCGGAAGGGAGCGAGCAGGTGGCGCTGCGCATCGAGGACTACGCCCTGATCGGCGACACCCAGACCGCCGGTCTCGTGGGCTACGACGGGGCGGTCGACTGGTTGTGCCTGCCGCGGCTGGACTCCGCCGCCTGTTTCGCGGCGCTGCTCGGCGACGCCGAGAACGGCCGGTGGTCGATCGCGCCGGCCGGCGAGTACCGCACGGTGCGCCGCGCCTACCGCGAGGACACGCTGGTGCTGGAGACCGAACTGGCGAGCGACGAGGGCACGGTCCGGCTCGTCGACTGCATGCCGATCCGCGAGCGACACCCCGTGCTGCTGCGCATGGTCATCGGCGTGCAGGGCCGGGTGCGGATGCGCAGCGACCTGAACATCCGGTTCGACTACGGCCACGTGCGGCCGTGGACCCGGGTGGACGGCAGCAGGGTCACCGCCGTCGCCGGCCCGGACGTGGTGGTCGTGGACGCCGACGTGCCGCACGAGCGCCGGGACGGACGGGGTGCGCGCCAGCACTGCGTGGCCGAGTTCACCGTGGGCGAGGGCGACCAGGTGGCGTTCCGGCTCACCGCGACCGGTCCACGCGACGGCGATCCCGGTCCGATGGCGGTGCCCGAGGCGATCGAGTCGACCGCGCGGTGGTGGCGCCGGTGGGCGGGCCGGTGCGCCTACGACGGCGAGTACCGCGACGTCGTGGTGCGGTCGCTGATCTCGTTGAAGGCCCTCACGTACGGCCCGAGCGGCGGCATCGCCGCGGCGGCGACCACCTCGCTGCCCGAGCAGCTGGGCGGGGTGCGCAACTGGGACTACCGCTACTGCTGGATCCGGGACGCGACGTTCACCCTCATGGCGTTGCTGGACGCCGGGTACGAGGGCGAGGCCGTCGCCGGGCGGGAATGGCTGCTGCGCGCACTGGCCGGCGACCCGCGGGGCATGCAGATCATGTACGGCGTGGAGGGAGAACGCCGGCTGCCCGAGTTCGAACTGCCCTGGCTGGCCGGCTATGCCGGCGCCCGACCGGTCCGCGTCGGCAACGCCGCGGCCGAGCAGTACCAGCTGGACGTCTACGGCGAGCTGATGGACGCCCTCCACCAGGCGCGGGCGGCCGGCATCCCGCCGGACCCGGAAGCCTGGGAGGTGCAGCGGGAGCTGATGGACTTCCTGGAGTCGCACTGGCGCGACCCGGACAACGGCATCTGGGAGATGCGCGGGCCGCGCCGGCACTTCACCCACTCCAAGGTCATGGCCTGGGTGGGCGTGGACCGAGCCGTCAAGGCGGTCGAGCACTTCGGCCTCGACGGCCCCGCCGACAGGTGGAAGCGGTTGCGCCAGGACATCTTCGACGAGGTGTGCGACAACGGCTTCGACAAGCGGCGCCGCGCCTTCACGCAGTACTACGGTTCGTCCACCCTGGACGCGTCACTGCTGCTCATCCCCGCGGTCGGTTTCCTGCCCGCCGACGACGCCAGGGTGCGAGGCACCGTCGAGGCCGTGGAGAAACACCTGTGCCACGACGGGTTCGTCGAGCGCTACACCATGACCGACCAGACCGAACAGGTCGACGGCCTGCCACCGGGCGAGGGCGCGTTCCTCCCCTGCACGTTCTGGCTCGCGGACAACTACATCCTGCAGGGCCGCACCGACGAGGGACGAGCACTGTTCGAGCGGCTGGTCGGGCTCTGCAACGACGTCGGGCTGCTCACCGAGGAGTACGACCCCCACGCCGACCGGCTGGTCGGCAACGTGCCGCAGGCCTTCTCCCACGTGGCGCTGGTGAACACCGCGATGAACCTGGCCAACTCCCACGGCCCCGCGAGACGCCGCGCCGAGACCGGCCGCCGCGAAAGGCGCCGTCCCCGGTGACCGTGTCCGCGTGACTCGCCGCCCGCCTGGCTGACGACGGTGAGCGCGCGGTCGGGGAGACACGGGCGAGGACGGCACCACGATCGGATGTCTCATTCAGGTTTAGTTTCGGGCCGAAGATGAAACCCCTGTGGACAGGGAGGCACGGGCGAGAGCGAGGTCGTTGTGGCATCTGAGCTGGGCGCACCGGCCGTCCGTAGGAGCACCGAGACGGAACACGATCCGGGGGCCGTCACCACCGACGAGGAGCATCTGGTCGTCGGGCGCTACCGCCTGTTCCGCCCGATCGGGACGGGTGCCATGGGGGTGGTCTGGCAGGGCCGCGACGAGCGGCTGGGCCGGCCGGTGGCGGTCAAGAAATTGCTGCTGCGGCCGGATCTCCCGGCGGAGCGGGCCGCCGCGGCGGTGGAACGGTGCCTGCGCGAGGGCCGCATCGCCGCGCGGCTGCACCACCCCAACGCGATCGCCGTGTTCGATGTGGTCGACGAGGACGATGTGCCCTGCCTCGTCATGGAGTACCTGCCCTCGCGCAGCCTGGCGGCGGTCATGGCCGAGGAGGGGCCGCTCCCGCCGGGAAGGGCGGCCTACGTCGGCACGCAGGTGGCCGCGGCGCTGACGGCGGCGCACGCGGCCGGCATCGTGCACCGCGACATCACGCCGGCCAACATCCTGCTCGGCGAGGACCACGCGGTGAAGATCACCGACTTCGGCATCTCTCGGGCGAGCGACGACGTCACGGTCACCGGTGCTGGCTCGTTCGCCGGCACTCCCGCCTACCTGGCGCCGGAGGTGGCCCTGGGCGCCGACCCGACCCCGGCTTCGGACGTGTTCTCGCTCGGCTCGACCCTGTACGCCGCGGTCGAGGGCGAACCGCCGTTCGGCCGCGCCGCGAACACGCTGGGCCTGCTGCACGCGGTCGCCGGCGGCAGGATCAACCCGCCGCGACGGGCGGGGCCGCTGGCCGACGTGCTGGTCGACCTGCTGGCGGCGGATCCCGCGGCACGCCCGACGGCATCGGAGGCGCGTGACCTGCTCGCCGCCGTCGGCGGGAACGAGGTCCCGGCGCACGTGCTGCTACCGGCCACGTTGACCGCATCGTCCACCTTGACCGCGTCGTCC
Organism: Actinophytocola sp.; assembly: GCF_045807065.1. Classification (GTDB taxonomy): domain Bacteria; phylum Actinomycetota; class Actinomycetes; order Mycobacteriales; family Pseudonocardiaceae; genus Actinophytocola. The sequence continues at coordinate 10,379 of NZ_JBJMIE010000188.1, read as the reverse complement.
GCCTCGTCCACATTGGCCGCGTCGTCCACGTTGACCGCGTCGGCCGCACCCGCCGCGGGGCCAGGCGACGGCGCCGCCGCCGACGCGACAACACCGGTCCGCACACCGCCGGAAAGCGCTCCGGGCCGTGCCCGCGGGCCCATGGCGGACGCCGGGGTCTTCGCCGTCGCACTGGTCGCCGCGACCATCTGGCTCCTGAGCGGTCGCGGCGGTGTGCTGCCGGCCGAGGAGCGGGCGCCGGCGAAGGGCGCCGTGCACAACGGCACCGCGCCGGCCTCGGTGTCCGAAGTGGTGGCTCCGGCCCGGGGTGGGCAGCCCACCAGGACCCAGGGGAAACCCGTGCCGACGAGCACAGGGGAATCCCCCGTGCCGGCGACGGACACGGCAACTCCGTCGTCAGCCGTTCCGACCGACACGACAGCCGCGCCGACGACAACGACAGCGGGCAACGCACCGGACCCGACCACCGACACGGCGACGTCGGCGCCCACCAGCAGCGAGGAAACGGCCACACCCCCGGCCTCGACCGTCGCCGAGTGACCACACGACACCTCAGTGGAACGTGACGGCACCTCGCCAACCACGTCTTCCACAGACGCGGACCCGCCGACATCGTGTCGGCGGGTCCAGGCGTACGGCGTCAGCTGACGGCTGGGCCGGACTCGCTGGAGCCGGAGAGTTCCCTGAGGAACTCGTGGCACTGCTTGGCCCTGGCGGAGTCCTCCGACATGACCTTGCGGAAGAACTCGGCTATGTCCTGGCGCCCGGCGTTCTCGGCGTCGCGGACGTACTGGCCGTAGTCGTGCCCGGCCTTGAGCGAGTGGTACTGCACGGAAATCAAGTCGAAGGACACGTCGTCGAAACCGGTCTCTCCGGTGGCCATTCCCTCTCCCTCCATCGTCGGTCGACGCAGGTGTACCCGATGGGGCGGCACTCAACCCGGGCTGCCGCCGCGGCCGGACCACGACTCGTGTGGACCCGGCCCGCGGGACTCGTCAACCCATCTGGGACACCCCGAACGCGACGAGGAACCCGGCCACCGTGATCAGGCCGATCAGCAGGTGGGCGTTCTCGAACGCCTCCGGGATCATCGTGTCCGCGATCATCGCGAGGATGGCGCCGCCGGCCAGCGCGGTGATGCCGGCCAGCAGCTCGGGGGGCGCCCCGCCCAGCACGGCGTACCCGAACACCGACGCCAGGGCGCTGATCACCGCGATCCCCGTCCACAGCCCGAACACGTACGCCCGCGAGCGGTTCGCACGCCGCATCCCCGCGGCACTCGACAGGCCTTCCGGCACGTTGCTGATGAACACCGCCACCACGGTCACCACGCTCACCGCCCCGCCACCGATCAGGCTCGTGCCGATGACCATCGACTCCGGTATCCCGTCGAGGAGGGCACCCAGCGCGATCGCCGTCCCGGACCCCGCCTGCTGCGACTCGGACGGCTGCTGGTCACCCGACCGCTTCCGGTGCCGCGCGCCGCGCCGGGCGAGCAGGATGTTCGCACCCGTGTAGATCAGGGCACCCACGGCCGCGCCGAGTGCGGTGGGCGCGAGGCCGCCCTTCTCGTGCGCCTCGGCGATCAGCTCGAACGACACGGCCGACAGCAGCACCCCGGCGCCGAACGCCATCACGCTCGCCACGACCTTGCTCGGCACCCGCGCCAGGAAACCCACCAGCGCACCGACCACCAGGGCACCACCGGCCAGCAGACCCCACCCACCGGCGACCAGGACGGCGGGCATCAGTCCGTCCCGCCCGTCGCGGTTCCGTGTTCAACGCTGTCAGTCATCCGTCTCACATACCCGAGGAGCTCGGAAACCATGCGCGGGCGGGCGGTGACAGGAGTGTCCCGATGGGAAACAATCACCGTGCGCCACGCACATCCGGTCGACCGATCGAGCCTCAGGGACCGCCGATGCCGCACAGGACGTCACGCCCCCGCACCGTCGTCGCCACAGCTGTCGCCGTGCTCATCGCGGCGCTGCCGCTCGTCGGGGCCGGCAGCGCGGCGGACGAGCCGTTCACCGCCGCCGTGTTCCAGGCCACGCACAACAGCTACTCCGGCGACACCGACGGCGCGAAGCACTCGCTGACCTACCAGCTCGACCACGGCGTCCGCTTCCTGGAGCTGGACGTGCACGACAACGGCTACGCCACCAACCACGACTACGGCGTGGGCCACGACAGTCCCGGCAACCTGGTCGACCACTCCGGCGGCAACCCCGCGTCGAACAACCTGCGCGACTGGCTCGCGGTCGTCGCGTCCTGGTCCGCCGCGCACCCGACGCACGCGCCGCTCGTGGTGATGCTCGACCTGAAGGACGACCTGACCGACAACGGCTCCTACGCCGCGGGCGACCCCGCCGCGCTGAACGACGAGCTGCGTGCGGCGTTCGGCACCCGCCTGCTGCCGGCCGCCGAGTACTCGACGGGCGCCACCGTGGACGCCTTGCGCGGCCGGGTGCTCACCCTGCTCTCCGGCGACGCCACCACCCGCGCGGCCTACCGCCGCGATGTCGGCTACCACCCGGCCATCGCGCTCAACGGCCACGGCCAGGTCGTCGAGGTGCACGACTCCGGCGGCGGCGCGCTCTGGTACTGGACCGGCACCTATGGCGCCGACGGCCGGATCACCTGGCAGCGGCACGGCCGCTACGGCTCCGGCGTCACCCCGGCGGTGGCGCTCGACGACGACGGCGACCTGGTCGAGGTGCACCAGTCGCAGAACGCGACCACGCTCTGGTACCAGACTGCCCACCTCGGCTCGTCCGGCGAGATCACGTGGTCGGCCAGTCACCAGTACGACAACGGCGTGCTGCCGTCCGTGGTGTTCACCAGCGCCACCGGGTTGCGCGAGGTCCACCGCAGCCAGAGCACCAGCCAGAACTGGACCTGGCAGGGCACCCTCGACGTGGGCGCGGGCACCGTCACCTGGGCGGGCAACGCGAAGACCGCCGGCCCGCGCTACGACACCGCCACCGCGGTGCGTGGCACCACGAGCGTCCACGTCTACCCGGCGGCGGACGGCGCCACGCCGGCGAACACGCTACGGGTGAGCACCGACCGGGTCAGCGGCACGCGGATCCAGTACCCGCAGACCGCCTTCGACGAGTACCAGGACGGCGACGGCGCCGAACTCCAGCAGGGTGCCCTGTTCTACGCGGCGCCCGCCACGCACACCTCGTTCATCACCTCGGCCCGCGCGTCCGGCCACCTCGTCCGCGGCTGGGACTTCGACTCCGCCGACCAGGAGACCACACCCCTGGCGAACTACCCGGCCACGAACACCCCGTACGCGACCTGGTACCAGGACATGGTGGGGCGGGCCGGCGCCGTGCGGTGAGATCAGGCGGGGGCGCCGCTGTCGTCGGCGCCGGCGCCGCTGGGGGTGGGGAGGGCGTCGACGTCCTCGGCGCGCCAGATGCCGGTAGCCGGGTCGTACTCGGCGCCGGCCACGGGGTTGCCGGCCTCGTCGTACTCGACCGCCACGTCGGCGACGCCGTCGTGGTCGGTGTCGGCGATGGCGATCACGGCGCCGTCACTGGTCTGCAGGACGGCGGTGTCGTTGGCGCCGTCGCCGTCGAAGTCGACGTTCTCCTCGACCGTGAACTCCTGCCCGTCGAACTCGACGGTCAGCTCGTCCTGGTCCCTGCCCGGATCGGTGGTGTCGTCGACGTGCATCGGTCTCCCTCACGGCTGCTGGCGCATGTGGAGTGTCCCACGCCGTTGCGGCGCGCACCGAACCGCGCTCCCGTCGGGAGATCGGGCCGGGTAGGTGAGCACGACCCGGTTCAGCCGCGTCCGGCCGGCTCGCGGCCGGTCCGGGAGCCGCGGTACGCGGGGTCGCGCAGGTGGTTGAGCCGGCCCGCCGGCGCGAAGCCGGGCAGTACGTTGCCGATGACGTCGAAGGCCGGGTCCTCCTCGCTCGGCCGTTCGACACGCAGGGTGCCCACCGGGTGCCACGGGCTGGCCAGGTCGGCCACGAACACCGACAGGACGAACGGCCGCGCCGCGATCGCCGCCCGCAACGCCGGGACGTCCGCCGGCAGCTTCGGCGACGTCTCCTCGGGAATCGCCGCGAGGTAGCGGTTGCGGTCGCCGATCCGGTAGGGCAGCAGCGAGGTGAAGGTCGTGGTGGCGAAGTCGCGCCTGGGCATGAGCAGGTGCCGCAGGACGACCGCGCGGCCGGTGCTGGACAGCGCCACGTCGACCGGCACGCCGGGGCCGCCGGCGTCGAGCACCCGCCAGGCCAACCCGAGCACGTCGGGCCAGCCGGGTGGGGTGGACGTGGCCTTCGACAGCCGCACGAGCGCCCGGTACTCCCCCGGCTCGTCCAGGAACGGCACGCCGCGGGACGTCACCGGGGTCACGGTGAACGTCCCGTCGAACGTGGCACCGGCGGGATGCAGCAGGCGTTTCCCGCGCAGTGCGGCACCCCACCGCGCCACCGCGGCGACCCGGTCGTCCAGGGCTTCCCATGCGGTCACCGCGCGTGACTACCCGCGTCCGCCGCCGGGAAACACGTCAGTCCGCGCCGATCGGGAACCGGTCACGTGGTTCAGCGGGACGGACCGACCGGCCGGTCGCCGCGGATGGTGATCCGGTGCATGACGCGGTGGTGGTCGCCGTAGTCGTCGACCGCGTAGTGGGCGGTGCTGCGGTTGTCCCAGACCACGAGGTCGCCCGGGGCCCAGCGGTGGCGGACGCTGTGTTCGGGGCGGCCGATGACGGCGAAGAAGACGTCGAGCAGTGCGCGGCTCTCCGTCTCGGTCACGTCCTTGAGGTGCGTGGTGAAGCCGGGATTGACGAACAGGGCGCGGCGGCCGGTCTCGGGGTGCACGCGCACGACCGGGTGCGCCACCGGGTCGAGCGACCGAATCCGCTCCCCCTCCCAGAGGTTGCCCTCGCCGGAGAGCCGGACGTTGAGGTACTCCTCGAAGTCCTCGCGTCCGTCGTGGACCGCCTCCAGCTGGTCGGCCAGGTGCCGCAGTGGGGGCGACAGCGCGAGGTAGGCGGCTTCCAGGTCGGTCCAGCAGGTGTCGCCGCCGACGGGTGGCAGGTCCACCGCGCGCAGGACGGAGCCGAGCGGGGGCGTGCGGGTGAACGTGACGTCGGTGTGCCACACGGGTGCCTTGCCGCCGTCGCCGCTGTCGAGCACGTAGATCTCGGGGTGGTCGGCGTCGAGGCCGGGCACGACCGGGTGCGCGGGGGTCAGCTCGCCGAGCGCGGCGGCGAAGGCGCGGTGCGAGTCGGGCGTCAGATCCTGGTCGGGGAACACCAGTACCTTGCGCGCCAGGAGGGCGGCGCGGATCTCGGCCACCAGCTCCGGCGCCAGCGCGGCGGTCAGGTCGACCCCCGGTACCGTTGCGCCGATCGTGACGGTCAGCGGTTCGACCGACAGTGCTGTCGTGGTCACCGGAACCCTCCTCTCGGGAAACTGATGACACGGGCGCGGACCATCCCCGAATCCGTTGGGGCGCGGGCGGTTGACGGCCTCCGGGCCAATGTACTGGCGCGGAGATCGCCGGCAGGAGCCTTCCCATATCGTGAATCGCGGGAAGAAAGCCCTTGCCGCAAGGGCTGCGGGGGGGCGAGGCGGCAGGCGCCGCGGGAGCGGTTGCTCGCCCGCCTGGGTTCCGGCCGGCGGACTGTGGCGGAAAGCCAACTCCGGCAAAGGCCGGGCTGGGGCACTGACGAGGCTGGCTGAGCCGGCCGCCGGGCCGAGACGGACGGCGCGGCGCACAAGCCGCGTGCCCGCCCCGGCATGCCGTGGTCGCTCTCGTGGCGCCGTCGCGCCCGGCGGGCGGTTAACGTGGCGGAAGCGGACCGTGCTCGCGAGGAGGCAGCATGACCGGCGTCGTCACGATTCCCCGGGCGCGTGCCTTCGTGACCGCGCGGTTCGACTCGGACCGCCAGGTGGAGCTGTGGGAGCGGCACAACGCGGAGTCCCTGATCGCACTCGCCTGCCGGCCGCCCGCGGACCGGCCGTTCGCGGCCAGCGAGGTGAACCTCCAGCTCGAGCGCGCCCACCTCGCCCGGGTCCGGGGTACGCGGCACCTGGTGGAGCGGTCCGCCGCGACGGTCGCGGCCGCGCCGGCCGACGCGATCGCCGCCTACGTGACGATCCTGGGTGAGGCGGTCTTCGAGCAGGACGGGCAGCGCCGGGTGCTGCGGCCGGGGCAGCTGCTCGTGTGCGACGCCGACCGGCCCTTCCTGCGCGGGTTCGGCCACGGCCTCGACGAGCTGGCCGTCAAGGTGCCGCGAGCGGAGTTCACCCGGCTCACCGGTCTCGTGACCGTGCCGGCGCCGGTCGTGGTCGAGGGCGGGAACCCGCACGGGCGCGCCCTGGCCCGGCTCGTCGCGCGCGCGGTCCGCCGCGAGTGCCCGGTGCCGGCGGACGAGCAGGCGGTCCTCGAACTGGTGGCGGTGCTGGCCGGGCACGTCGACCTGCCCGTCGCGCACCGGGCGGCGGCCCGGGCGTTCATCGAGGAGCACCTCACCGACCCGGCACTGTCCGCGAGCGACGTCGCGGCCGGCACGGGCATCAGCGCGCGGCACCTGTCCCGGCTGTTCGCGGCCGCGGGCACGAGCGTGCCCCGGCACATCCTGGCGCGCCGGCTCGACGCCGCGTACACCGTGCTGGCCACCGACAGGAGTCCCCGGACGACAGAGGTGGCCGCGCGGTGCGGCTTCACCTCGGTCGCGTACTTCTCGCAGGCCTTCCGCAAGCGGTTCGGCGTCACGGCGGGCGAGGTGCGGCGGCGCGGCGGCTGAGGGTTCCCATTTCCGCCATCTCCGGACGGTTCGGTGGCCCGGCGGCCGGTCGGCCTCGGACACTCGCATCCACCAGCCCGGGGATGACGGAAAGGGGTGCGCGATGGTGGTGCAGACCGACGTGCTCATCGTCGGCTCGGGTCCGGCGGGTGCGTCGGCGGCGTTGTTCCTGTCCACGTCGGGCATCGACAACATCATGGTCACGAAGTACCGGTGGACCGCGAACACGCCGCGCGCGCACATCACCAACCAGCGGGCGATGGAGACGTTCCGCGACATGGGCATCGAGGACCAGGTGCTCGCGGACGCCACCCCACACCCCCTCGTCGGCGACACCGTCTTCTGCACGTCGATCGCCGGGGAGGAGATCGGCCGCATCCGCACCTGGGGGACGCACCCGTCCCGGGAGGCGGACTACCAGCTGGCGTCGCCGTGCCTGGTGGTCGACATCCCGCAGACCTACCTGGAGCCGATCCTGGTCAGGAACGCGACCCAGCGCGGCACGCGGACGCGGTTCTCCACCGAGTACGTCTCCCACACCCAGGACGCCGACGGCGTCGACGTGCTCGTCAGGGACCGGTTGACCGGGACGGAGTACACGATCCGCGCGAAGTACCTGATCGGTGCGGACGGCGCCCGGTCGCAGGTCGCCGCCGATCTCGGGCTGCCGTACGAGGGCGCGATGGACATCGCGGGCTCGATGAACATCACCTTCCGCGCCGACATCGCGCGGTACGTCGGGCACCGCCCGTCGGTCCTCTACTGGGTGATCCAGCCGGGCGCGAACGTCGGTGGCATCGGCGCGGGCCTGGTGCGGATGGTGCGGCCCTGGCACGAGTGGCTGATCGTGTGGGGCTACGACATCCACGACGCGCCGCCCGTGGTGGACGAGGCGTCCGCGACCCAGATCGTGCGCGACCTCCTCGGCATGCCGGACATCGAGGTCGAGATCACCGGCACCAGCCTGTGGGGCAACAACGAGATGTTCGCGACGCACCTGCAGAAGGGTCGGGTCTTCTGCGCCGGGGACGCGATCCACCGGCACCCGCCGAGCAACGGCCTCGGCTCCAACACCTCGATCCAGGACTCCTACAACCTGGCGTGGAAGCTCGCGCTCGTGCTGCGCGGCCAGGCCGGGCCGGGCCTGCTCGACACGTACTCGGTCGAACGCGCGCCGGTGGCCGAGCGCATCGTGCGGCGGGCCAACCGGTCGAGCCGCGAGTTCGTCCAGTTCTTCGAGGTGCTCGGGCTGCTCGACGCCACGACCGAGGCGGAGATGGTCGCCGCCATCGAGGAACGCAAGGCCAACACGCCCGAGGGCGCGGCCAAACGCGCCGCCCTGATCGAGGCGATGGCGCTGAAGGACTACGAGTTCAACGCGCACGGCGTCGACCTCGGCCAGTTCTACCGGTCCGCGGCGATCGTCCCCGACGGCCCGGCACCGCGGCCCACGCGGGATCCGGACCTGTACTACGAGATGTCGACCGTGCCGGGCGCGCACCTGCCGCACGCCTGGGTCGGCGACACCATGCACAAGGTGGCCATGCTGGACCTCGCCCCCTACCACCGGTTCACGCTCATCACCGGCATCGCGGGCGAGGCGTGGGCCGCCGCGGCCGACGAGGTCGCACACGAGCTGGACATTCCACTCGCGACAGTCGTGATCGGACCGGGACGGGACGTCACCGACCTGTACTACGACTGGGCGAAGCTGCGTGCGGTCGACGAGAGCGGCGCCCTGCTCGTGCGACCCGACAAACACGTCGCGTGGCGCTCGGCGGCGCTACCGGCCGACCCGGTGGCCGCGCTACGCTCGGCGCTGAACCAGATCCTGGGGAAGGCATGATGCGTTTCGACCACGACACACTGGCGCAACGCGTGCGGTTCGGTTCCGGTGCGGCCGCGGCGAACCTCGCGGCCGAGGTCGCGTCGCTCGGGGTGTCGCGGCTCATGGTGATCGCCGCGGAGGCGGAACGCGAACTCGCGGCGCGGGTCGCCGCGGGCCTTCCGGTGGCGCACTGGCACCACGAGGTGGCCATGCACGTGCCCGTCGGCGTCGCCCGACGCGCACGGGAACAGGCCGCCACCCACCGGGTCGACGCGCTCGTGAGCGTCGGCGGCGGGTCCACCACCGGCCTGGCCAAGGCCGTCGCGCTCACCACCGGCCTGCCGATCGTCGCCGTCCCCACCACCTACGCCGGCTCGGAAGCCACCAACGTCTGGGGACTCACCGAGAACGCCAGGAAAACCACCGGCGTCGACCCCCGGGTCCTGCCGCGCACGATCGTGTACGACGCCGCGCTCATGCTCACCCTGCCCGTCGAGCTGAGCGTGGCCTCCGGCCTCAACGCCCTGGCCCACTGCGTCGACTCCCTGTGGGCGCCCCGCACCGACCCCATCAACCAGGCCCTCGCCGGCGAGGGGATCCGCGCCCTCCACACCGGACTACCGGCAGTCGCCACGGACCCGGGCGACCTCGACGGCCGGGAACACGCCCTCTACGGCGCCTACCTCGCCGCGGTCGCCTTCGCCTCGGCCGGTTCCGGCCTGCACCACAAGATCTGCCACGTCCTCGGCGGCATGTTCGACCTGCCGCACGCGCAGACGCACGCCGTCGTCCTCCCGCACGTACTCGCCTTCAACGCACCAGCGGCGCCCGACGCCCGACGCCGGATCGCCACCGCGTTCGACGCCGAGTCTGCGACCAAGGGCCTGGCCCAGCTGCGCACCCGGCTCCACGCGCCCAAGGCCCTCCGCGACTACGGCATGACGGAGTCCGGGATCGGCCCCGCCGCCGAGGCGATCGTCGCCGCGGCACCACCCGGCAACCCGACCCCGGTGACCCTCGACAACATCACCGAACTGCTGCACCAGGCCTGGGAAGGAGCAGAGCCCCGATGACCTCCACCGGGATCTCCGCCGAGCAGGAGCGCCGCGAGGCCGACCTCCTCGACCGCGTCGTCCACTCGTTCGACGACTGCCCCGACCCACGCCTGCGGCAACTGATGACCGCGCTCGTGCGCCACCTCCACGCCTTCGCCCGCGAAGTCCGCCTCACGGAGGAGGAATGGGCGGCGGCCGTCCAGTTCCTCACCAGGACCGGCCACATCACCGACGACAGGCGCCAGGAGTTCATCCTCCTCTCCGACGTCCTCGGGCTGTCCATGCAGACCATCGCCATCAACAACGAGGCCTACGGCAACGCCACCGAAGCGACCGTCTTCGGACCGTTCTTCGTCGAGAACAGCCCGGAGATCCCGATCGGCGGCGACATCTCCGGCGAGGCCCCCGGAGAGCCGTGCTGGGTCGAGGGCACCGTCACCGACAGCGAAGGCCACCCGCTCCCCGGCGCCCGCATCGAGGTCTGGGAGGCCGACGCCGACGGGCGCTACGACGTCCAGTACACCGACGACCGCGTCGCCGCCCGCGGTCACCTCTTCACCGACCCCGACGGCCACTACGAATTCTGGGCCATCACCCCCACGCCCTACCCCATCCCCCATGACGGCCCCGTCGGCGCCATGCTCGCCGCCGGCGGCCGCTCCCCCATGCGCGCCGCTCATCTCCACTTCATGGTCACCGCCGAAGGCCACCGCACC
>NZ_JBJMIE010000187.1:0-16582 GCF_045807065.1 Actinophytocola sp. | reverse complement strand
TCCCCGGCTGGCTGTCCACCAAGCCCGGCAACACCCGCCGCAACGATCCGGTCTATCTCAAATACGCCGACGAATGGCAGGCCAAGATCGATGCGATCGTGGCCCGCCACCAGGTCACGAACGGCACCGGCTCGGTGATCGCCTACCAGGTCGAGAACGAGTACTACAACGGCTCCGCGGCCGGCCACACCTACATGCGCCACCTCGAGGACAAGGCACGCGCGGACGGCATCACCGTTCCCTTGACCGGCAACAACAACGGCACGTTCAACACCGGCGTCGCCGCGCTCGACGTGGACGGGCCGGACTCCTACCCGCAGGGCTTCGACTGTTCGAACCCCACGCGGTGGCGCGGCGTGCCGGACATCAGCTACGACCATCCGGCCGGGAAACCGCTGTACTCCCCGGAGTTCCAGGGCGGCGCGTTCGACCCGTGGGGCGGCCCCGGCTACGACGCGTGCGCCCGGCTGATCAACGACCAGTTCGCCGACGTGTTCTACAAGCAGAACATCGCGGTGGGCGCGACCGCGCAGAGCTTCTACATGACCTACGGCGGCACCAACTGGGGCTGGCTCGGCATGCCGCAGAACTACACGTCCTACGACTACGGCGCGGCGATCCGCGAGACCCGGCAGCTCGACCCGAAGTACTACGAGGACAAGCTGATCGGCTACTTCACCCAGTCGGTGGCGCCGCTGACCAAGACCGACCGGATCACCACCGCCGCGCCGGACAACCCGGCGGTCATCGACACCGGACGGATGAACCCCGACACCGGCACGCAGTTCCATGTGTTGCGGCACAACGACTCCACCGCCACCTCGGTCGACACCACGCACATCGCCGTCGACCTCCACGCGCAGCCGACCCCCGAGCCCAGCTACACCTACGACGACCCGGACCCGGCGCTGCGGTACGCCGGCGGCTGGTCGCACGTCGCCGACACCAGCTACACCGGCGGCGACTACAAGCACACCGAGTCCTTCTCCAACAAGGCCGGTGACTCGCTCACCGTGCCGTTCACCGGCACCGCGGTGCGCTGGATCGGCTCCAGGACGGACAACCACGGATATGCCGACGTCTACCTCGACGGGGTCAAGCAGACCACAGTGGACGACTCGGGCAGCGCGAACCAGGCCGTGCTGTACCAGGCCGGCGGGTTGGCCGACGGTCCGCACACGCTCACGATCGCGGTGACCGGCACGCACAACACCGGCACGTCCACCGACAACTACGTCGCGGTCGACGCCATCGACCTGTCGGTCCCGCCGGCACCCGAGCCGGCCACCTACCCCGTCGTGCCGCAGCAACCCGGCACGGCCATCACGCTGAACGGCCGCGACTCGAACATCATCGTCGCGAACTACGCGCTCGGTGCGTCCCGGCTCCAGTACTCGACCTCGGAGATCATGACCAACGCGACGATCGCCGACCGCGACCTGGCCGTGCTCTACGGCGACCAGGGCACCGACGGCGAGACCGTGCTGAACTACCGGTCCCGCCCGACCGTCACGTCATCCGGCGGCACCGTGACCACCACCTGGGACGCGGCCACCGGAGACCTGAGGCTGAACTACCGGCACAGCGGGCTGCTCCGCGTGACCGTCTCCGGCGGCGGCGCGCGTCCGCTGACGCTGCTGCTCGCCGACAAGCCCACCGCCGAGACCTTCTGGCGGATGGACACCGCGAGCGGACCGGTCCTCGTGCGGGGCACCCACCTGCTGCGCACGGCGACGAGCCACGGCGACACCCTCGCGCTCACCGGTGACAACGGCGACGACCCCGGCGTCGAGGTCTTCACCGGCGCGCGGCACGTGACGTGGAACGGCAGGCCGGTCCGCGCCAGCACCGTTCCCGTCGCGAAGCCGGTGACCCTGCCGGCGCTGACCCACTGGAAGCACCAGGAGGAGTCGCCGGAGGCCGAGCCCGGGTTCGACGACACGGGCTGGGTGGTCGCGGACAAGACGACGTCCAACAGCGTCACCCCGGTGAGCGGCGGCCCGGTGCTGTTCGCCGACGACTACGGCTTCCACACCGGCAACACCTGGTACCGCGGCCGGTTCCGGTCCACTGGCAAGGAGAACGGCATCCACCTGGAGTCGCAGTCGGGCGGCGGTGCCCAGGCCTTCTCGGCGTGGCTGAACGGCACCTTCCTGGGCAGCTCGACGACCGGCACGGCCGACTTCTCCTTCCCCGCCGGGTCGCTGCGGGCCGAGAACGTGCTGTCGGTGCTCACGGTCAACATGGGGCACGAGGAGGACTACAACTCGACCAACAACAACAAGTCCGCGCGGGGCCTGACGGTCGCGGCGCTGAACGGCGCGCCACTGACGTCGATCACCTGGCGGTTGCAGGGGGTGCGCGGCGGGGAGCGCGAGATCGACCCGGTCCGCGGCCCGCTGTCGACCGGCGGGCTCTACGGCGAGCGGGCCGGCTGGTCGCTGCCGGGCTACCCCGACTCGCGGTGGTCCGACGTCACGCTGCCGGCCGGCGACGCCCGGCCGGGCGTGTCCTGGTACCGCACGACCGTGAACCTGGACCTGCCCGCCGGGCAGGACACCTCGCTCGGGCTGACCGTCACCGACGAGCCGTCGCGTGCGTACCGCGCGACGCTGTTCGTCAACGGCTGGCAGGTCGGCAACTACGTCAACCAGGTCGGCCCGCAGCACAGCTTCCCGGTGCCGAACGGCATCCTGAACCCCAACGGCCGCAACACGATCGCGATCGCGGTGTGGAACACGGGCAGCACCGGCGGCCTCGGCGAGGTGGAACTGACCAACTACGGCAGCTACACCTCGCCGCTGCGGGTCGGCCAGAACCGCAGCCCCGGCTACGACCCGCGGAGGTACGCGATGCCGGCGTCGCCGGGTGTCGCCGTCGGCCTGGACGTGCCCGACACCGTCCGCGCCGGCCAGACGTTCACCGCGACGGCCACCGCCACCGCGCACGGCTCCCCGGCCTACGACGTCGCGCCGGCGCTCGCGTTGCCGCAGGGCTGGACGGCGTCCACGGTCAAACCCGTCCGGGTCGTGCGCCCCGGCACGCCGGTCCGGTTCACCTGGCGGGTCATGGTGCCCCAGGGCACGCTGCCGCAGTGGTCGGCGGTGCGGGCGTCGGTGGGCTACACCCAGCGCGGCGCCCGGTCGGTGAGCCGGGACGAGCGGATCGTGGGCGCGGTCCCACCGTCGCCGCCGGCCGGCACGACCGCGGTGAGCGACCTGCCGTTCCTGTCGGCCAGCAACGGTTGGGGCCCGGTGGAACGCGACACCAGCGTCGGGGAGAACCAACCGGGTGACGGCCACCCGATCACGGTCAACGGCGTCACCTACGCGAAGGGCCTCGGCACGAACTCGGTCAGCGACGTGCGGGTCTACCTGGGCGGCACCTGCTCCCGGTTCGACGCGCTGGTCGGCGTGGACGACGAGCAGAACGGCGCGGGCACGGTGACGTTCACCGTGCTGGCCGACGGCGTCCAGGTCGCCACCACCCCGACCATCAGGGGCCGCACCCCGGCCGTACCACTCACCGCGGACGTGACCGGCGCCCAGGTCCTGGACCTGCTGGTAGGCGACGCGGCCGACGGCAACGGCAGCGACCACGGCGACTGGGCCACACCCACGGTCACCTGTGGCTGACCCCTCGACGGTGCGGTCCCGGCTGCGTGCCACCTTCGCGTGGCACGGGGACCGCACCGACGAGCACCAGTACGCCGACGTGACGGGTTGGTGGCGCGACCCGGCGCTGCTCCGGGACCTCGGCCCGGCCCTGGCGCGGCTGTTCGCGGACGGCCGCCCGACGGTCGTGCTGGGCCTGGAGTCGCGGGGCTGCCTCCTCGGGCCGCTCGTCGCGCTCAGCCTGGGCGTCGGCTTCGTGGAGGTGCGCAAGAACCCCCGGCAGGCAGGCGACAGCGATGCCTGGCTGCGGCGGACCACGCCACCGGACTACCGGGACCGGCACCTCACGCTGGGGTTTCCCCGGCGCCTGCTCAGCCCCGCCGACACCGTGCTCGTCGTCGACGACTGGATCGACACCGGTGGTCAGGCCCTGGGCGTGCACCGACTCGCGCGGGATGCCGGGGCCACCTGGCTCGGTGTCGCGACGGTGGTCGACGCGTTGGCGGGCAACGAGGTTCGCCGGCGCCTGGACGTGCGGTCCCTGCTGCACGTCCGGGACCTCTGAGGGCCTGGCGCTCCCGTCACGGGCGGCGGTCGCGGCGGGACAGGGCCAGGGCCGGGAGCATCACGGCCGCGGTGAGGAGGAACGTCGTCGGGTAGCCGATGGACGTGATCACCAGACCGGCGGCGAGCGCGCCGGCGGCCATGCCGAGGTCGTAGGCGGCGTTCCAGATCGCGCTCACCGCGCTCTCGCCGCCGGCCGGCACGCGGTTGTACATCAGCGCCAGGGTCGCGTTCTGCAGGGCGCCGAACCCCGTGCCGAACACCAGCGCCCCACCGATCACCGCCGCCGGGGTGCCCGTCGCGGCGAGGAGTGCCATGCCTGCGGCCGACAGCAGCAACCCCGGTGCCAGCAGGCACGCCGGGCCGCGGCGGTCGCCGACGCGGCCGGCGATCCAGCGGGTCACAGTGGACGCCGCGGGTTGGGCCAGCAACGCGGTCGCGGCGACCCAGGCCGGCTGGGCCGAGGTGGCCAGCGGGAGGAACGTCACCAGCACGCCGACCGCCGCGGTGGACGCCGCGAAGATCGTCGCCGGGCGGGTCAGGGACGGGTTGCGCAGGCCGGCGAGGACACCGTCCTCCGCCGGGACAGCCGCGGCGCGCCGCGGCAGGCCGGGGACGGACAGCAGCGCCAGCAGTGTGGCCACCGTCGTCGTCACGAACACCGGCGCGTAGCCCCAGTGCGCCGCCGCCCACACGCCGGCCGGCAACGCGAGCAGGCCGGGCACCCCGCCGACGATCCCGACGAGCGCGAGGCCCTCGCCGCGCCGGTCCGCCGGGATCAGCAGGGCGGTGACGGCCCCGCCGGCGACGACGGCGACCGCGAAGCCGGCGCCGCGCACCACGCTGACCGCGACGATCACCCACAGGCTGTCGGCGAAGGTGAGGACGATCGTCGGCGCGCCCAGCAGGAACAGCCCGACGGCCAGCGCCCACCGGTAGCCCACCCGGACGACCAGCCTCGGCGTCACCAGCTCGGCGGCGACCGTGGCCAGCAGCAGCGCGACCGTCGCCAGCCCGGCGTCGCCGGCCGCGCCGGCGTCCCGTGCGAACAGGGGCACCACCGACAGCGGCAGGTAGAAGCCGATCGAGGAGCCGACGATCGACACGAAACGCAGCAGCAGCGCCCGGGACACGAGCCGGGTCCGGGGGGTCCGGGTGGGCCGGGTGAGCAGGTCAGCGGTCATGACAGGAACGCTATGAGGGAACCGGGTCACCGATAAGGTCCAGTTCCATGCCTGTGGAGTGGGCCGGTTCGGGGCCCGAGCTGCTGATCACGATCGACCGGGACGGCGTCCCCGGCCTCCGCGCGCAGCTCGAGGACCAGCTGCGTGCCGCCATCCGCGGCGGTCGGCTGGCCGGCGACGAGCGGCTGCCGTCCTCGCGGGAGCTCGCCAGAGCCCTCGGCCTGTCCCGGGGCCTGGTCCAGGACTGCTACGCCCAGCTGCGGGCCGAGGGCTACCTGACGAGCCGCCCCGGCTCGGCCACCCGGGTCGCGGCCGGCGCGGCGTCCCACCAGGACCCGGCACCGGCACCTCGCGCACCGGGCCGCCCCCGGCACGCGGTCGCCGACTTCCGCCACGGCGTCCCCGACCTGCGCCTCGCGCCGCGGGAGGACTGGGCGTGGGCGATCCGCGAGGTCTGCCGCACCGCCCCGAACACCGCCTTCGACTACGGCGACCCGCTCGGCGACCCGCGGCTGCGTGCCGTCCTCGCCGCCTACCTGCGGCGCGTGCGGGCGACCGACGCGACCGGTGACCAGGTCGTCGTCTGCACCGGCATGGCCCAGGCGCTCGGCCTGGCGCTGCGGGCGCTCGCCGCCGACGGCATCGGCACGCTCGCGTTCGAGGACCCCGGTGCCCC
Organism: Actinophytocola sp.; assembly: GCF_045807065.1. Taxonomy (GTDB): domain Bacteria; phylum Actinomycetota; class Actinomycetes; order Mycobacteriales; family Pseudonocardiaceae; genus Actinophytocola. Next base: position 10,544 of record NZ_JBJMIE010000187.1, on the reverse strand, counting down.
CGCGTCGACCATCGCGCAGGCGAGCGCCGCCGGCATGGCCGCCGAGCCCGTCCCGGTCGACGAGGACGGTCTCGACGTCGCCGCGCTGGCACGCGGCGGGGCACGTGCCGTGCTCGTCACCCCGGCCCACCAGTGGCCCACCGGCGTGGTGCTCGCCGGGCACCGCCGCCTGGAGCTGATCGCCTGGGCGCGGCGCCACGACGGCGTCATCCTCGAGGACGACTACGACGCCGAGTTCCGCTACGACCGCGACCCCGTCGGCTCGCTGCAGGGACTCGCGCCGGACCGCGTCGTCTCACTCGGCACGGTCAGCAAGTCGCTCGCGCCGGCCCTGCGCCTCGGCTGGCTGATCGCCCCGGACCGGTTGCTCGACGCCGTGACACGCGGCAAGCAGGTCGCCGACCGCGGCAGCCCGGGCCTTGACCAGCTGGCGCTCGCCACGCTCATCGAGTCCGGCCGCTACGACCGGCACCTGCGCCGCGTCCGCGCCGAGTACGCCGCGCGGCGCGAGGCCCTCGTCGCCGCGCTCGCCACCCACGCACCCGCCCTGCGCGTCACCGGCCTCGCCGCCGGCTTCCACGCCGTGCTGCACCTGCCCCCCGGCGCCGACGAGGCCGAACTGGTCGAGGAGGCGGCCCGCCGCGGCGTCGGCCTCTACGGCATGGCGGGGATGTGCCGGACCACACCCGCGCAACCGCGGCTCGTGCTCGGCTTCGGTGACACGCCGAGGCGTGCGATCGAGGCGGGCATCGCCGCGGTCGCCGATCTCCTGCGCTGCCGGTGGAGCGAGACGGCGGCGGTCCCGCGGGCCTAACCTGGGCGGGTGACCGATCGGGTGCGGCGCAACGTTCGCGTCGAGGGGGTCGTGCAGGGGGTCGGCTTTCGGCCGTTCGTGTACGGGCTCGCCGGCCGGGTCGGGGTGGCCGGGTGCGTGGGCAACGACGTGCACGGGGTGTTCGTCGAGGTCGAGGGAACCCGGGCGCAGGTCGACGCCTTCCTCGCCGGGCTCGTCGAGCAGGCGCCGCCGCTCGCCGAGATCGAGCGGGTCACCATGAGCGTGGCGGCGCCGACCGGGGCCGGCGAGTTCACCATCGTCGCCAGTGACGCCACGGGGGAGCGGCGCACCCTCGTCTCGGCCGACAGCGCGACGTGCGACGACTGCCTCCGCGAGCTGTTCGACCCCGGCGACCGCCGCCACGGCTACCCGTTCATCAACTGCACGAACTGCGGCCCGCGCTTCACCATCGTCCGTGACGTGCCCTACGACCGTCCACTCACGACGATGGCCGGCTTCGCGATGTGCGAGTCCTGCGCGGCGGAGTACCACGACCCGGCGGACCGGCGGTTCCACGCGCAGCCGACCTGCTGCCCGGACTGCGGTCCACGGCTGCGGCTGAGCCCCGGCGCGGGCGACCCGATCGGCGCGGCCGCGGACCTGTTGCGCGGCGGGAAGGTACTGGCGGTCAAGGGGATCGGCGGCTACCACCTCGCCGCGCTGGCCGGCGACGAGGCCGCGACCGCCACGCTGCGGCAGCGCAAACACCGCGAGGACAAGGCGTTCGCCCTCATGGTGTCCGATGTGGACGACGCCGACCGGCTGTGCGTCCTGGACGGCACGGCCATCGCACTGCTCACCGGCCGCCGCCGCCCGGTCGTGCTCCTCGAACGCCGTCCCGGCGCCCCGGTCGCGCCGTCGGTGGCACCCGGCACCCGGCAGCTCGGCCTCATGCTCCCCTACAGCCCCCCGCACCACCTGCTGCTCCGCGCGGTCGGCGCCCCGATCGTGCTCACCAGCGGCAACGTCTCCGACGAGCCCATCGCCTACACCGACGACGACGCCCGCGCCCGGCTGTCCGGCATCGCCGACGCCTTCCTCACCCACGACCGGCCCATCCACGTCCGCACCGACGACTCGGTCGTGCGGCCCTTCCGCGGCAGGGAGACCGTGCTGCGCCGGTCCCGCGGGTACGTGCCGGAGCCCGTGACGCTCCACACGCCGGTGCCGCGCCCGGTGCTGGCCTGCGGCGCCGAGCTGAAGAACACCTTCTGCCTGGCGAAGGGCCGGCACGCGTTCGTGTCGCACCACATCGGCGACCTGGAGAACTACGAGACGCTCCGGTCCTACACCGAGGGCATCGAGCACTTCCGGCGCCTGTTCGACATCGAGCCGGCGCTGGTCGCGCACGACCTGCACCCCGAGTACCTGTCCACCAAGCACGCCAGGGAGCTGACGGGTGTCGAGCTGGTCGGCGTGCAGCACCACCACGCGCACATCGCCTCGTGCCTCGCGGACAACGGCGAGGCGGGACCGGTGATCGGCGTCGCGTTCGACGGCCTGGGCTACGGCACCGACGGCACCATCTGGGGTGGTGAGTTCCTGCTCGCCGACCTGCGCGGGTTCACCCGGCTCGCGCACCTGGCGCCGGTGCCCATGCCGGGCGGCACCGCGGCCATCAGGCAGCCGTGGCGCATGGCCGCCGCCTACCTCGACGCGGCCTACGCCGGCACGCCTCCCGACGACCTGGACGTGGTGCGGCGCAACGAGTCCCGCTGGCAGCAGGTCCTCGCCGTCGCCCGCGCGGGCGTGAACTCCCCGGCGACCTCCAGCGCGGGCCGGCTGTTCGACGCGGTCTCCGCCCTGCTCGGCCTGCGGGACGGCATCAACTACGAGGGCCAGGCGGCGGTCGAGTTGGAGCAGCTCGCCGACCCCACTGAGCGGGGCGCCTACCGTGCCGGCGTCGGGGACACGGTCGCCGGCACGGACCTCGTCCGGGCGGTCGTCGACGACCTCCGGGCCGGCGTGCCGCGGCCGCTGATCGCGGCCCGGTTCCACAACGGCGTCGTCGACGCGATCGTCCGCACGTGCCTGCGCCTGCGCGAGCGGACCGGCGTCACCGACATCGCGTTGTCCGGCGGGGTGTTCCAGAACCTGCTGCTGCTGTCCGGGTGCGTGGACCGGTTGAGCGGCAGAGGGTTCCGCGTACTCATCCACGGCAGGGTCCCCACCAACGACGGCGGCGTCAGCCTCGGTCAGGCGGTGGTCGCCGCCGCGTCGGACGGTTAACGGGACGCGTCCCTGGTGGCTTCCGCGAGCAGCGCGGCCAACGTGCTGTCCCACGTGGGCAACGCGTTGCGGCTCTTGTACCGCCGCAACGCCGCCATCGTGTCCAGGCCGACCCGGAACCAGGCGCTGTCGGGGAAGTGCAGGCCGACCGTCTCCCGCCAGACCGTGACCGGCAGCGGGTACGCGCACTCGTTGCTCCACGGCACCTGCCGCACGGCCATCCGCCCGTCCTCGACGCCGAAGATCGTCCCGCTGAACAGCAACAGCAACGGGACCACGCCGTCCGACAGCCCGCTGAAGTACTTGGTGGACGCGATCTCGAGATCGTAGGTGCAGGGGAGCGGCAGGTCGTGCTGGACGCTGCCGGTGAAGCCGGGGACCATCGTGGACAGTGTCGCGAGCTGGAGCGGTTTGACCGTGTCCGCCCACCGGTCGGTGTCACCGAACAGGTCGTGCAGGTGCTCGGCCTCCTCGGCGGAGTAGCGCCGGCGCTGCGGCTCGATCCGCACCTGGCAGCGCAGCGCGATGGCCGCCACCCGAGCCCCGGTCGACTCCGCGATCCGCAGCCGCAGCGTCATGGCGGGCACCGCGGAGAACCGCTCCGCCCGGGCGCCGACGCAGTCGAACTCGAGGTCAACCATGCGCGCGCGCCCGGATCGCGGCGAAGAACTCGTCGATCCGCTGATGGGCCTCCGTGCCGCCGTCGAAGCCCTTCCAGTGCGTCCGGACCAGCCCGACCAGCTGGTAGCACACGTCGACGGGCACCAGGAAGCACTCGCCGTCGCGGACCAGGACCGCCTCGACCTCGGGCAGGGCCGTCGTCAGCAACGGGTACCGCTCGCGGAGCGCCTGCCAGGCGTCCAGGTTCAGCAGGCACTCGGTGGCACCGGCCGGGCTCGGGTAGAACGCGCTCGTGCCGTGCTCGCCGACCAGGAAGAACGCCGAGCCGACCGGGATGCCGAGCCCCTCCCACTCGCCCGCGGACAGCCGCGTCCCCGCCAGGTACCGGTCCGGCACCGCGCGGTACCGGCCGCTGTCGTGGGCGAACAGCAGGTAGCACGGCCGGCACGAGCACAGCAGCGCCCGCTTCTCCGTGTCGACGACGTGCCCGTGCGCGGAGCCGGCGACGGCACGGCAGAACTCGCACAGCTCGTCGGCCGGCGGTGGGGGCGGCGGGATCTCGACCGCCTCCACGAACCGGCGCAGCCCTTTCATGCTCATGTGGTCACGACCCCGGACACCGCGACCCGCACCCCGGTGTCGTCGGACAGCAGCGGCAGCGGCTCGAGCTGCTCGGTCGTGCCGTCCAGCCCGCGGCCGGCGAGGCGGACGTCGAACCGGGCACCGCACGACGGGCAGGCGAGGGTGGCGTCGGTCACCGTCCCCGCCGCCAGCGCGGATCCGCAGACCGCGCAGGAGTCGCGGTAGGCGTAGAGCGTGCCGCCCACCGTGCACACGACCACGGCGACCCCGCCCAGGTCCACGGCCACCGGCCGGCCGGCCGGCGGCTCGAGGTCGGGCAACGGCACCCACCCGGCCTCCGGCCAGCCCGGCGGCGGCCCCATGCCCACCTGGAGCAGGGGCGGGGCGGGCTCGACCACGCCGGCCACCTCGATGCCGGTCAGCTCCGGCGCCGCGTCCTGGATGGCGCCCTCGATCGCCGTCCTGACCGTCAGCGTCGAGGCGGCGCAGCCGTCGCAGCTGCCCTGCAGCCGCAGGCGTGCCACGCCGTCCTCGACGCCGAGGTACTCGACGCCGCCAGCGTGCGAACCGAGGTAGGGGCGGACCCGGTCGAGCGCACGCTGGACGCGGGTGTCGACGTCGAGCGGATGCAGGTCGTGCAGCAACAGGAGGCTCCCGACGACGTCGTCGTCGGCGAGCCGGGTGAGCTGGTCGGTGTCCAGCGCGGCGACGACGCGTGCCAGCCCCTCACCGTACATCTCGATGAGCAGGCGGACGAGCTCCTCCGCCGTGTCCCGGTGCGGGCCGGTCTGCAGGCCGGCGAGCAGCTCCTCGATGCGCGCGCCGGCCGTCCGGGCAGTGGCCGCCATGTCAGTACTCGGCGTTGAAGGCGTGCGGGGTGTGCAGCTTGGTCAGCGTCTTCCCGGTACCGAGCGACATGTGCACGCCGCAGGGCAGGCACGGGTCGAAGCTGCGCACCGCACGCATGATGTCGATGCCCTTGAACGACTCCGGCGGGTTCTCCTCGAAGATCGGCGTGTTCTGCACCGCGTCCTCGTACGGTCCCGGCGTGCCGTAGGTGTCCCGCACGCTGCCGTTCCACGGTGTCGGCGGGTACGGGTGGTAGTTCGCGATCTTGCCGCCCTTGATCACCATGTGGTGGGACAGCACGCCGCGCACCGCCTCGGTGAACCCGACGCTGACGCCCTCGTCGGGCACCGTGAACGGTTCCCAGGTCTTGGTGTGGCCGGCGCGGATCTCGGCCAGGGCCTTCTCCACGAAGGTCAGCGCCAGCGCGGCCGAGTAGGCCTGGAAGTACGTGCGGGCCCGGTTGCGCTCGATCGCGTTGCTCCACTGTGGAATCTTCCACTCGAAGTCGACGGCCGGCTTCGTCGCCGACCGCGGCAGCGAGATCCGCACGCTGTGGCCGGTCGCCTGGATGTAGTCGGTGTTGACCAGGCCGGCGAGCGCGGTGGCCCACAGGCGGGCGATGGGGCCGCCGCCGGTGTCGAGCGCCAGGTGGTCCTTGCCGTCGAACCAGCGCGGCGACATCGTCCACGAGTACTTGTCGTCGAAGTCGCGTTTGGCCGGGCGCGGGATCGTGTGCTGGTTCCACGGGTGCCTGCGGTCCACGTCGTTGCCCAGCGGGTCCTTCGTGACGAACATCGGCTGGTCCTCCCAGTCCTCGTAGAACGAGCTGCCGAGGAGGATCCGGATGCCGAGGTTGATGTCGAGCAGGCTCGTGGTGACCAGCTTGCCGTCCACCACCACGCCGGGGGTGACGTACATCTTCCGGCCCCACGACTCCATGTTCTCGTAGGTGAAGTCGCAGTACTCGGGGTCGTTGAGGCTGCCCCAGCAGCCGAGCAGGATGCGCCGCTGGCCGACCTTCTCGTAGCCGGGCAGCGCCTCGTAGAAGAAGTCGAACAGGTCGTCGTGCATCGGCACGACCCGCTTCATGAACTCGACGTAGCGCATGAGGCGGGTGAGGTAGTCGGTGAACAGCTGCACGGTCGCGACCGTGCCGACCCCGCCCGGGTACAGGGTGGACGGATGGACGTGCCGGCCCTCCATGAGGCAGAACATCTCACGGGTGTAGCGGGAGACCTGCAGCGCCTCGCGGTAGAACTCGCCTTCGAGCGGGTTGAGCGAGCGCATGATGTCGCCGATGGTCCTGTACCCGTGGTCGCCGGCGTGCGGTGCCTCGGTCCGGTTGGCCTGTGCCAGCACGCCCGGGTTGGTCTCGGCGACCATCTTCTCGCAGTAGTCCACGCCGACCAGGTTCTCCTGGAAGATGTTGTGGTCGAACATGTACTCGGCGGCCTCGCCGAGGTTGATGATCCACTCACCGAGGTGCGGCGGGCGCACGCCGTAGGCCATGTTCTGGTTGTACACCGAGCAGGTGGCGTGGTTGTCGCCGCAGATGCCGCAGATTCGGCTGGTGATGAAGTGCGCGTCGCGCGGGTCCTTGCCCTTCATGAAGATGCTGTAGCCGCGGAAGATCGACGACGTGCTGTGGCACTCGACGACCTCCTTGGCCTCGAAGTCGATCTTCGTGTAGATCCCGAGGCTGCCGACGATCCTGGTGACCGGGTCCCACGCCATCTCGACGAGCTGGCGCTTGCCCGGCTCGTCGACGAGCTCGCGTTCCGTGGCTTTCGTCATCGTCTTCTCCTCACCAGGTTGCCTTGTAACCGGTCAGCAGCTCGTCGCTCTTGGTCCGCCACCGCGGTTCGGAGTCGGCCGTCCGCATGGTGAAACCCCGCAGTGCGCGGATCACCGTGCCGTACATGCCGCTCGCCGCCGAGGACACCCGCGCGCCGGGCGGGGTGTCCATGAAGGGCATGAACTTGTCCGGGAAGCCCGGCATCGTGCACGCGATGCAGATGCCGCCGACGTTGGGACAGCCGCCGACCCCGTTGATCCAGCCGCGCTTGGGCACGTTGCACTTCACGACCGGGCCCCAGCAGCCGAGCTTCACCAGGCACTTCGGCGAGCCGTACTCCTTGGCGAACTCGCCCTGCTCGTAGAAGCCGGCGCGGTCGCATCCCTCGTGGACGGTCATGCCGAACAGCCAGTTGGGGCGCAACGCCTCGTCGAGGGGGATCATCGGGGCCACGCCGGCGATCTGGTAGAGCAGGTACAGGATCGTCTCCGACAGGTTGTCGGGGTGGCTGGGACAGCCGGGGACGCACACGATCGGGATGCCCGCCCTGGACTTCCAGTCCCAGCCGAGGTAGTCCGGCACGCCCATGGCGCCGGTCGGGTTGCCCGCCATGGCGTGGATGCCGCCGTAGGTGGCGCAGGTGCCGACCGCGAGGACGGCCACCGCCCTGGGCGTCAGCCGGTCCAGCCATTCGCTTGTGGTCATGGGCTGGCCGGTCTCGGGGTTGTTCCCGAACCCGGACCAGTAGCCCTCCTTCTTGATCGCCTCGTTCGGGATCGAGCCCTCGACAACGAGCACGAACCGTTCGAGCTCACCGCGGTCGGCCTTGTGCCACCACTCGATGAAACTGTCCGCACCCTGCTCCGGCCCGCACTCGAAGTCGATCAACGGCCAGTGCACCGCGAGCGGGGGCAGGCCGGGCAGGGCGCCCAGCGCGATGTCCTCGATGCTCGGCTGCGTCGCGGCGGTCAACGCCACCGACTCGCCGTCACAGCCGAGACCGCCGTTGATCCACAGTAGATGCACGACGGGTTCGGTGTCGGTTTCGGCGGGCATGGTCGACGACCTCCTCGCAGGCCGCACTTTCCGCTGGGTCACACTGACCCGGGAAAAACGTTAGACCCGTGCCATGACCGCAGCAAGGGAAACCGGACAGAAATGTCCTGCCGGTGCCCGGGCCCGCAGGTAGACTCGTTGTGACACAACGTATGGCGGGTGGCGAAAAGTGTCGGAGCAGAACCACGACGAGCCGGCGGGGCCACTGGAGGTCCGGCCGGTGGTGGTGCTGTCCCAAACATTTCCGGCACGACCTTCCTCGATTCCGGAAATTCGCGAGTTCGTGCGCCGGTGTCTCGCCGACTCGCCGCTGACCGCCGAGGACACCGCCGCGGTGGGCCAGACGGTGTTCCGCGCGCTGCTCGACGCGGCCGGTCCCGCCGGCACGATTCAGATCTCCTTCCGCATTTTTCCGGACCAGGTCGAGGTCGACGTGCTGCACTCGCATCCCGGTCTCGACGACGAGCCGCCACTCGAACGCATGGCCGGGGTGCCGGTGCCGCCCGTCGCCAGCGAGCCGGCGACGTTCGCCGCCTGGATGTCCGGTGCGCTGCGCAGGGAAGGGCTCACGCAACAGCAGGCAGCCCGGCAGCTGGGGGTATCCGTGAAAACGGTGAACCGCTGGGTAGGTGGGGAAACAGAACCGAGGCTGCGTGATCTCCGGCGGATTCGGGAATTGTTCGGCGACCCGCCGCTGTCCTGAAATCACGGATTCGCCGAACTCCCCGAAGATCGCCGCGCCGTCCCACCGATGGGTCATTGACGTGGCGGATGAACCGGCGAACACTTGTGTCGTTCCTCGGGACAGAGGTGTCCGATGACTTGTCCGGCGGTCAACCCGGTACGCGAGCGGCATTGGGTCTGCGCACGCAGAATGCGGGAGCGCAGGCTGGCGCAGGGGTTGACGCAACGGCAGCTCGTCGGACGACTGGAGCGGCGCGGGGTGCGGACCACCAACCGCGCGATCAGCACGATGGAGAACGGTCGCGGACTCGACCTCGGCCTGTTACCCGAACTCGCCGAGGCGCTCGACTGCACGGTCACCTACCTGCTCGGCCTGTCCAGTGATCCGTGTTCCTGGCTGCCCGACCGCCTACCGCGGCTGCCGGACGCCGACGCACCGCGCCGACCACTTCGGACGGAGGCGAGAACGGTCTGACCGTGCATGACTGACCGAATCTCCCCACCATACAGGGAAGTTACCAATGACGAGGGTGTCATCGGTTCCGTCGCACACGTGCGTCGAGGATCTGTTCGCCCGGCGGGTGGCCCCGCTCGCCGACCTGGCGGACCACGCGGAGGACGTGGCACGCACCTGTCACGCGATGGCGGAACGGTTCCACCGCGGCGGAAAGCTCGTCGTGTTCGGCAACGGCGGCCCGAGCAGCGACGCACAGCACGTCGCCGTCGAGTTCGTGCACCCGGTGATCGTCGGGAAGCGAGCGCTGCCCGCGGTGTCGCTCACCGCGGACATCGCGACCGTGACCGGCGTCGCCAACCGCTTCGGCCTGGCCGAGGTCTTCGCCCACCAGATCCGCCTGCTCGCCGAGCCGGCCGACATCGCGCTCGGCCTGTCCGCGGACGGCGACTGCGCGAACGTCCTCCGTGGCCTGGAGGAGGCCCGCGAGCTGGGCATGCTGACCGTCGCACTGCTCGGCGGGACCGGCGGGGCCATCGCCGCGAGCGGGTTGGCCGACCACGTCCTCGTGGCCGCGGCCACCGACCCGAGGGTGATCAAGGAGGTGCACGTGACCATGTACCACGTCCTGTGGGAGCTGGTGCACGTGTTCTTCGAACAGCCCGGTGTGCTCGACCCGGGGGTCGTGTCATGAACGCGCCGGACTGCCACGACGGCGTGTGCGTCACGTGCTCGGACAGCGCGGTGGCCGTGACCGTGGTGGCCCTGCTCGACGACGGGCTGGCCGAGGTCGCGACCGGACGCGGCACCGAGGAGGTGAGCGTCGCGCTGGTGCCGGCGGCGGTCGGGGACACCGTCCTGGTGCACGCCGGCGAGGCGATCGCCGTGGTCGGCACGGGCAACACCGTCGAGGGGGGTGCGCCGTGACCGGTCCCAGCGAGGACGTCCGGTCCCTGTACCCGTTCCTGTACTCGGGTGAGTCCGATGTGGCCGCCGTGCTCGCGCAGGTCCGACAGTCCACTGTGGACAAGACGCGGGAGATCACCGAGCTGCGCGAGCAGGTCCTGCGGCGCGACGGCGCGCGGCTCACCGCGTGTGCGGCGGTGATGGCCGAGCGGTTCGCGGCGGGTGGGCGGTTGCTCGCGTTCGGCAACGGCGGCAGCGCCACGGACGCGCAGGACCTCGCCGGGCTGTTCGTGAGCCCCGCCGACGACTCCCGGCCGCTGCCCGCGTTCAGCCTCACCGCCGACATCGCCGTGATCACCGCGCTGTCCAACGACGTCGGCTTCGACGTGGTGTTCGCCCGACAGCTCGGCGCGTTCGGCAGGAGCACCGACATCGCGGTCGGGTTGTCCACGAGCGGCAACTCGGCGAACCTGCTGCGTGCCTTCGACGAGGCGGCGCGGCGCGGCATGCTCACGGTCGGCATCGCCGGCTAC
>NZ_JBJMIE010000186.1:0-4264 GCF_045807065.1 Actinophytocola sp. | reverse complement strand
GGACAAGGCGTTCAGCGACGGCGACATCGACGTGGCGGTCGTGGCGTTCGGCCTGCTCGGCGACGCCGAGGAGGTGTGGCAGGACCATGCCAAGGCCGTCGAGCTGGCGCAGGTCAACTACACGGCCGCGGTGTCGGTCGGCGTGGCGCTCGCGGAGCGGCTGCGGCGGCAGGGGCACGGCCGGGTCGTGGTGCTGTCCTCGGTCGCCGGCGAGCGGGTGCGGCGCGCGAACTTCGTGTACGGCTCGACGAAGGCCGGGATGGACGGCTTCTACCTGGGCCTCGGCGAGGCACTGCGGAGCGAGGGCATCTCCGTCACGGTGGTGCGGCCCGGGTTCGTCCACACCAGGATGACCTCCGGCATGAAGCCGACGCCGCTGGCGACGACGCCCGAGGCGGTGGCCGAGATCGCCGTGGCCGCCGTGGCCAAGCGCAAGGAGCTGGTGTGGGCGCCGGCGCCGTGGCGCCTGGTGATGACGGTCTTCCGGCACATCCCGAGGGCGATCTTCCGCCGGCTGCCGATCTAGGTCGCGGGCCGTCCGCCGCCAGTCGCCGCGCTCCGGAGGACGGCCCGCGAGGCCGGCGCAACGTGGGGCACGCCGGCAACCTTTCTGCAACTTGCACAGGCGCAAGTAACAACGGAGAGTACACGCACGATTACCGTGATCGGAACCCCCTGGCGTTCGCGGGTTCTCTATGCTCAGGCGCGTGACGTTGCCAACGCCGGAAGAGTGGCTGAAGAACTTCAACGCCAAGATCGCGGATGTCAAGGCCAAGACCGAGCAGTTCCAACAGGACCTCGAGCGCTCGGGCGCGACCGAGACGTCCCCCGACGGTTCGCTGAGCGTGACGGTCGCACCGAACGGCTCGCTGTCGGACCTGCGCATCGACGAGTCCGCGTGGCGCGGCAACGGCGCCGAACTGGCCAAGAAGATCATGGCGCTGGCCCGCAAGGCCCAACGCGCGGCGGCCGTGAACGTCGCGGAGGCCTTCGCCCCGCTCGGCGGCCCCGACCACGAGGCCCTGCGCATGCTGACCGGCTACATCCCCGAGGAGGAGGACGAGGAGCCGGACGGCCCGAGCTACTCCTTCGCCGAGGAGACCACGCCGGGGCGGGACCCTCTCACGCCCCCGCGGCCACAGTTCGACCCGCCTCCGGAGCCCCCTCGCCGCCCGACCCGCCACCGCAGCGACGACGACGAGGACTTCACCGACGACGACCTCTTCGGCCGCTGACCTTCCCTGGGCGACCGGTCACCTCAGCCAGCTCGATGGTGATCCCCGCGGATCTCCTGCCGCGCGAGGGACACGTCACGGCGTTCGAGACAGGCCGTCCGCCGCGTCGCTGAGGTAGGCCAGCGCGGCCAGCAGGCGACCGCGGCGTAGGCGCGGACCCAGCTCCATCGAGATGCCCCCGCCGTCGGCTCGGTAGCCGCGGAACCGGGCGGGCCAGCGGGTCCGGACCTCGGCCGCCGGGAACGATCCCGCCAGCGTGAGCGACGCCCGCCTACGGACCTTCCGCCGCGTCGTCTCCCCGCTGGTCACCTCGTAGCGACGGATCTGCGACGCGGTGAACCGGCGGCCGCACCACACGCCGGTCACCGTCAGCTCGGGGTGCCAGGCGCCGGTGTGGGTCCTGCCGAAGACGCCGGTTCGGTAGCCCTCGCTGATCCGGCCCCTCCGCAGCAGCGCCCACGCCTCCCCGCGGCGGCGGCGTTCCTGCTCGTCGAACGCGGTCCGGCCGTTCACCGCCGGCAGGTCGACGTGCCAGCCGTGTCGACGGGCCAGTCCGCCCAGGAGGACGTGGCGGAATGCCAGCGCCGACACCCAGCGGAAGGCGAACCAGCCGGTCACCGCGACGAGTGGGACCGCCAGGCTCCAGGCCCGCCAGTCCCACGCCGCCACGAAGCCCACTAGACGTTGAGGTCGTCCGCGGACTCCTCGACCGACTGGTCGTCGCCGGTGGCGTCGTACTCGCCGGCCTGCCAGGCGTTGTTGGCGTTGCGGGCGAGCTTGCCGCGGTCGGTGTACTGGCTCTTGAGGCTGTCCGCGCCCGTCTCGCCGAGGCGCTGCGGGAACGTCTTCACGTTGTCGAGGTCGTCGAGCAGCTTGCCCGCCGCGTCGCCCCGTTCGCGGGCGCCCAGCGCCGACTGCATGCGCACGGTCTGCCCGAACGTCCTGCTCGCGGTGCCGGCCTGCTTGAAGAAGTCCTTCGTCCTGGTCATCAGCGTCCGCAGCTTCGCCAGCAGGTCCTTCAGCATGTTCAGGACCTTCTGCAGCTTGCTGACCTGTCGCGTCGCCTTGGCGCTCGTCGTGGCGCCCTTGGCGAACGTGCCGGTCCACGCGGTCGCGATCGAGCCACCGAAGGTGGGGGCGGCCGCCGCGAGGGCGGGGATCCAGATGAGGATCAGCCACTCGGCGAACTCGGTGAGCAGGGCCTTGATGAACTCCTCGATGACCGTCATGACCATGCTGGAGATCTGCAGCAGCTGCGCGATGTCCCCGGCCTGGCCGGCGGTGCCGCCGATGCCGGTGGCGAAGCGCTCCAGCCGGGCCTGGGCCGCGTCCTTGGCCATGCCCTGCCAGTCCTTGAGCTGCTCCCGCATGTCCTGGACGAACTTCTCGCCGTACTGCGCGAGGCCCTGGCCGATCTTGTTGAAGTTCGACGCCGCGTTCATCAGGGCCGGGCCGTCGCCGCTGACGAAGTGGATCAGGTCCTGCAGCGGCTGGACCACGGTGATCAGGAAGCCGAGACCCTGCCCGATGAGCCAGCCGAGGGGGTCCGTGGCGATGCCGGTGACCGTGTCCTTGCAGGACTGGATGAACCCGACGGCGCTGACGGTCGTGCCGCGCCAGTCGCCCGCGCTCATCGCGAGGCCGAGGCTGACCGCGCCGCCGACGACCGGTAGGCCGCGGGCGACCTTCTCGCCGTAGCCCATCTCCTCACTGACGGTGATGCCGGACAGCTGCCCGGTGTGCGTCTCGGCCATCACGCACCGCCCTTCAGCGCGTCGTTGAAGATCTTGGCGATGGCCGTGTCGATGTCGCGGTAGGTCTGGGCGCACGCGGTCATCTTGTCCGCGCCGGACCGCAGGCCGTCCTTCATGTCACCGAGCAGCTCGTCGAGGTCGCCGAGCATCTCGGTGTACTTCGACTTCACGAACAGCCCGACGATGCCCCACGACTGGTCGCCGACGTCGGACTGGGCGACGAGGCCACTGACCTCGCTGGCCAGGGCCGTGTCGCCGGACAGCTTGCCCGCGTAGCCGTCGATGCCCTTGAGGTCGACGTGGAAGCCGTCGTCACTCATCAGCACTCCTCCTCGTCGAAGTCACGGAGGTAGTCATCCGTTGGCCGCCGGACCTTCTCCCGCAGCTCCTCGACCGGCACGCCGGTCACCTCGGACTGCGTCTCCAACACCTGGTCCAGCACGGGCCCGCCGGCGAACTCCTCGACGACCGCGGCCTGCCGGCGCGCCGCGTCGGCGACGGCCTCCCGCACGGTCGCCATCAGGTCGGCGCTGAGCTGCTCCGCACCGAGCCGAAGCGCGTCGTCGGTGAGCCGGATGTCGGTGACCGACCCGCCCGGCCCGGCGACCACGGTGATCGACTGGTCCGGCGACGTGGCCCTGACCTCGAGGTTCTCCAGCTCACCCTGCATTCCGGCCAGGTGCTCGAACCGGTCGTCCATGTTCTTGATCTGGGCCTGGAACTGCTCGAACTCGGCCACCAGCTGGTCGAACTCAGCGGTCATTCACGACTCCCCGACGGTCGGCGCGGTCACGTGATCATCCCTGTGACGGATGTCGCGAGGCGATCGTTCCGACGCCGATTGTCTGGATCAGGCAGAACCACGGTTCCTCATGCCGAGGTGACACCTGTGTACCTAACTGCGTACACTTTTCGCATGGCCGTTGATGAGGACTTGGAGCGAGTGGGGATTCGGGAGTTGCGTGACAACCTCAAGGACTACCTGGAGAAGGTGGAGCTCGGTCACACGATCGAGATCACCAGGAACGGGAGGACGATCGGCATGATCGTGCCCAAGCCGGGTGGCGACCCGGTGGACCGGCTGGTGGCCGAAGGCCGGTTGGTCCCGCCGCGCAGCGGTAGCGGCAACATCCGCCTGCCCCGGCGTGTGCGGCCGTCGTCGTCCAGCCCGTCGAGCGCCGAGGTTCTCGACGAGCTGCGGTCGGAGCGCCAGTGATCTACCTCGACACGTCCGCGCTGGTCAAGCTGGTCTTCGAGGAGGCGGAGTCCGCGGAT
>NZ_JBJMIE010000185.1:0-11456 GCF_045807065.1 Actinophytocola sp. | reverse complement strand
CGGCCGGCGACGCGGCGTCGGTGGGCCAGCGGGTCGCGGACCACCCGCTGCTCGGTGCGGCCGTCCCGCTGGCCGAGGGTGACCGCGCGCTGCTCACCGGCAGGCTGTCGCCGCGGACGCAGCCGTGGCTCGCCGACCACGTGGTGTGGGGCACCGCGGTGCTGCCGGGCGCGGCGTTCGTCGAGCTCGTGCTGCGCGCGGGTGACGAGGTGGGCTGCGACCACATCGCCGAGCTGACCCTGGAGGCACCACTGGTGCTGCCGCGACGCGGGGCGGTCGCGGTGCAGGTGGCGGTCGGCGAACCCGACGAGCACGGGCGGCGCGAGGTCACCGTGCACTCCCGGGCCGAGGACGCCGCGGGCGACTGGACCCGTCACGCCAGCGGTCTGCTCGCCGCCGGCGCCCCACCCGCCGAGCCGGCCGCGGCGAGCTGGCCGCCGGCGGGGGCGGAACCGGTGCCCCTAGCGGATCTCTACCCGGCGCTGGCCGAGTCCGGCCTCGACTACGGCCCGGCGTTCCAGGGGCTGCGCGCGGCCTGGCGGCAGGGCACCACCGTGCTCGCCGAGGTCCACGTGTCCACAATGGACAAGACGGTGGACGGTTACGGCATCCACCCGGCCCTGCTGGACGCCGCCCTGCAGGCGGTGAGCCTCACCGGCATGGCCGGCGAGGACGGGCGGGTGCTGCTCCCGTTCGCCTGGCACGGGGTCACCCTGTACGCCACCGGCGCGTCCACGCTGCGGGTGCGGCTCACCCGCACCGGGCCGAGCGAGCTGGCGCTCACCGCCACCGACGGCACCGGCCAGCCGGTGATCTCCGTGGCGTCCCTGGTGCTGCGGCCGGTCTCGCCGGCCGCGCTGCGCGCCGCGACCGCTCCCGACTCCCTGTTCCAGCTCGACTGGGTGCCGGCCGCGGTGCCCGACGCCGACACCGGAACCTGGCGCGCGATCTCCTCCGTCGCCGACCTCGACGGCGACGACGTACCCGACGTCGCCGTGGTGACGCTGACCGGTCACCCCTGGGAGGTCCGGCAGCGGACCCACCGCGCGTTGCGGCTGGCCCGGTCCTGGCTGGCCGAGGACCGGTTCGCCGTGGCACGCCTGCTGTTCGTGACCGAGACCGGCGACCCGGCGGGCGCGGCCGCGGCGGGGCTGGTCCGCTCGGCCCAGTCGGAACACCCCGGCCGTTTCGTGCTCGCCGAGGTCGACCGGCTCCCCGACGACTGGCAGGCGTTGCGCGCCGCGGTCGCCACCGGGGAGCCGCGGGTCGCCGTGCGCGCCGGGGAGGTGCTGGTGCCCCGGCTGGCCCGGGCCGGCTCGGACGGCGCACTGGTCGCCCCGGACGGTCCCGCCTGGCACCTCGCGGTGTCGACGAAGGGCACGCTGGACAACCTGGAGCTGGTTCCCCGGCCCGCGGCGCTCGAACCGCTCGGCACGGGCCAGGTGCGCATCGCGGTCCGTGCGGCGGGGGTGAACTTCCGCGACGTCGTGCTGACCCTGGGCATGCTGCCGCCCGACCAGGAGACGCTCGGCAGCGAGGGGGCCGGCGTGGTGTTGGACGTCGGCGCCGGGGTGACCCGCTTCGCGCCGGGAGACCGCGTGGTCGGCCTGTTCCCAGCCGCGTTCGGGCCCGTCGCGGTCGCCGACCACCGCATGGTCACCGCGATGCCGGCGGGCTGGTCGTTCGCGCAGGCCGCGGCCGTGCCGGTGGCCTTCCTGACCGCCTACTACGGGCTGGTCGACGTCGCCGGCCTGCGCTCGGGGGAGTCGGTGCTGGTCCACTCCGCCGCCGGCGGTGTCGGCATGGCGGCCGTGCAGCTCGCCCGCCACCTCGGCGCCCACGTGTTCGGCACGGCCAGCCCGCCCAAGTGGGACACCCTCCGTGCGGCCGGGCTGGCGGACGAGCGGATCGCCTCGTCGCGGGACCTCGCGTTCGCGCAGCGGTTCCCGCGGGTGGACGTCGTGCTGAACTCGCTGGCCGGCGAGTTCGTCGACGCGTCGCTGCGGCTGCTGGCCGACGGCGGCCGCTTCGTCGAGCTGGGCAAGACCGACATCCGGTCCGACGTCCCGGGCGTGCGCTACCGGGCCGTCGACCTCATCGAGGCCGGGCCCGACCGGATCGGCGAGATGCTCGCCGAGATCATGGCGCTGTTCGGCGAGGGCGTGCTGCGGCCGTTGCCGCTGACCGCGTGGGACGTGCGCCGGGCCCCCGAGGCGTTCCGTTTCGTCGGCCAGGCACGGCACACCGGCAAGGTGGTGCTCACCGTTCCCGCACCACTCGACCCCACCGGCACCGTGCTGATCACCGGCGGCACCGGGACGCTGGGCACGCTGCTGGCACGTCACCTGGTGACCGCGCACGGCGTGCGCAAGCTCGTGCTGGTCAGCCGCACGGGGTCCGCCCCCGACCTGGTCGACGAGCTGGCGGGACTGGGCGCGCTGGTCAGGGTCGCCGCGTGCGACGCCGCCGACCGCGACGACCTGGCCGGGCTGCTCGCCGGCATCCCGGACCTCACCGCGGTGGTCCACGCCGCCGGCGTGCTCGACGACGGCGTGCTCGAGGCGCAGACCCCGGAACGCGTGGACACCGTGCTGCGCCCCAAGGTGGACGCCGCGCTCAACCTGCACGAGCTCACCGAGGTCGACACGTTCGTCCTGTTCTCCTCCGCGTCGGCCACCTTCGGCGCGCCCGGCCAGGCCAACTACGCCGCGGCCAACGCCTTCCTGGACGCCCTGGCCGAACACCGCCGCGCGCGGGGCCTGCCGGCGCGGTCGATGGCGTGGGGGCTGTGGGCGCAGACCAGCGAGCTGACCGAGCGCCTGCGCGACACCGACCGGCGCCGCATGGGCAGCGCCGGCGTGACCCGGATGTCCACGGCGGACGGACTGGCGTTGTTCGACGCCGCGCTGGCCGCCGACCGGGCGGTCGTGTTGCCGATGACGCTCGACCACCGCGCACTGCGGGCGCACGCCGACACCCTGCCCCCGCTGCTGCGTGGCCTGGTGCGGACGTCCACCCGGCGCCGCGCCGACGCCGGCGACGGTGGTTCCGCGCTGGCGAACCGGCTGGCCGGCCGGTCCCCGCGGGAGCGGGAGGGCATCCTGACGGAACTGGTGCGGTCGAACGTCGCCGCCGTGCTGGGCCTGCCGTCGGCGGACGCGGTGCGGACCACCCGGGCGTTCAACGAGGCCGGGTTCGACTCGCTGACCGCGGTGGAGCTGCGCAACCGGCTCGCGGGCGCGACCGGTCTGCGGCTGCCGGTGACGCTCGTGTTCGACTACCCGACCCCGGCCGCGCTGGTCGACCACCTGCACGCCGAGCTGGCCCCCGACGAGCCCGACGCCGAGGAGACCGACACCGAGCCCGCGCTGCGCGCGGCCCTGTCCACCATCCCGCTGGCCCGGCTGCGCGAGGCGGGGGTCCTGGACACCCTGCTGGACATCGCCGGCCTGCGACCACCGCTCCAGGAGCCCCCGGACGGCGCGGACGTGGACGAGATGGACGCCGACAGCCTGGTCCGGCTGGTGCTCGACCAGACCACATCCTGACGCGCCGAGGAGTTCCATTGAGCACGCGCAAAGACGAGGTCGTCGAGGCGCTCCGGCTGTCGGTGAAGGA
The DNA here is from genome assembly GCF_045807065.1 of Actinophytocola sp. Taxonomy (GTDB): domain Bacteria; phylum Actinomycetota; class Actinomycetes; order Mycobacteriales; family Pseudonocardiaceae; genus Actinophytocola. The sequence continues at coordinate 7,838 of NZ_JBJMIE010000185.1, read as the reverse complement.
GACCGAGCGGCTGCGCCAGCACAACCGCAGGCTCACCGAGGCGGCCACGGAGCCGATCGCCGTCGTGGGGATGAGCTGCCGGTTCCCCGGCGGGGTGCGCACCCCGGACGACCTGTGGGACCTCCTCGCCGCCGGCCGGGACGCGATGACGCCGCTGCCGGACGATCGCGGCTGGGACCTGACGGCGCTGCGCGACATCGCCGGCGACGCCGGCTTCCTCGCGGGCGCGGCCGAGTTCGACGCGGGGTTCTTCGGGATCTCGCCGCGTGAGGCGTTGGCGATGGATCCGCAGCAGCGGTTGTTGTTGGAGACCTCGTGGGAGGTGTTCGAGAACGCGGGCATCGACCCGCTCGCCTTGCGGGGCAGCGACACCGGCGTGTTCGTCGGCGCCGCCCAGTCCGGGTACGGCTCCGGGGCCGACCCCGGCGACGACGGCGTCGAGGGGTACCGGCTCACCGGCGGCGCGGCCAGCGTCATCTCGGGGCGGGTCGCCTACACGTTCGGTCTGGAGGGGCCGGCGGTGACGGTGGACACGGCGTGTTCGTCGTCGTTGGTGGCGTTGCATCTGGCCGGCAGTGCGTTGCGGGCCAGCGAGTGCTCGATGGCGGTGGTCGCCGGGATCTCCGTGCTGGCCACCCCGACGATGTTCGTGGAGTTCAGCCGGCAGGGCGGGCTGGCCGCCGACGGCCGGTGCAAGGCGTTCGCCGCGGCGGCCGACGGCACCGGCTGGGGTGAGGGTGTCGGCGTGCTGTTGGTAGAACGGTTGTCGCAGGCACGCCGGCTCGGTCACGAGGTGCTGGCGGTGGTGCGGGGTTCCGCGGTGAACCAGGACGGTGCGTCCAACGGGCTGTCCGCACCCAACGGCCTGTCCCAGCAGCGGGTGATCCGCGCCGCGCTGGCCAACGCCCGGCTGTCCGCGGACCGGGTCGACGCCGTCGAGGCCCACGGCACCGGCACCGCGTTGGGCGATCCCATCGAGGCGCAGGCGTTGCTGGCGACCTATGGGCGGGACCGGGACCGTCCACTGTGGCTCGGCTCGGTCAAGTCGAACATCGGGCACACCCAGACCGCCGCCGGTGTCGCCGGCGTGATCAAGATGGTGCTCGCGATGCGGCACGGGATCCTGCCGCGGACGTTGCACGTCGACGCGCCGTCGCCGCACGTGGACTGGTCGTCCGGTGCGGTGTCGTTGTTGACGGAGTCGGTGGCGTGGTCGGGCCCGCGTCGTGCTGGGGTGTCGTCGTTCGGGATCAGTGGGACGAACGCGCATGTGATCCTGGAGGAGGCCGCGCCGGTCGAGGTGGCGCCCCGGGACGGTGAGCCGCCGGTGCTGCCGTTCGTGGTGTCGGCGCGGTCGCCGGAGGCGTTGCGGGTGCGGGCGGCGCAGCTGGAGTCGCTTGTGGACGCCGATCCGGTGGATGTGGCGTGGTCGCTGGCCACCACCCGGGCGGCGTTGGAGCACCGGATGGTCGTCGTGGGATCGGAGACGATCACCGGATCGGTGGTCGAGGGCGGGCTCGCGGTGGTGTTCTCCGGACAGGGTTCGCAGCGGGTGGGGATGGCTCGGGACCTGCGGGCGGCGTTTCCGGTGTTCGCGCGGGCTTTCGAGGCGGTGTCCGCGGAGTTCGGTGGTGTCGTCGACGACGAGCGGGTTGATCGGACGGAGTTCGCGCAGCCGGCGTTGTTCGCGTTCGAGGTGGCGTTGTACCGGTTGGTCGAGAGTTGGGGGATCAGGCCGGACTTCCTGCTGGGCCATTCGATCGGGGAGTTGGTGGCGGCGCACATCTCCGGAGTGTTGTCGCTGGCCGACGCCTGCCGGTTGGTCGCTGCTCGAGGCAGGTTGATGCAGGCTCTGCCTGAGGGTGGGGCGATGGTCGCCGTCCAGGCCGCCGAGGCGGAGGTGGTTGAGCACCTCGGCGGTGGGGTGGAGATCGCGGCGGTGAACGGGCCGGAGGCGGTGGTGCTCTCCGGTGATGAGGTCGAGGTTCTCGCGGTGGCGCGGCGGTGGAAGCACACACGGTTGCGGGTGTCGCATGCGTTCCACTCGGCGCGGATGGAACCGATGCTGGCGGAGTTCCGGGCGGTCGCGTCGGATGTCGAGTTCGGTGCGGCGCGGATTCCGATCGTCTCGAACGTGACCGGCGCGGTGACGGATGAGATCGGTACCGCGGACTACTGGGTTCGGCACGTGCGGGGCACGGTGCGGTTCCACGACGGCATGCGTTTCCTCGACCAGCATGGGGTGCGGACGTTCCTGGAGGTGGGGCCGGACGCCACCCTCGGTGTCATCCCTACCCAGCGCGGGAAACGTTCCGAGGTGGAGGCGCTCGCCGCTGGGTTGGCACGCGCCTACGTTCGTGGGGTCGGTGTCGAGTGGGGCGAGGTGATCGGTGGCGGGAAGCGGGTCGCGTTGCCCGGCTACCCGTTCCAGCGGCAACGGTACTGGCTGCCCAGTGGCGCGCCGGCCGGCGACCCGACCGGCCTCGGCCTCACGCCCGCGAACCACCCGCTGCTCGGGGCGTCCGTCGTGTACGCCGACGGCGACGGCCTCGTGCTCACCGGCCGGCTGTCCCTCGCGACCCACCCCTGGCTCGCCGACCACGCGGTCGCCGGGGTGGCGCTGCTGCCGGCCAGTGCGTTCGCCGAGCTCGCGCTGCACGCCGCCCACCAACTCGGCCACGGCCACGTCGGTGACCTCACCCTCGAAGCACCCCTGGTGCTACCCGAACGCGGCGACGTCCAGCTGCAGGTCACCGTCCACGGTGGCGACCTGCGCGTGCACGCCAGGCGGGACGACGGCGAATGGGTCAGGCACGCCAGCGGCCGGCTGGGCGAACCACCGGCGGAGACGCCGTGGGACTGGGCGGGCACCTGGCCACCGCCCGCCGCCACGGCGGTCGAGGTGGCCGGCCTGTACGAGGGGCTGGCCGACCTCGGGTTCGGCTACGGCCCGGTGTTCCGCGGCCTCCGCGCCGCGTGGACCGCCGGCGCCGACGTGTTCGCCGAGGTCGAGCTGCCACCGGCGGACTCGCCGCCCGCCGAACGGTTCGGCCTGCACCCGGCGCTGCTCGACGCCGCGCTGCACGCCGGCCCGCTCGGCGGCCTGTTCGGTGACGCCCACCAGGCCAGGCTCCCGTTCTCCTGGCGCGGCCTGCGCCGGCACGCGATCGGCGCCGGGGCCGTGCGGGTCCGGCTGCGCTCGGCCGGGACCGACGAGCTGACCGTGGCCGTCGCCGACGGGACCGGGCGACCGGTCCTGTCCGCCGAGTCGCTGTCGTTCCGGCCGGTCGCGGAGGTTCGCCCGGCCGCGGTCGACCGGTCGCTGTTCACCGTGACCTGGAAGACCGTGCCCCGGCAGGACGGCCAGGGCACGGGCGCGGTGGTCGCGCCCTGCGCCACTCCCCGCGACGCGCTCGACGCTCTGCACGCCTGGCTCGCCGGCGACCGGACGGCCACGCTGGTGGTGCGGACCCGGCGGGCGGTCGCCACCGCGCCCGGGGAGGACGTGGACCCCGACGCGGCCGCCGTCTGGGGCCTGGTCCGGTCCGCCCAGTCCGAGCACCCCGGCCGGATCGTGCTGGTCGACACCGACACCGACGGCTCCGACGGCTCCGACCACACCGCCGGCACCGGTCTCCCGGCCGTGGACGAGCCGCAGATCGCCCTCCGAGCGGGACAGGCGTTCGTGCCGCGGCTCGCCAGACTGTCCACGACGGACGGCCACCGGAGGATCGCCGGCACGGTGCTGATCACCGGCGGGACCGGCGCGCTGGGGCGGGAGCTGGCCCGGCACCTCGTCGCCGAACACGGAGTCCGCAAGCTGGTCCTCGTCGGCCGCCGCGGACACCTCCCCGAGCCCCTCGACCTCGACGCCGACGTATCCGTCCTGGCCTGCGACATCGCCGACCGGGACGCACTGGCCGCGCTGCTCGCCGACCTGCCCGACCTGCGCACGGTGGTCCACGCGGCCGGTGAGCTGGCCGACGGCGTCGTCGAGACGCTCACCGCGGAGCGGCTGCGCACCGCGCTGCGGGCCAAGGCGGACGGCGCCCGCAACCTGCACGAGCTGACCGGCGACCTGGACGCGTTCGTGCTGTTCTCCTCGGCCGCCGCCACCCTGGGCAGTCCCGGCCAGGCCGCCTACGCCGCGGCGAACGCCTACCTCGACGCGCTGGCCCAGCACCGCCGGGTGAACGGACAGCCCGCCGTCTCGCTGGCGTGGGGACAGTGGTCGGTGCCCGGCGGGATGGCCGGCGCGCTGACCGACGCCGACCGGCGGCGGCTGCGCCGTGCCGGCCTGACCCCGCTGTCCACACCGGACGCGCTGGCGCTCTTCGACGCGGCACTGCGCAACGACAACCCGGTCGCGCTGCCCATGCACCTGGACACCGCGACCCCCCGGCCCGAGGTGCCGGCCATCCTCCGCGACCTGGTCAGGACGCCTACCCGACGAGCCGCCACGGTCTTCTCGCCCGGGCGGTCGGAGGCGGAGCTGCTGGACTTCGTCAGGAACGAGACCGGCACGGTACTCGGGCACACCTCACCGGCCGCCGTGGACATCGACCGGGCGTTCGGAGATCTCGGCTTCGACTCCCTGACCGCCATCGACCTGCGCGACCGGCTGAGCACCGCCACCGGACTCGACCTGCCCGCGACCATCGTCTTCGACTACCCGACCCCGGCCGCGCTGGCCCGCCACCTGCACACCGAACTGTCGGGCACCGCGGCGGCGACCACCCCAGTGCCCACCACGGGGACCACCACAGCGACTACCACCGACGAACCCCTGGCGATCATCGGGATGAGCTGCCGGTACCCCGGCGGTGTGCGCTCGCCGGACGACCTGTGGCGCCTGGTCGCCGACGGCGGCGACGGCATCTCGGTGTTCCCCGGCGACCGCGGCTGGGACCTGGACGCGCTGTACGACCCCGACCCCGACCGGCAGGGCACCAGCTACACCCGGGAAGGCGGGTTCCTCTACGACGCCGCCGAGTTCGACGCCGACCTCTTCGGCATCTCGCCACGCGAGGCCGTCGCCATGGACCCGCAGCAGCGGCTCCTGCTCGAGGCGGGCTGGGCGGTGTTCGAACACGCCGGCATCGACCCGACCTCCCTGCGGGGCAGCAGGACCGGCGTGTTCGCCGGTGTCATGTACTACGACTACGCCACGCGCCTGCCCGCGCTGCCCGAGGGCGTCGAAGGCTATGTGGGCACCGGCAACACCGCGAGCATCCTGTCCGGCCGGGTGGCGTACACGTTCGGCCTGGAAGGGCCGGCGGTGACGGTGGACACGGCGTGCTCGTCGTCGCTGGTGGCGCTGCACCTGGCCGGGCGGGCGCTCCGCGCGGGGGAGTGCACCATGGCACTCGCCGGCGGCGTGACGGTGATGTCCACCCCCGCGACGTTCGTCGAGTTCTCCCGGCAGCGCGGGCTGGCCCCCGACGGCCGGTGCAAGTCGTTCGGCGCGGGCGCCGACGGCACCGGCTGGTCCGAGGGCGTGGGCCTGGTGCTCCTCGAGCGGCTGTCCGACGCCCGCCGCCACGGGCACCGGGTACTGGCGGTGGTGCGGGGTTCCGCGATCAACTCCGACGGCGCCTCCAACGGGTTGACCGCGCCCAACGGCCCGTCGCAGCAGCGGGTGATCCGGGCCGCGTTGGCCGACGCCGGGCTGACACCGTCCGACATCGACGCGGTCGAAGGGCACGGCACCGGTACCGCGCTGGGCGACCCCATCGAGGCGCAGGCGATCCTGGCGGCCTACGGCCAGGACCGCGACCGTCCGCTGTGGCTGGGTTCGGTCAAGTCGAACCTCGGCCACACCCAGGCCGCGGCCGGCGTGGCCGGCGTGATCAAGATGGTGCAGGCCATGCGGCACGGTGTGCTGCCCCGCACCCTGCACGCCGAAGACCCCTCGCCCCACGTGGACTGGTCCGCCGGCGCGGTCTCACTGCTGACCGACGCGGTGCCGTGGGGGAGCGAGCGCGTTCGGCGTGCGGGCGTGTCCTCCTTCGGGATCAGCGGCACCAACGCGCACGTGATCCTGGAGCAGGCCGAGGCCACGCCGGTCCACGCGCCGGCGGGGGGACCGCCGGTCGTGCCGTGGGTGCTGTCGGCCAGGACCGACCGCGCGCTCCGCGCCACCGCCGAGGGGCTGCTGTCCATGGTGGACGGCCACGACCCGGCCGACGTCGGATACTCCCTGCTGACCACGAGAGCGGCGTTGCCCCGGCGCGCCGCGATCGTGGTGTCCGACCGCGACAGCGCCGTCGCCGGGCTGACCAGCCTCCGGCGGGGCACGCCGGCGCCGGGCGTGGTGCTGGGCTCGCCGGTGCCGGGTTCGCTGGCGTTCCTGTTCACCGGCCAGGGCGCGCAGCACCCGGGCATGGGCCGCGAGCTGTACGAGGCGTTCGGCGTGTTCGCCGCCGCGTTCGACGCGGTGTGCGCCGAGGTGACACCGCCCGTCCGCGCGGTGTGCTTCGACGACGGCTCGGACCTGCTCGACCAGACCGAGTACACCCAGCTGGGGATGTTCGCGTTCGAGGTCGCCCTGTACCGGCTGCTGGAGTCCTACGGGCTGCGCCCGGACTTCCTCGTCGGCCACTCCGTTGGCGAGCTGGCCGCGGCCCACGTCGCCGGCGTCCTCGACCTGCCGGACGCCGCCGCCCTCGTGTCGGCGCGGGGCCGGCTCATGCAGGCGATGCGCACCGACGGCGCCATGGTCGCCGTCCAGGCCGCCGCCGACGAGGTGTCCCCGCTCCTGGTCGGGCTGGAGGAGTTCGTGTCCATCGCGGCCGTCAACGGACCGCGTGCCACCGTGCTCTCCGGCGACCGGGACGCCGTGCTCGACCTCGCCGACCAGTGGCGCGCCGAGGGCAGGCGCACCAAGCGGCTCCGCACCAGCCACGCGTTCCACTCGCCGCACATGGCCGGAATGCTCGCCGAGTTCCGCGCCGTCGCCGACGAGCTGACCTACCACCCGCCGAGCGTGCCGGTCGTGGCCAACGTGACCGGCACGGTGACCGACGAGATCGCCACCGCGGACTACTGGGTGCGGCAGGTCACCGCGCCCGTGCGGTTCCACGACGGCATCAGGAGCCTGTACGGGCACGGCGTGCGCCGGTTCGTCGAGGTGGGTCCGGACGCGGTGCTGGCCGCGATGGGGCAGGAGTGCCTGCCCGGCCCCGGTGAGACCGACGCCGACGAGACGGTGTTCCTGGCCACCCAGCGCCGCGACCGCGGCGAGGTCGCCGCGCTGATGACCGCGCTGGGCGCCGCCGCGGTGCACGGCAGCACGCTCGACCCGACCCCGCTGTTCGGTCCCGCCAACCGCGTCGAGCTGCCGCCCTACCCGTTGCAGCGGCAGCGGTACTGGCTCGACGCGCCCGCCGACGGGACCCGCACGGTCGACGACCGGTTCTGGGCGGCGGTCGACCGGGCCGACACCGCCTCGCTCGCCGCGTCGTTGGGCGTCGCCGACGGCGACCACCAGGCCCTGCGGGCCCTCCTGCCGACCCTGGCCGCGCTGCGCAGGCGGGCCCGGCCGGTCGGCTACCGGATCAGGTGGGAACCGCTGCCCGCCGGCGGGCCGGCGCTCGCCGGCACCTGGCTCGTCGTCCCCGCGGACGAGGCCGCCGACGCCTCGGCCGCCGAGATCGCCGAGGCACTGCGCGGTCACGGCGCCGACGCGGTGGTGTGCGCCGACGCCGGCGAGGCGGCGGAGTGCGTGGGCGTGCTGCTCGTGACGTCCTCGCTCCATCGGCTGGCACGGTTGCCGGTTCGCGCCATTCCCGCACCGGTGTGGGTGGTGACCCACAAGGCCGTCGCGGTGACACCGACGG
>NZ_JBJMIE010000184.1:0-5471 GCF_045807065.1 Actinophytocola sp. | reverse complement strand
GTGTGCCACGAGGAGGAGCCGTCGTGGCCGTGATGACCGAGAACCAGGTGGACGCGGCGGTCACCGGCGCGCGTCGGGCGTGGTTCGCCTGGCGGCACACGCCCGCCGCCGAGCGCGGTGCGGCGTTGCGTGCCGCGGCGGCGACCCTGCGGTCCGGCGCGGCCTCGCTGGCCGAGATCCACGAGCAGGACACCGGCCGGCCGGCGGACGAGGCGGTGGAGTCGATCTTCGCCGGCGCCGGGACCCTCGAGCAGTACGCGGAGCTGGGACCGGTCCACCGCGGCCGCAGCCTGCACGGCGCGTGGTCGGCGACCGACCTCATGGTGCCGCAACCGCGTGGCGTGGTGGTGGCGCTGACACCGTGGAACGACCCGGTCGCGGTCGCGTGCGGCCTGCTCGGCGCGGCGCTCGTGACGGGGAACGTCGTGGTGCACAAGCCGAGTGAGCGTTCACCCAACGTCGGTGTGCGGCTCGGCGAGCTGCTCGCGCCGGCGTTCCCGGAGGGCGTGCTGCGGACCGTGACCGGCGACGGCTCGGTCGGGGCCCGTCTCGCCGAGCACCCGGGCGTCGATGTGATCGCGCACGTCGGCAGCACGGCCACGGGCCGGTCGATCGCCCGCGCGGCGGCACTGACCGGGGCGAAGGCGCTGCTGGAGAACGGCGGCAACGACCCGCTGGTCGTCGACTCCAGCGTGGACCCCGCGTGGGCCGCGCGCCAGGCGGCGCTGGGTGCGTTCGCCAACGCGGGTCAGATCTGCGTGTCCGTCGAGCGGATCTACGTGCACCAGGGCATCGCACGCGAGTTCCTGGCGGCGTTGACGGCCGAGGCCCGCCGCTGGGTGCGGGCACCCGCGGGGACGGGCGAGCACCGGCTGCCACCCCTGGTCGACGAGGCCCACCGCGCGAAGGTGCACGACCACGTGCGCCAGGCACTGGCGGCGGGCGCGAAGGCGCTGACCGGCGGCCAGGTCCCGGACGGCCGGGGCACCTGGTACCCGGCGACCGTGCTGGCGGACTGCACCGAGGACATGACGGTCATGTCCGAGGAGACCTTCGGCCCGGTCGCACCGGTGCGGGTGGTCGCGGACTTCGCGGAGGGCCTGCTCGCGGCCACCCGCGGACCCTACGGCCTGGCGGCGACGGTGCTGACCGCGGACATGGAACACGCACAGGAGGCGTGGCGCACCCTGCCGGCGGGAACGGTCAAGATCAACGACGTGTTCGGCGGCGCCCCGGGCGGCGCGGCCCAGCCTCGCGGGGCGAGCGGCACCGGCTACGGGTACGGCCCGGAACTGCTGGACGAGATGACGACCACGAAGGTCGTGCACATGACCTCACCGGGCAGGCTCTGATGCTCGCGCTCGGGCAACCCACGGGCGGGTGTGCGCGAGGGGGAACTTCGCGGGTCGCGGCTTCGCGGGAGCCGGCGCTCGGGATCCCCTCGTGCGCCCTGGAGCCGGGCGGGCCCGGGCGACAGGGACGTTCGCGGACCCGGGCGTTGCGGGAGCCCGTGTCAGGAACACTCTCGTGCGGCCGGGCAGCGAGGGGGAGGCGCTGATGCTGGCGCGACCCACTCGGCATCCTGCCGCGGACCTCGGGGCCCCGCCCGACTGGGCGGCGGTCGAACGGGTGCTCGTGGTGCGGGCGGACAACCTCGGCGACGTGGTCCTCGCCACGCCGGCGATCCGGGCGTTGCGGCAGGCCGTGCCGCACGCCGCGATCGATCTGCTCGCCTCTCCGGTCGGGGCGCAGGTCGCGCCGTTGATCCCCGCCGTGCGGGACGTGCTCACCGTGTCCGCCAGCTGGCAGCAGGCCGGCACGCCGGCGCGGCCCGTCGGCGAGTTGGCCCGTGCGGAGCGGGAGCTGATCGAGCAGATCCGTGCCCGCGACTACGACGCGCTGATCGTGTTCACCTCGCACAGCCAGTCGCCGTGGCCGGTCGCGCACGTCGGGATGCTCGCGGGGATCGGGATCCGTGCCGTGCACTCGGCGGAGTTCGGCGGTGCGCTCGCCACGCACTGGGTCACCCCGCCACCCACCGGGACCCACCAGGTGGACCGGTGTCTCCATCTCCTTGCCGCGCTGGGTGTTCCGCCCGCCGGCACGGAGCTGGAGCTGGCGGTCCCCGCGGTCGCGCGGACGGGTGGCGTGGTCCTCGCGCCCGGTGGGTCCTGCCCGAGCAAGCGTTATCCCGCGGCGCGGTTCGCGGAGGTCGCGCGGCTGCTCGCCGAGGCCGGGCATACCGTGCGGGTCACGGGCTCGCCCAAGGAGGCCGCGCTGGTGGACGAGGTCGTCAGTGGGGCCGGCCACGCGCGGGTCGCGCCGCTCGGGGAGGTCGGCGTGCCGGAGCTGGCCGCGGTCGTCGCCGGGGCGGATGTCGTGGTGTGCAACAACTCCGGCTGCCTGCACCTCGCCGACGCCGCCCGCACCCCGGTCGTCTGCACCTACGCCGGCACCGAGGGCCGCACGGAGATGCCGCCCCGCGCGGCGCCGGCCGTGCTGCTCGGCAGGCGCGTGTCGTGCTCGCCGTGCCGGCAGTTCCGCTGCCCGTACCACCAGGAATGCCTTGACGTCACACCGGAAGAGGTCGCCGCCGCCGCGATGCGGCTGGTCGCGCCCAAGGAGGTGAGCCTGCGATGACCGAACTGCTGGACCGGGGCACCGAACTGACCGCGGACGTGCCCGGCCGACTCGCCGCGAGGCGCCCGCGGGTGCTCGTGATCGGCGACATGATCCTCGACGAATGGTTGAGCGGCAGCGCCGAGAAGCTGTGCCGGGAGGCGCCGGCGCCGGTCGTCGCCGTGGCCAACCACGCCGCCGCGCCCGGCGGTGCGGCCAACACCGCGGTCAACCTGGCCGCACTCGGGGCCGACGTGCGGATGGTGTCCGCGGTCGGCGACGACGACAGCGGCCGGCGGCTTCTGGCCGCACTGGAGGAGTCCGGCGTGGACACCTCGCTCGTCGCGGTCGAGGGAAACCGGCGCACCACGACGAAACGACGGGTCGTGGCCGGCGACCAGGTGCTCGTGCGCCTCGACGACGGCGACCGCGACCAGGCGCCACTGTCCGGTGTGGACGTTCCGGAGGTGGACGCGGTCGTCCTGTGCGACTACGGCACGGGGTTGCTGTCGGGGCCCGTGCTCGACGCGCTGCGAGAAGTCCGAAAAGGACTTCCGTTGCTGGTCGTCGACGCGCACGAGCCGTGCCGGTGGGCGCAGCTGCGACCCGACTTCGTCACGCCCAACGCCGGCGAGGCGCAGACCGTCCTGGGCATGCCGGTCCCCCGCGAGGGACAGGTCGACTTCCTGACCGCGCACCGCGCCACGATCCTCGAACGCACCGGCGCCGCGGCCGCCGTGGTCACCCTCGACCGCGACGGCGCCGTGCTGCTCGACGGCACCCGACCCCCGCACCGCACGTGGGCACGGCCCGCGCCGGACAACCACACCGCGGGCGCCGGCGACACGTTCTGCGCGGCGCTGACCGTCGCCCGCTGCGGCGGACTCTCGCCGGTGGCCGCGGTCGAGCTGGCGCAGGCGGCCGCCGACGTCGTGGTGCACCGCCCGGAGACCGCGGTGTGCACGCTCGCCGACCTCGCCGCGCGGCTGGGCGACGGCGCGGGTGTCGCGGTCGACCACGACCGCCTCGCCGAGCTGGTCGCCGACCACCGCGCCGCCGGTCGCCGGATCGTGTTCACCAACGGCTGCTTCGACGTGCTGCACCGCGGCCACGTCACGCACCTCAACGAGGCTCGGCGGCTCGGCGACGTACTGGTCGTCGCGGTCAACTCCGACGACGGCGTGAGGCGGCTGAAGGGCCCGGACCGCCCGGTGAACGGCCTGCACGACCGCCTCGCGGTGCTCGCGAGCCTCGGCTGCGTCGACCACCTCACGGTCTTCGACGACGACACGCCGGTCGAGCTGCTCCGCCGCATCGAGCCGGAGATCTACGCCAAGGGCGGCGACCACCACCCCGACCTGCTCGCCGAGGCGGACGTGGTCCGCGGGTACGGCGGCGAGGTCCGCATCCTGCGCTACCTGCCGGACCGCTCGACCTCGGGCCTGATCAACCGCATCCGCCGCGGCTAGCGCGGGGCTCGCCGGGGCGCCCGTTCAGGGCGTCGCCGATGGCTGAACCGGCGTCAGGCCCGCTCGACCGCCTCCGCGGCGGCCAGTACGTCCTTCGTGGACAGTCGGCGCAGGCCGTCGGTGCCCGCCCACAGGGCCCGGTGTCGCGGCCGGTCGGCCGGTGGCCCCCAGCGGTCGGGTGGCGTCGGTCCGAAGAGGACGACCGACGGTGTGTCGTACGCGGTGGCCAGGTGCCCGACACCCGTGTCGTTGCTGACCACCAGCGCGGCCGCCGCGACGAGTGCCGCGAGCCCGGTCAGGTCGAGGTGCCCCGCGAGCACGGCGTCGTCGGGCAGATCCGCCTGCCGTGCCACGGTTTCCGCCAACGCGATCTCGCCGGTGCTGCCCGTGACCACCACGTGCCGCCCGGCCGCGGCGAGCGTCCCGGCCACCTCGGCGAACCGCTCGGCCGGCCACCGCCGGCTCTCGACGCTCGCACCCGGGTGCACGACGACCGCGTCCGGTGCGACGCTGGGCAGTTCCGGCAGGGCCAGTCGCAGCTCGCTCGGGTCGGCCGGGATCCCGTGCCAGGTGAGCAGATCGCACCACCGGCGCACCTCGTGCGTCTCCTCGTGCCACGGCGGCCCGGCCACCTCGGGGAACGCCGGGTGCCGGTGGGTGACCAGCCGCGCCGGCCTGGTGTCGAGCAGGTCGGCGACGCTCTCCGGGCCGGCGCCGTGCAGGTTCACCGCGACCCCCGGCGTGCCCGGATAGCGCAGCGCACCGAGTCCGGGGGTGGGCAGCAGCTCGTCCACCGCACCGGTCAGCGCGACCAGCTGGGCGAGGCCCTCCGGGGCGGCCAGCACGATCCGGTCCCGCGGGAACGCGCGGCGCAGCCCCCGCAGCGCGGGCACCGCCACGAGCAGGTCGCCGATCTTCAGGGCACGCAACACCAACACGTCCACGAGCAGCGGAATACCCTGCGCGGCGCCGGTTTGACCATCGTTCTCCCGGGCATCCGGCAGCCATGAGGGTGATGCTCTGGCACGTGCACGGTTCCTGGACCAACGCGTTCGTCCGTGGGCAGCACACGTACCTGCTGCCCACGCTGCCCGAGGGCGGCCCGTGGGGCGGCGGCCGCTGCGGGCACGACTGGCCGGCGACCGTGGAGATGAGCCCGGAGCAGCTGGCGGACACGGACGTCGACGTCGTGGTCCTCCAACGGACCGAGGAGATCGAGCTGGCCGAGAAGTGGCTCGGCCGCCGGCCCGGCCGGGACGTACCGGCCGTGTTCGTCGAGCACAACACCCCCAAGGGCGACCCGCACCCGCTCGCGGACCGCGACGACGTGCTCATCGCGCACGTCACCGAATTTATGAAGTGGTTGTTGTAGTTATTGAGTGT
>NZ_JBJMIE010000183.1:0-16107 GCF_045807065.1 Actinophytocola sp. | reverse complement strand
GACGCTCAGCCGCCTGCTCGACGGCTGGGCCACGACCCACGACGACACGCTCTACCTGCGGCTGGCCGAGGCCATGACCGACCTGATCCGCAGCAACACGTTGCCGGACGGCACGATCCTGCCGTCGCAACGCGGCCTCGCCGAGGCGCTCGGCATCGCACGCGGCACGGTGACCAGGGTGTACGAGACGCTGGCCGCCAAGGACCTGATCGAGGCACGCCAGGGCACCGGGTCCCGAATCCGCAGCCGCGGGGTGCTCGGCTCGCTGCCCGGCGACGCGCGGCTGGTCACCTACACCGGCCACCACGGCGCGGAGATCGACCTGACCAGCGGGGCGCTGCCCGGGCTGCCGATCGTCGCCGACGCCTTCCGCGCCATCGACCACGCGCAGCTGGCGGCGGAGGTGGCCACCGACGGCTACCACCCGAAAGGCCTGCAGCGCCTGCGTGAGGCGGTCGCCGACCGGTACACGCGCGGTGGTCTGGCCACCGGTCCGGACGAGGTCCTGATCACCTCGGGTGCCCAGCACGCCGTCTGGCTCATCGCGCACGCGCTCGTCAGCCGCGGCGACGACGTGGCCGTCGAGGAGCCCAGCTATCGCGGCGCGCTGGAGGCGTTCCGGCACGCCGGCGCGCAACTGGTCAGCATCCCGGTCCGCGAGGACGGTCTGGACCTCGACTACCTGCGCCGGCGGTTCGAGCACCGCCCGCCGCGCCTGCTGTACTGCCAGCCGGGCGTGCACAACCCGACGGGGATTGCCCTTTCCTCGGCTCGGCACCGACAGCTGGCCGACCTCGCCGCCCGCTTCGGCGTCCCGGTCGTCGACGACACCTCCTTCGCCGACCTGGCCCTCGATCCCGAGAACGCGCTCCCGCCACTTCCCGGCGCGCTGCTGGTGGGCACGGCGTCGAAGCTGTTCTGGGGCGGGTTGCGGGTCGGGTGGGTGCGCGCCGCGCCGGAGCTGCTGGCGCGCCTCGTCGGCCTGCGCCGGGCCGCGGACCTCGCCACGCCCGTCGCCGACCAGCTGGTCGCCGCCGATCTGCTGGACCGCAGCGAGGAGGCCCGCGCCCGGCGCGCGGCGGAGTTGCGTGCCTGCCTGGACGAGACCGAGGCGATCCTGACCGAGCGCTGCCCGAAGTGGTCCTGGCAGCGCCCGGCCGGCGGCACCGGCCTGTGGATCGACACCGGCGCCAACGCGGTGACGCTGGTCGAGCACGCGCGCCGCAACGGTGTGCGGCTGGTGGCCGGACCGGCCTTCTCGGCGTTCAACGGTTTCGCCCAGCACGTGCGGATCCCGTTCTGGCACCCCCCGGCGACCCTCGCCGAGGCACTGGACCGCATCGACACCGACGCGGGCTGACCCCGGCACGGGGAGGGTCAGCCCCGGCCATTGTTCGGGTCGTAGGGGTGGGTGGTGTTGTCCGGCCTCTGCTTGACCTGCCAGCTGGAACCCTCCGCGAAGCTCGTCGGCACGGCGGGCGGCGCGACGAAGTCGCTGCCGAACGTGTCGAACGCGAGCGCCGTCTTGATCGAGTCGCCGAACAGCTTGACCGCCCCGGCGATCAGGCCCGCGATCTGCCGGACGAAGTCCTCCAGCGTGGAGATGATCTTGTTCACCTCCGCGCCCGCGGTGATGAGGTCCACGCCGGGGATGGCCATGCTCGCCGCGAAGAGGAAGTTGGTGACGTTCAGGCCGGTCAGGTCCGCGGCGATGTTCCCGATGGTGGTGAGCATCTGCGAGTAGGTGTCGTAGATGATCTTGGCGCAGTTACCCAGCCCGGTGGACATCGAGTCCATGGCCTTGCCGTCCGTGGTCAGCGTGGTCACGGTCGCCGTCGCGTACTTCTGGTACGCGTCGTAGGCGCTGCCCTCCCAGTAGCTGGCGAGGTTGGTCGCCGCGCCGGTGATGTCGGTGGCGAGGTCGCCGAGCTTCTTGGCGTCGGACCCGCTGGGCTTCTTCGCGGCCCAGTTCTCGCCCAGCTCGACGATCCGGGGCACGTTCCCGTAGATCTGGTGCTGGACCACCTCGAGCTGGTGGATCACGTCGTCCATCTGGAGGAAGCCGGCGATGTCCCTGAGCATGGTGGCGGCGTGCTCAGGCCATTCCGGTTTCGTGTATTCCCTGGCCTTCGGCGGCACGGTGCTGCCTTTCAGTCGTGTGGTTGGGAGACGCCGTACAGGTTCGCCTCCGTGTAGCCGAACTGCTCGTAGTACGCCTGCTCCTGGGCCTCGTACTTCTTGGCCACCAGGTCGAGGTTGGTGCTCGCGTCCTGGAAGATGGTGGCGCCGGCGGACAGTTCCCGCTGCACCTCCGCGACCGCCCCGTTGTACAGGTCGATGATCCCGGTCTGGCGGCCGATCAGACCCATGTCCCCTTCGGCCAGCCGCCAGCCGTCCAGGTCCTTGTTCAGGTCGGCCCACGTGTGGGCCGCCTCGTCGAACGGTTGCTGGGCGCCCCGCAACGCCTGCGGCACGACCTTGTACCCGTCACCCACGAGAATGTCCTTTCCTCACAACGAGATCACAACGAGATGTGCCGCTTCGCCGCGGCGATCCGGTCCTGCAGGTCGCGTGCGGCCGCCGCGTCGGCCTGCGCGATCGCGCGGCAGACCTGCTCGCCGAGCACGTGGCCCCTGGTGGTGCGCAACGCCCGCGGATCGAGGTCGACGGACAGCAGCTGCCCGGCGCCGTCCACGACGACGGTGCCCGCGCCGCCGGGGATCGGGAACCGCGTCTCGGCCCGCCGCGCCGTGCTCACCGTCTCCTCGACGCGTGCCACGTTCGCCTCGATCTCCCGGACGAGGGCGTACAGGCGGTCGTCCCGGTTCACCGTCCCCCACCCACGATCAGTTCCTTGGCCCGTTGCGCCGCGAGCAGCCGCGCCGCCCCGACGGCCTCGGTGATCGCCGGCCCCACCAGGCCGGGATGCCCGCGCCGCAGCACGCGGTCCTCGATGCGCAGGTCGAGCACGTGACCGGTGCCGTCGACGGTCGCGGTGACGTCCACCTGCGTGGCGCGTGCGGTGTGCCGCTCGGCGCGCTGGATCTCGTACACCGCCGCGAACCGTTGCCGCAGCTCCTCGGCGTGCGCGGCGCCCTCCCGCAGCTGACGTTCGTCGAGTAGGTGGTCAGACATGGCTTTGCCCTCCTCGGTCGGGGGTCGGTGACAGCAGCGCGAAGACCAGCGCCGCGAGCGCGGGGAGGCCGGCGCAGTAGACGATGAAGAGCGTGGTGTCCACGTCGCCGTCGACCGTCGCGTTCTCGGTGACGCGGAGCGCCAGGCAGACGAGTCCCGCGGCGGCGCCGGTGACGACCAGCGGGCGGCCCAGCGGTTTGCGGCGGAACAGGGCGACCGCGCCGACGACCGACAGCACCAGCTGCGCGCCGGCGGCCACCGCGAGACCGCCGCCGAGCACGCTCTGCCACGCGGGCGCGTGGTCCCTGGTGAGGATGACCACCTGGTAGGCGCCGCCGAGCAGGAACAGGACGGCGAACAGCCCGCCGACGAGTGCGGTCACGCCCGCGGTGATCGTCGTGCCGGCCAGGCGGGGTGGGTTGGCGTACAAGGGGTTCACTCCTCGGTTCACTCGGATGCCATGGCCAGCCGGGCGGTCGGCGGTGGTTCGGACCACTCGACGGGGTGGGGCCGGCCGTCGCCGGCGTCGTAGGTGCCGGCCGGGTGGACGAGCAGGGTCGCGGTCCGCGTCGACAAGGGCACGTCGAAGACGAAGGCGCCGTGGCCGCCGACGTCCTCGACCCGCGTCGGCGCGGCCTCGCCGTCCGCCGTGCGCACGGCCACGCTTCTGGCGAGGTCCCACGTGAAGTTCAGCAGGTCGGTGCAGGCGGCCAGGTCGGCGATGTTGCGGGGGTCGGCGGGTACCGTTATCGGCGCCACGATCGACGAGTACGAGATCGCGAGCCAGCCCCGTCCCGGCTTGGCCCAGCCCAGTTCCGGTGTCCACGGCTCCACCGCCGACTCGGTCGGGAAGAAGAGGGCCGTCAGGTTGGTCTGGCGCCGGCAACCGCCCGACGTGGTCTTGCCGATCTCGTGGTAGTCGTCGTCCGGCCAGCTCAGGGTCACCCGCGGGTAGTAGCCCGGGATCGCGTCGCGGCCCCGTTCTCCGGTGCGCAGGTCCAGCGACTGGGTGCGTCCCTCGTCGGTGATCCGCAGGGTGGCGGTATGTCCTTTTCGGACACTCACGGTGAGCCCGCCCGCCGCCACCTTGCCGGCGTCGATCCGGTGGGCCCGGCCGTCGACCACGACCTCTGCCCCGACGTCCTCGGTCGGCGCGGAGGCCGTCGTCGCGAGGACGGGGGAGAGCCGGAGGAGCTCGTACCCGTCCGCGGCGCGGTAGTCGATGCCCGCGGTGGTGGTGATCTCCAGTGAGGTGAAGCCGACGGTGAAGTGCGGGCCGGTCAGCCGGGCACGTGCCGAGTCGAGCTGCCTGCCCCCGGCGGGGGTGGCGAGGATGTCCGAGGCGACGAAGTCGGCCGGCTTCGCGGGGAGCGTCGGGCCGGTACCGCTGTCCAGCATCCGCGCGGCCAGCACCGGAACGAGGCCGAGGAACACCGCGACCGCCGCCCCCAGGCCCAGCCACAGCGGCCAGCGGCGGCGGACGGGCGGCGTCCACTGCTGGTGTCGGTCGACCATGCCCGGGACGGTAGGGACGGGCGATTACATCCCGCCTACACCGGCCCGGGGCCGGTGTAGGCGGCCACGATCGGGGACGTGGTGAACGCGTGCGCGACCCGCCGCAGCCACGCCACCTCCTCGGTGAGGCTCACACCTCCCGGCGCCGTCCCGACCACACCGCCCGGTTCGGCGGGTACGCTGCCGCGCGTCTTCGCCGCGATCCCGGCCGCGATGGCCGCGGCCTCGGCGGTGGCCTGAACGTCCTCGGTGGACAGTCCGGCGCGTGTCGCGAGGTCTTCCGCGTTCGCCGGGACGTCGGCGCCGACGTAGGGGCGCAGGGCCAGCTGCGCGTCCCGGATCTCGATGACCTGGCGGTAGAGCAGCAATCCGACGTCCCGGGGCCACCGCCGAGCCGCCCGGTCGGGGGGCAGCAACGCGAACCCCGGTTCCACGTCGCGCAGTGCCAGCCACAGCGGGCGCAGGCGCCGGTAGGAGCGGTAGTCGACGAACCAGCGCACCCGGTCGCCGAGCGCGGGGCCCCACGACGGGAGCCCGACCCCGGCCAGGAGCAGTGCCTGGGTCAGGAGTTCGAGGTCCCCGGCGGCCGCGTCGACCGCGGCGGCGTCGACCGCGCCGGTCCGTTCGCCGACGAGGAGCACGCTCTGCACGGCCAGGAACGCCAGCCCGGACCAGGTGCCCGCGACGAGGAGCCACAACCCGGCACGCAGGTACGGCAGGTCGGTGCGCCGCGCGTACCGGACGCAGAGCGAACAGGTCGAGACCATGGTGATGCCGACGTACCAGATGTAGACGGCGAAGTAGAGCGGGGTGTGCTGGTCCGCCTTCGGTGGCACCGCGAGGAACAGGAGCGCCGCGGCGCCGAGCGCGGCCGCGAGACCGGCGTAGCGGCGCGGGGACCTGGCGCGCGCCTCGGGCCCGTCGTGGTTGACGTACAACAGGAAGAGCCGCCCCGTGCAGGCCGCGACCATCGCGCCGGCGTCGCTCAGGGCGGCGCCGAGCCGCGGCACCCCGCTGCCGCGGTCGATCGCGTCGGAGAAGATCTGCGCGACCGTCGCCGCGAGCATCCCGGCGAGGAACACGCAGACCACGCGGCGCAGCGGGTCGCGGGGGTGGTGGGCCAGTCCGTAGAGCCGTTGGGTGAGCCCGACCAGCAGCACGACGGCGACCAGCACGTAGGGCAGCGACGGCGTCGTCATCACATGCTGGCTTCGAGGCGCCCCAGACCGTCGCCCGCCGGTCGGCCCGGCACGCGGTCCCGCCGGTGCGCCGCCCGCAGGATCATCGACGCGAGCAGCTCCGCCTCCTGTTCCTCCTCGGTGGAACAGGACGAGCGGCCCAGCACCCGCGCCACGACGGTGGGGTCGAGCGTGGGGAACAGCCGTCCCGCGCGGTCGGCGTCGAGGGCGTCCCCACCGGTGTGCCCGCAGAGCAGGTGGCTGACCTCGTGCAGGATGATGTGTTCGCGGTGCAGTGGGCTCGTCGCCCGCTCGTACACGATGTAGTCCGCGTTCCGCGTGCTGACGCAGAAGCCGTGCGGGCCGCCGGCGGGTAGGTCGTGGCCGAGCAGGGTGAGCGGCCGGCCGCGGCGGCGGCCGACACCGGCGCAGAAGGCGGCCACGTCGAAGGGCCTCGGGATGTCGAGGTCGGCCAGCCGCGCCGCGCACCGGGCCGTCAGCGCCGAGAAGTCCACGGGCGCCAGTGTGCCATCTCTCCCTGTGATGTCATTGTGATTCACGGTGAAGTCGCTGTTCCTCGTACGAGGACAGGCCCTCCAGCTCACGGACGCGCGAGATCATGTCGGTGATGGTGTCCAGGCTCCTGGCCGACAGCCCGGAGGCCCGCAGCGCCACGTCGCGCACCCCCGCGTCCCGCATCGCCGTCAGCAGGGCCAGTTCGGCCTCCACCTGCTCGGTCGTGGCGTCGTCGAAGAAGTACGCGGGCGGCACCCCGAAGAACTTCGCGAGGGCGTTGAGGTGCTTGAAGGTCGGGTTGTCGCGCTGGCCGGTCCGCAGGTACCACAGGTAGGACGCGGAGAGCGAGACGTTCTGGTCGCGGGCGATAGCGGTGGAGACCTCCTCGTTGGAGTACTCGCGCTGGTTCGCCTTGCGGACGGTGCGGAAGAGGTGGTCGAGCTTCTCCGCGAGCGTGCGCTGGGACTGCTCGCTCTCCGCGGTCATCCTCACCTCGTTGACTGTCGTGGTTCCGCACGGCCAAATCCTTCACACATGTTGACAGCTGACCCTCCCCGGCGTCTACTCTCTCACTCAGGTGAAGACCTGAAGAGGTTTTTTCACCAGAGTGAAACCTGGGGGAGGGAAAGCTCGTGGTTCCTGCGCGACCCGAGGTCGTCGTGTTGGGCACGGTCGGCGTCCGCTGCGGCGGCACACTGCACCGGCCCTCCTCCGGGTTGTCGCGGGCCCTGCTCGCGCTGCTCGCCGAGGCCGGTTCGCCGGGGGTGGCCGAGGCCCGGCTCGAGGATGTCGTCTGGGGTGAGCGGATCTCCCGGTCGACGGTCACGGTCGCGATGCACAGGCTGCGTCGCTGGCTGCGGACCGCGACGGGGGACGCGCTCGACATCCGCCGGACCTCGGTCGGCTACGGCCTGGTGCCGGACGACGTGGTCACCGACGTGGCGCGGTTCCGCGTGCTCGTCAGGGCCGCCGAGTCGCTGGCGCCGCGGGAACGTGCGCGAGCACTCGGCGAGGCCCTGTCCCTGTGGCAGGGCCTCGCTCTCGCCGACGTCCCCGCCGACCGTGCCGACCCGGCGGTGCTCGCGCGCCTGGCACGCGAGCAGCTCGCCGCGACCTTCGCCCGGGGTGAGGCCCTGCTCGCGTCGGGCGAACCGGCCGCCGCCGCGCGGGTCCTGGAGGCCCTGGCCGAACGGCACCCGTACGACGAGCCCGTGCACGCGGCGTTGGTCGACGCCCTGGTCCAGGCCGGCCGGCGGACCGAGGCGATCACGGCGTTCCACACGGTCCGCGTCCGCCTGCGCGAGGAGTTCGGTGTCGACCCTGGTCGGGAGCTGGAAGGCGCGCTGGCCCGCACGCTGCGGTCCGACGAGCACCCGTCCCGGCCCGTGTCGCCGGCGGAGCTGCCGCTCGACGTCGCCGGGTTCACCGGCCGGGGCCACGAACTGGCGGCGCTCACCGCGGCCGCGCGCGACCACCGCGCCGTGGTGGTCGTGGGCATGGGCGGCGTCGGCAAGACCCACCTCGCCCTGCACTGGGCACACCGCGCCGCGGCCCGGTTCCCCGACGGCCAGCTGTACGCCGACCTGCGTGGCTACGCCGAGGAGGCGCCGACCGAACCGGCCGAGGTGCTGCGCCGGTTCCTGCGTGCGCTGGGCACGCCGGACGACCGGATCCCGGCCGGTGCGGATGCCGCCGCCGCGCTGTACCGGTCGCTGCTGCACACCAGGCGCGTGCTGGTCGTGCTGGACAACGCCGCCGACGCGCACCAGGTCCGGCCGTTGCTGCCCGGTGCGCCGGGCTGCCGGACGATCGTCACCGGCCGCGGCGGTCTCGACGGTCTCGCCGCCGTCGACGGCGCTGCCCGGGTGCGGTTGGACGTGCTCGCGGAGGCCGACGCGGTGCGGCTCCTGCGGGGGTCGCTCGGGGTGCGGGCGGACGCCGAGCCGGCGGCGGTCCGGGCACTCGCCGGGGCGTGCGGGTTCCTGCCGCTCGCGCTGCGGGTCGCGGCGTTGCGGTTCAGCACGTCCGGAACGCCGTCGCTCGCCACCTACACGAGGAGGCTGCGGCAGAACGGCAGCCTCGCCGAACTGGTGATCGACGGCGACCCGCGGGCGAACGTCGGCGCCTGCCTCGCGTACTCCTACCGCCGGCTGCCCCGGCGCACCCAGGAGGTGCTGCGGCTGCTCGGCACGGTGCCCGGTGCGGAGCTGACCGCGGAGAAGGCCGCGGCGCTGGCGGGGACCACCCATGCCGTGGCACAGCAGGAGATCGACCGGCTGGTCGCCGCGCAGCTGCTCACCCCGCGCATCGCCGGCCGCTACACCGTGCCCGAGCTGGTCCGGGAGTACGCGCGTGCCGCCGTCAGCGATCGGCGGGCGGCGGTGGGCTGAGCGCGGCCCGCAGCTGTTCCAACGCGGCGACGAGGGTCGCGGACACGATCGTGGTGACCAGCGACCACAGGAAGTGCCCCAGGTTGTGGCCGATCCCGTCGACCACGGTGAACACGAGGTTGCCGCCCGCGACGACGAGGACGAACCGCAGGACGGCCGACGCGAACCGCACGCCGGACGGGTCGCGCCGGCGCAGCCGCAGCGCTCCCACGACCGTGATCGCGCCGAACACGACGCCGATCAGGGCCATCAGCAGGTCGGGCGTCCGCATGCTCGGGTCGGTGGTGGTGGCCGACGCGATGGCCGCGTAGACCCCGAACCCGACGAACAGCACACCGAGCGTGCCGCAGCCGATCCACGCGATCCGGGTGGCCCGCCGCGACCGGGACTCGTCAGGGGGTGGGGGAGGAGCCGTCATGCCCCGGATGATCTCGACCGGCGGTTGCCGCCCGCCTACCGCGACCGGCCGCGCGGTAGCCGTTCGGTAGGTGGCCGCGGGCACGGATCCGTGCCCGCCGGCACATCGTGCTGGCGCGGCGAGCGCCGCTGCTGGTAGGAAACGCGCGTGTGTGCTTATGTCCTGGTGGCCGAGGACGACCCGAAGCAGGCCGAGCTGGTGCGCCGGTACCTGTGCCGGGAGGAGCACACCGTGCGCGTGGTCGCCGACGGGCGATCGGCCATCGACGAGGTGCGCCGCGACCGGCCCGACCTGCTGGTGCTGGACGTGATGATGCCCGGCGTCGACGGGATGGACGTGTGCCGCGTGCTGCGGCGCGAGTTCGACCTGCCCGTGCTGATGGTGACCGCGCGGGCCGGCGCCGACGACAAGCTGCTCGGGTTCGACCTCGGCGCGGACGACTACCTGACCAAGCCCTACGACCCGCGTGAGCTGATGGCCAGGGTGCGCTCGTTGCTGCGGCGGGCGGCGCGCCCGGCGACCGCCTCGCTGCGGATCGGGAACCTGGTGCTCGACCCGGTGCGGCACGAGGTGCGGGTCGGGGAGCGACCGGTGCCGTGCACGCCCGCGGAGTTCCGCCTCCTGGCCACGCTGGTCGCCGCGCCGGACCAGGTGTTCAGCCGCGGCCAGCTCGTCGAGCAGGCGTACGGGCTGGACGGCCACATCACCGAGCGGACCATCGACGTGCACGTCATGAACCTGCGCAGGAAGATCGAGCACGACCCGCGCGACCCCGAGTACCTGCGCACGGTGTACGGCGTCGGCTACAAGATCACCGATGGCCGCCGGCGTGAGGGCTGAGCGCCGCTGGCCGCACGGCCTGCGGTCGCGGCTGCTCGCCGGGACGGTGCTGGTGGCCATGTGCTCGATCGGGGCGACCGCCTGGCTGTCCGTGCAGAGCACCACCGGCACGATCCAGGCCGAGCAGGGCCAGAGCCGGGCGAGCGTCGCCCGCATCTACGACGGCGTGCTCGCCTACGCCGCCACCCACCCGAGTTGGGACGGCGTCGCGCCGGTGCTCGCGGACCTGAGCCGCGCCACCGGCCTGCGGATCGGGCTCACCACCGGCAACCGCGTGCCGATCGCCGGTGCGTTCGGGCCGGACGACCCGCCACTGCCGGCCAAACCGGCCGCGGTGGCCGACCCGCTGGCGGTCGACGTCACGCTGGACCCGCACGCCCCGGACGACCGGATCGACGCCCGCGCGGTCGGTCCGTTCCGGCTGCTGCCCGAGGAGCGGGCGTTCGTGCGGGAGCAGGCCGACGCGACGGCGAAGTGCCTTCGGGCCGAGGGGGTCGCCGCGACAGTGGTCGAGTCGGCGAGCGGTCGGTCGTTCGTGCGTTCCGCCGGTCGCGGGGCCGACTGCGACAGCGTCGGAGTCACCGAGAACTCGCTGGTGTCGAAGGAGACCGTCACCGAACAGCAGACGATGCTGATCCTCAACGACTACCTGGGTAACTGCCTCAAGGATCGGGCCATGAACGGGTTCGAGGCCCGGCTCACCGGCTCCGGCGCCTTCGTGCCCGTCGGCCAGCGCGTCGACCGGCAGGTCTTCTTCGAATGCCTGAGCTGGAGCCGGCGGCTGCTGCTGACCCCCTACGTCACGCCCGCGGCGCTGCTGTTCGTCAGCGCGCCGGCGGAACCGGCGGTGGTCGGCCTGCCCGCGGCGGGCGGGGTGCGGCTGGTGACCGCCGCCGCGATCGTGCTGGTGCTCACCGTCGGGGTCAGCATGGTGCTCGCCGGCCGTGTGCTGCGGCCGCTGCGTGCGCTGACCGCGGCGACCAAGCGGATGCGGTCCGGCGACCACTCGGCGCGGGCCGAGGTGCGGGCGCGGTGGGAGGTCGCCGAGCTGGCCGCGGCGTTCAACCAGATGTCCGAGCACCTCGCGCGGGTCGAGCGGCAGCGCACGGACCTGGTGAACGACGTCTCCCACGAACTGCGCACCCCGCTCGGCAACATCCGGGGCTGGCTGGTGGCCGCCCAGGACGGCGTGGCCGACCTGGACCCGGAGCTGGTCGAGTCGCTGCTGGAGGAGACCCTCGTGCTCCAGCACCTGGTCGACGACCTGCAGGACCTGGCGGCGGCCGACGCGGGGGAGCTGCGGTTGCGGCCCGAGGACGTCGACGCCGGCGAGCTGCTCACCCAGGTCGCCGGCACGGCCACCGCCACCGTCGCCGTGGAGACCGACGGTGACCTGCGCCTGCGGGCCGACCCGGTGCGGCTGCGCCAGGCGGTGGGCAACCTGCTCACCAACGCCGTCCGCCACACCCCGCCGGACGGCCGGATCACCCTGCGCGGCCGGCGCGCGGGGGACGAGGTCGTGCTCGAGGTCAGCGACACCGGCAGCGGCATCGCGCCGGCGGACCTGCCGCACGTGTTCAACCGGTTCTGGCGGGCGGACCGCTCCCGCAGCCGCGCCACCGGCGGGCGCGGCCTCGGGTTGGCCATCGCCCGGCAGCTGGTCGAGGCGCACGGTGGCACGGTGGCGGTGGCGAGCACACCCGGCGCCGGGACGACGTTCACCGTGCGCCTGCCCGCGAACTGTGAAGAAACCCGAACAGGTTCAGAAGAGGATCTTCACACCCGCCGGCCATCCTCGTCGGCATGAACCCACTCGTGCGCGCCGCCGGGCTCGCCCTCCTGGCCGGCCTGGCCGTCCTGCCCGTCCTGGCCGGCTGCTCGACGCCGCCCGCGCCGGAGCACCACGTGGCGACACTGGAGACCACGGGATCGACCCCGACGACCACGGCGGTGTCCAGCGCGACGCCGCCCGCGAGCCGCCCGAGGGAGCGGCTGGACATGACCTCCGAGGAGATCGACGAGCTGTTCCAGGCCTACAACCAGTGCCTTGGCGAGCACGGCTTCCGCAAGAACAAGCCCATCGGCGGCGACGGTGACAGCGCCGCACCCGCGCAGGGAGAGGCGCCCAGCGCCGGGGACGAGGCCGCCGCGGAGGCCGCCTGCCTCGGCTCGAAACCGTTGCCGCCCTGGGAGTACGACACCGCGAACCCCGAGTCCGCCGACTTCGTGCACCGGGTCGTGCTGTGCCTGCGCGCCAAGGGGGTGCGCTACGTCGAGGAGTCGCCCGCCACCCCCGGCGACGACCGGCGCGGGATCGAGTTCGGCGGCCCGAACAACGACTCGGAGTCGATCTCGAAGGGCCTCAACCTCGTCGGCTCCTGTGAGAAGGAGTCCGCGCACAAGTGAAGCGGTGGCTGCTCCCCGTGCTGGCCGCCGTGCTCGTCGTGGGTGCCGCGGGGGTGTTCGCGTACAGCCGGCTCGCCGAACCGGCGCCCGACCCCGGCCCGGTCCACCCGGCCGCGGCGGACACCGTGGCGGTGACGCGGACGGACCTCGTCACGTCCGTCACGGTCGGCGGCACGCTCGGCTTCGGCACGGCGACGACGTTCACCGGCCGCAAGCCCGGCACGGTGACCTGGCTGCCCGCGGTCGGCACGGTCGTCCAGCGGGGCGAGAAGCTGTACGCGGTGGACGCGCAGCCGGTGCCGCTGCTGTTCGGCGAGACCCCCCTGTACCGCGGGCTGGAACTCGGCATGCCGCCCGGCCCGGACGTGGCCGAGCTGATCGGCAACCTGCGTGCGCTCGGCTACCGCGACCCCGGTCGGGGCGAGGCGTTCACCGTGGACACGCAGAACGCGCTGAAGCGCTGGCAGAAGCGCAACGGCATGCCGGAGTCCGGTGCCCTGGACGTCGGCGACGTGGTCATGCTGCCCGGCACCGTCCGGATCGACTCGGTGACCGCGCAGCCGGGCGCGCCGGCCGCGGCGGAACTGTTCGCGTACACGTCGACGGTGAAGACGGTGTCGGCGCGCCTGGACCCGCAGCAGATCGACGTCGCGGTCGTCAAGCCGGGCAACAAGGTCACGCTGACACTGCCCGACGGCACCGCGACCGCGGGCACGGTCGGCGCGATCGTCACGCAGCCGGACTCCTCGGGCGGCCAGCCCTCGCAGATCGCGAACATCGCGGTCGACGACCAGAACGCGGTCGCCGCGGTCGACTCCGGTCCGGTCGGGGTGCGGGTGGTCACCGAGACCCACAAGGGTGTGCTGGCCGTGCCGGTCACCGCGCTGCTGGCGCTCGGCGAGGGCGGGTACGCGCTGCAGGTCGTCTCCGGCGGGCGGACGCGGCTGCTCGGGGTGGCCACGGGGATGTTCGCCGGGGACCTCGTGGAGGTCAGCGGCGACGGGCTGACCGAGGGCCTGCGGGTGGTGCGTGCGTCATGACGGCACCCGCGCCACCCATGTCACCCGTCCCACCCGTGCTGGCCGTGCGCAACGTCAGCAAGGCCTACCCCGGCGGGGTCCGCGCGCTCGACGACGTCTCGCTCCTGGTGGCACGCGGCGAGTTGCTGGCGATCGTCGGCCCGTCCGGCTCGGGCAAGTCGACCCTGCTGCACCTGATGGGCACGCTGGACCGGCCGACGAGCGGGACGGTCGAGGTCGACGGCCAGGACGTGTCAGGGCTGCCGGACCGGCGGCTGTCGGCGTTGCGTGCCCGCCGGATCGGGTTGGTGTTCCAGCAGTTCCACCTCAGCGACGGCCTGACGGCGGCGGAGAACGTGGCCACGGGGTTGCTGTACGCCGGGGTGCGCCGCCGCGACCGGCGCCCGCGCGCGGTGGCCGCGCTCGAACGGGTCGGGCTGGGGGAGCGGACCGAGCACCGGCCGGCCCAGCTGTCCGGCGGGGAGCGGCAGCGGGTCGCCATCGCACGGGCACTCGTCAACGAGCCGGCGATCGTGCTGGCGGACGAGCCGACCGGCGCGCTCGACACCGCCACCGGCCGGACCGTGCTCGCGCTGCTGACGGAGTTGAACCGGGCGGGCACCACCATCGCCGTGATCACCCACGACCGCGACATCGCCGCCGCCCTGCCCCGCCGCGTCGAGCTGCGCGACGGCCGCATCCGCACTGATTCCCGTTCCCTGCAAGGAGTTCTCGGATGACCGGCACCACGCCCCCGCGTTTGGGTTCCGGGCCGAGCGGCGTGCGGGTTCGGCTGCCGGGTCGTGAGACGACCGGCACCTCGGTTCTGCTGCCGGGACTTCGGGCGAGCGGTGCGCCGGCTTCGTGCCCGCTTCCGTGCGGGCGGGTGGTGTCCGAATGAGCGACGCCACGACCCGGCCCGTTCGGCTCAGCCTCGTGGACCTGGTCGGGCTCGGACTGGTCGGGCCACGGACCCGGCCGTTGCGTGCCGTTCTCGCCGCGCTGGGCATCGCGATCGGGATCGCGACGATGGTGGTCGTGGTGGGGATCCCGGCGTCCAGCCAGCGGGCGCTCGACCACCAGCTGTCCGCGCTGGGCACCAACCTGCTGCGTGCGCAGGCCGTCTACGACCAGCGGACCCAGACACTTCCCCCCGTGCCCGAGGATGCCGCCGCGATGGCGGCACGCATCGGCCCCGTCCAGCGCACCAGCGCGGTCGCCAACACCCACGCGAAGGTCTGGCGCTCCGACCGCATCCCCGCCGAGCAGCCCTCGGGGCTGACCGTGCTCGCCGCGCGGGCCGACCTGCTGCCGGCCGTCGGCGCGCGGCTCGCCGCCGGCCACTACCTCACCGCCGGCACCTCGGCACTGCCCGTCGCGGTGCTCGGCGACAAGGCCGCGACCCGCCTCGGCATCACCGAACTGCGCCGCGGCGAGCCGGCACCCACGATCTGGCTCGGCGACCGGTGGTTCACCGTCATCGGCGTGCTGGCGCCGGTCCCGCTGGCGCCGGACCTGGAACGCTCCGTGCTCGTCGGCTGGTCCGCGGCCCGCACCTGGCTCGGCTTCGACGGCCACCCCACCGTGGTTTACGTGCGTGCACAGGAGTCCCAGCTGGAGGCCGTCCGCGAGGTGCTCGCCGCGACGGTGTTCGCGGAGAACCCCGGCCGCATCGTCGTCAGCCGCCCCTCCGACGCCCTGGCCGCCAAGCGGATCGCCGAGACCACGTTCTCGGGGCTGTTCCTCGGACTGGCCGGCGTGGCGCTGCTGGTCGGCGGCGTCGGCGTGGCGAACACGATGGTGATCTCGGCGCTGGAACGCAAACGCGAGATCGGCCTGCGGCGGGCACTAGGTGCGACGAGGGGACAGGTCCGCGTCCAGTTCCTGACCGAGTCGGTCGTGCTGTGCCTGCTCGGCGGCTTGTTCGGGGTGACGGCCGGCGTGCTCGGTGCGGCGAGCTATGCCGCGTCCCGCGACTGGCCCGCCACGGTGCCACCGGTCGCCGCGCTCGGTGGAGTCGGCTCGGCACTGGTCATCGGCGTGCTCGCGGGCCTGTACCCGGCCATCCGCGCCGCCCGGTTGACCCCCACCGAGGCACTGGCCGCCCCATGACTTTCCACCGGGGAAGGCTTTCTACTGGGGAAAGAGAGAAGGTGACGTGCGTCGATGGGGTGGACTTGGCGCGCCGAGTGCTGGTTTTCGAGGATGTCCGGCCTAGCGTGACGCACATGGGCAATCGTTACGAGTCGGCCGCTTACCGAGAACTGGGCGGAATGCTGCGCGAGGTACGTGAGAAGGCCGGCCTGAGCGCGACAGAACTGGCACACAAACTGGGCTGGTCGACCACGACGCTCTCCCGCATCGAGAACGGCCGCCGACCCTCGACCACCACGGACGTCATCCCGTTGATCGACGGCCGGCCGGTCCCGGCCGCCCGCACCGACCCCGCGCGCCTCCAGTCCGGCGAACTGGTCTACACCGGGATCCGCCGGACGCCGGTCTGCGCACTCCTGGGCGACTTGGGGGCCGCCGAGTTCTTCGCCACGACGCACGACGTTTACCTGATTCTGGGCATGACCCCGGCCGACCCGGCCGACCGCGACACCGCCGACGGCCGGCCGGCGACGCTGGAGTGCGCCCACGCCCGCTTGGCCCGCATGGTCTGCGGCGACGCCGAGAGCGTCTCCCCG
>NZ_JBJMIE010000182.1:0-14504 GCF_045807065.1 Actinophytocola sp. | reverse complement strand
GCACGCGCGGGCACGCTGACCGTGTGACTGGTCGTCCTGCTCCCGAGATCGGCTGCGCTCCAGACGTCGCGCACGGTGGCGGTGCTCGCCAGGCCCAGGTCCGCGAACCGCACGGTGATGTTCGCGGTGGCGTTGGTGCGGTTGAGCGCGACCACGGCTCGGCGGCCGCTCCCCGCGAGCACCTTGCTGTACACCTGCTGCCCGGACACGTCCTGCGCGACCCTGACCCCCTGCCGACCGGCGGGGTCCTGGTCGATGGCGATGACTTCGCGGTTCGCCAGGATGTTCGCGGTCTCGGTGCTCATGGTGGCGAGGTTGTTGCCGGCCAGCAGCGGTGCGCCGGAGATGGCCCACAGGCTCAGGTGCGTCCGGTTCTGCGCGGCGCTGAAGCCGGGCATGCCGACGACGAGCATGTCCGGATCGTTGTAGTGCCCCGCGCTCTGGGCGCCGGGGTGCCGCGCGGCGTCGAAGTTGGCCAGCACCCGGTCCATCGACGGGCTCTCGCCCCAGAAGATGATGTCCCCGCTGGTGCGCCACATCGTCGCCATGCCGGGCGCCCAGTCCCACGGGTTCTGCTTGCCCCAGTCGCAGATCGACAGCACCATCGGGCGTCCGGTCCGCGCGGTCGCGCGGGCGGTCGCGTCGCTGATCGCCTGGTACGCGCCGCGGGCGTCGAGGCCTTCCGCGTCGCCGCCGCACCAGTCGACCTTGACGAAGTCGAAGCCCCACTGGGAGAACTGCAGGAAGTCCTGGTCGTAGTGCCCCTCACTGCCGGAACCCGGTGCCGCCGGCCGGCCCGTGGGGTAGTAGTAGCCGCAACCGTCCCGGCCGGCGTCGGTGTAGATGCCCGCCTTCAGGCCCTTGCCGTGGATGTAGTCCGCGATGGCCTTCATCCCGCCGGGCCACTCGTTCGTGTCGACCGTGATGTTGCCGGCCGCGTCCCGGGTGCCCTGCCACCAGCCCTCGTCGATGTTGACGTACTGGTAGCCCGCGTCCTTGAGCCCGCTCGACACCAGCGCGTCGGTCTGCGCCTTGATCACGCCGTAGTTGATCCGCGCCGCGAAGCTGTTCCACGACGCCCACCCCATCGGTGGACTCCCCACCACCGCGGCAGCACTGTCCGCTTCGGCCACATCGGCACCGGCCCTCGCCACGCCGGGGGACCCGACCGCCGGCCCGGTCAGCATGGCCGCCGCGGCCGTGGCCACCACCACTGCCGCCAGTCCACGACGCCGTTGACGCATTCCGTGATCATCCAGATCTCTTTTCCCGTCGGCAGCGACCGGACACTGGCGAGCACACACAGCTGTCTAGCACCTAGATTGTTAACGCTCACAGTTGTCTGATGTCAAGAGAGACGCCTGATTACGCGCTCCGAAACCATCTCAATGGGCCAGGAGGTGTCGGTTGGATCAAGGAGTTCCGCGCAAACGACAACCATCATGTGAGCGTTAACGGTCATCGCGGAGCGGGAGGCCTCCGCCGCGCCGGTGCGGTGACGGGCGCCGAACGGCCGGCGACGACACGGTTGGCGATGTCGCCGATGCCCTCGACGGTCACGGCGACCACGTCACCCCGGCCGGGGAGCCGTTGTTGCCCGGTTTGCGTCTCGTCGATCTTTGCGGCATTTTGATGGGTGGTGTGCCGGGAAGTCTGGTCGGCGTCCCGTCCTCGTTCGGGGGACGGGTGCACGACCGACTCCGGAGGTGGCATGTCGCCGGTCCACGACCGCGCTCGCGCCGTCGTAC
This sequence comes from Actinophytocola sp., assembly GCF_045807065.1. Taxonomy (GTDB): domain Bacteria; phylum Actinomycetota; class Actinomycetes; order Mycobacteriales; family Pseudonocardiaceae; genus Actinophytocola. Next base: position 12,756 of record NZ_JBJMIE010000182.1, on the reverse strand, counting down.
GCTGCGGGAGTGCACGCGAGCGAGATGGCCGAGGACTTCCCGGTGATCGGCGTCGAGGACGACGCCTGGACCGCGGTCACGCAGCTGGCCGAGAACCGGCTGCCCGGGCTGGTGGTCACCGACGAGGCCGGGCAGCCGCTGTCGATCCTGCCCACCTCGCAGGTGCTGCGGGTCCTCGTGCCCACCTACGTCCAGGACGACCCGTCGCTGGCCGGGGTGCTCACGGAGTCGATGGCCGACCGGATGTGCGAGAGGCTGCGGGGCAAGAAGGTCCGGGCGCTGCTCCGCGACGACATGCCGGAACTGGCCGTGGTGCGGGGCGACGACACGATCATCGAGGTCGCCGCGGTCATGGCGCGGTTGCGCTGCCCGCTGGCCGTGGTCATGCGGGGCCAGGAGCGGGTCGGGGTGATCACCGCATCCCGGCTGCTGCAGCTCGCGCTCAAGCCGGCACCGGAGTAACCACCGGGCGCCGGCCGTGAGCACCGGCATCGCGATCGCCGTCTTCGTGGTGGCCTACCTGCTCATCGCCACCGAGAAGGTCCCCAAGACCACCGCCGCACTGGGCGGCGCCGGGATCGTCCTCGGCCTCGGCGTGGTCGGCTCGACGGACGCCTTCTACTCCCACGACACCGGCGTCGACTGGGACGTCATCTTCCTGCTGCTCGGCATGATGATCATCGTCGGAGTGCTGCGCCGCACCGGCGTGTTCGAGTACACCGCGATCTGGGCGGCCAAACGCGCCAGGGGATCCCCGCTGCGGATCATGGTCCTGCTGGTGCTGATCACCGCGGTCGCCTCGGCGTTCCTCGACAACGTCACCACCGTGCTGCTCATCGCGCCAGTCACGTTGCTCGTGTGCGACCGGCTCGACATCAACCCCGTCCCGTTCCTCATCGCCGAGGTCTTCGCCTCGAACATCGGCGGCGCCGCCACCCTCATCGGCGACCCGCCGAACATCATCATCGGCAGCCGCGCAGGACTGTCCTTCAACGACTTCCTCGCCAACATGACACCGATCATCGCCGTCGAGCTCGCGGTGTTCACCCTGGTCCTGCCCCGGCTGTTCCGCGACTCGTTCACCGTCGACCCCGAACGCGCGGCCGGTGTCATGGAGCTGAACGAACGCGAGGCCATCGCCGACCCACGCCTGCTGGTCAAGTCCGGGGCCGTGCTGCTCGCGGTGTTCACCGCCTTCGTCACCCACTCCGTCCACCACGTCGCGCCCTCGGTCGTCGCGCTGCTCGGCGCCGGCGTCCTCGTCCTGCTCTCCCGCAGCAGGCCCAAGGACTACCTGGCCGGCGTCGAGTGGGAGACCCTGCTGTTCTTCGCCGGCCTCTTCGTCATGATCGGCGCCCTGGTCAAGACCGGCGTCATCGCCGACCTGGCCGAACTCGCCGCCCGCGCCACCGGCGACAACGCCCTCACCGCCACCATGCTCATCCTCGCCGTGTCCGCGATCCTGTCCGGGATCATCGACAACATCCCCTACGTCGCCACCATGAGCCCACTCGTCGCCGACCTCGCCACCCACATCCACAACCCCACCCACGCCGAAGCACTGTGGTGGTCCCTCGCCCTGGGCGCCGACCTCGGCGGCAACATGACCGCCATCGGCGCCAGCGCCAACGTCGTCGTCCTCGGCATCGCCCTGCGCAACGACACCCCCATCTCCTTCTGGGAGTTCACCCGGAAGGGCGTCGTCGTCACCGCCGTCACCATCGCCGTGGCCGCGCCCTACCTGTGGCTGCGCTACTTCGTCCTCACCTGAGAGCGGCACCCCGCAGGCCACCGCTGATCAGGGCGAACGCGACCCCCGCCGGGCTCGTTTGGCCGGTCCGACGCCGGGTAGCCGACGTGCCATGGCGACACGAGCAGTGGTGATCGAGGAGTTCGGCGGCCCCGAGGTGCTCAACCTCAGCGAGGTCGAGCGGCCCGCGCCGGGGCCCGGCCAGGTGCTCGTCCGGGTCATGGCCTCGGGCACCAACCCCGTGGAAGCGAAGATCCGGCAGGGCAAGGCCATTCCCGACCTGCCGCTGCCCGCGGTGCTCGGGGGCGACGTGTCCGGCGTGGTCGAGGCGCTGGGTGCCGGCGTCACCGGCCTGTCCCCCGGCGACGAGGTCTACTACACCCCGGAGCTGAACTCGCGGGCCGGGAGCTACGCCGACTACAACGTCGTCGCCGCGGACATCGTCGCACCCAAGCCGCGCAACCTCAGCCACGTCGAAGCGGCCGCGATCCCGTTGGCCGGCGGCACCGCCTGGGAGGCGATCGTCCGCCGCCTGGCCGTACGTCCCGGCGAGACCGTCCTCGTCCACGCCGGCGCCGGTGGCGTCGGCTCCTTCGCCGTGCAGTTCGCCGTGGCCGCCGGCGCCCGGGTCCTCGCGACCGCGGGCACCGACCACCAGCAACTGCTCACCGACCTAGGCGCCACCGCCGTCGACTACAGGACCCAGGACGTCGTCGACGTCGCACTCGACCACACGAACGGCGCCGGTGTCGACGCCGTGCTCGACCTCGTCGGCGGCGAGAACGTGGTGGCCAGCGCGACCGCCACCCGACCGTTCGGCAGGATCGCCACCGTGCTGGCCCCCGCGGGTGAGCTCACCCCGCTCTACCACCGCAACCAGCAGCTGCACGGCATCATGCTCACCCGCGAACGCCGCCGTCTCGAGGAGATGACACCCCTGTTCGAACGCGGCCAGGTCCGGCCCGTGGTCACGGAGGTCCTCCCGCTCGAGGAGGTCCGCAAGGCCCACGAACGGCTCGACTCCGGCCACGGCACCGGCAAGACCGTCCTCGACCTCGCCTGACCACCGACCCGACGAAAGCCAAGGACGTGTCGCCGCCGTCGATCGACGACGTCCAGGACTGACCCGCCACGACCGGGGACCTCAGTCGTCGGCCGGCCGGCGTCCGGTTGGTTGGCCGCATGCCACCCGCTATCTCAGTCCTGTCCGTCGGTTTTGACGGGAAAGTGCTTTGTTTCTGTGGCATGACATTCAGCGAAAGAGGTGTGCCGCGAGTATTTTGTGGCCATGATCGGTCGATCAGGCGTGGTGTGGCTGGTCGGGGTGACGCTGGTCCTGGTCGCTTTCGCGGTTCCGGTCGTGTTGCCCACCAGCTTCGACGACTACCGGGTCGTGGCCGTGCGGGCGGCGCAGGACGCGCTGGGGCAGGTGCGCACGGTCGGGTTGGTGGTGGAGGCCGATCTCGAGGGACGTGTGCTGGCGCCGTACGTGACTCAGGTGTTGTGGCAGGCGAGGGACACGGTGGGGACGGCGCAGAGCGACCTGGCCGGTGAGGAGGTCCCCGACGAGCGGGCGGGTGCGCTCCAGCGGCAGATCGTTCCGCTGTTGGCCGAGTCGGTGCGGCGGGTGAACGAGGCCGGTCTGGCGGTGGACCGGGACGAGCGGGCCATGCGGGGTGCGGTGCGGGCGCTGCGGGACCTGGGTGAGCGGCTCCGGGCCTTCGTGGACGGTCACCGGTGAAGCGCCTGTTCGCGATCACGCTGGGGATCCTCACCGCGATCGGCGGGTTCGTCGACATCGGTGACCTGGTCGCCAACTCCGAGGCCGGCGCCCGCTTCGGGATGCGGCTGGCGTGGGTCGTGGTGGTGGGTGTGGTCGGGATCTGTGTGTACGCCGAGATGGCCAGCCGGGTCGCGGCGGTGAGCAGGCGGCCGGTGTTCGACCTGGTCCGGGAGCGGCTGGGGGCCAGGATCGCGCTGGTCAACCTCACGGGTTCCTACCTGATCACCCTGATGACGCTCGGCGCGGAGATCGGCGGTGTCGCGCTGGCCCTGCACCTGGCCAGCAGCGTGCACTACCTGCTGTGGGTGCCGCTGGCCGCGGTCGCGGTGTGGGTGGTGCTGTGGCGGGTGAAGTTCGAGAACCTGGAACGGTTCTTCGGGCTGCTCGGCCTCACCCTGGTCGTGTTCGTGGTCGCGCTGTTCGCGTTGCACACCGACTGGTCGCGGCTGGGCGGGGAGCTGACGAATGGGCCGCCGGAGTCGGAGAGCTGGGCCACCTACGGCTACTTCACCGTCGCGTTGTTCGCGGCCGCGATGACACCGTACGAGGTGTTCTTCCTGTCCTCCGGTGGTGTGGAGGAGAACTGGACGCGCAGGGACCTGGTGACCGCCCGGGCCAACGTGTTCGTCGGCTTCCCGCTGGGCGGGGTGCTGTCGCTGGCGTTGATGGGGTGCGCGGCGGTGGTGTTCGAGCCGCTGTCGGTCTCGGTCGACAGCATCGGGCAGACCGTGCTCCCGGTCGCCCTGGCGCTGGGCAAGGTCGGTCTGGCGGTCGTGATCATCGGTGTGTTCGCCGCGACGTTCGGCGCGGCGTTGGAGACCGGGCTGTCCAGCGGCTACACGGTCGCGCAGTACTTCGGCTGGGAATGGGGCAAACGGGTCGCACCGCGGCAGGCCGCCCGGTTCCACACCGTCGTGCTCACCAGCGTCGTGCTGGGCGCCGCCCTGTTGCTCACGACGATCGATCCGGTGCAGCTCACCGAGTACTCGCTGGTGTTCTCCGCGGTCGTGCTGCCGCTGACCTACCTGCCGATCCTGGTGGTGGCCAACGATCGCGACTACCTCGGCGACCAGGTCAACGGACGCGTGCGCAACCTGCTCGGCGTCACGTTCCTCGTGATCATCCTGATCGTCGCCGTCGCAGCCATCCCCCTGATGATCATCACCGGAGCCGGCCAATGACCGACCGACACGAGCGACCGGATCCGCTGCGGATCGACTTCCACCTGCTGGACCGGCAGATCGTCGACCTGGCGGGCGGGAAGATCGGCAAGGTGGACGACGTCGAGCTCGACGTCGACGACGCGGGCCGCGTCACCATCGCCGCCCTGCTCGTCGGCCAGCAGCCGCTCGGTGAACGCATCGGCGGCTGGTTCGGGCGTTGGATCGCGGCACTCGCCCGCCGCATGCGCTCGGCGTCCGACCCCCCTCCGTTGCGCATCCCCTTCCAGGACGTGACCGAGATCGGTAGCCACATCACCATCGGGCTGCGCCGAGAACTGTACGACACGCCCCCGCTGGAACGCTGGCTGCGCGACCGGGTGATCGGCCGCATCCCGGGAGCCCGCGATGCGCGCCAGTGAACTGTTGGGCAGCACCGCCTACGACACCGCCGGCCGCCCCCTGGGGAAGATCGCGGACCTGATCACCACTCCGGCGCCGGACGGCACCTACGAGATCACCGCCGCGCTCGTCACCCCGAGCCACCGCGGCCGGCTCCTCGGCTACGAGCGCCCCGGCATCCAGACGCCGTGGCTGCTCAACCGCCTCGCCATCCTCATCCACCGCGGCAGCAGGGAAATCCCCTGGGCGCAGCTCCGCCTCGATCCCCCACCCGACTGACCCCGCCACCACTGATCGACTGTCTACTTGAGACAACTCTGTTCGGGTCCACCGCAAGCACGGCCTACGACCGCTTCTTTGACAGCGCGGGGGCGGCGGAGCACTCTTGAGGCTGTGAAACGGAACTAGTTTCCTCGGTCTCCACGCGCGGCGTGCCGAGAAGACGATCTACCGCCGTTTCCCCGACAGCGCGGCCTGCTGACCGCGGTCCCCGGACCGGCACGCCGGCGCGGCTGAACTCGCGGTCGCCACGCGAACTCGACCACACCGCGGCCGTCGACACGTGCTCCACGGGGCGATCCGCCCCGGACGGCGAACAGGAGGCAGGCCCGTGACCGGGACAACCGGCAGAGTGGCACTGGTGACCGGGTCCAGCAGCGGAATCGGCGCGGCCACCGCGCGCCTGCTGGCCGCGCGGGGAATGCGGGTGGTGGTCAACTACCTCCACAGCGACGTGGCGGCCGACGAGGTCGTGGCCGGCATCGGGGCCGAAGGCGGCCACGCGATGGCCGTGCGGGCCGACGTGCGTGAACCAACGGCGGTCGAGAGCATGATCGAGCGCGTCGGCACGGCCTGGGGCGGCGTCGACGTGCTCGTGCACAACGCGCTCACCCCGTATGCGATCAAGCCGTTCCGGGACATGACGTGGGAGGAACTGGGCGGCAAGCTCGACGACGAGATGCGTGCCGCGTTCGTGGTCACCAAGGCGGTCCTGCCCGCGATGACCGACCAGGGCTGGGGACGGATCATCTACCTCGGCACCGGCCTCAGCCGCCGGCCCCGCGAGGGCATGATCGCGCTGGGCACGGCCAAGGCCGCGCTGACGCAGTTCTCCCGGTACCTCGCCCAGGAGCTGGGTCCGCGGGGCATCACGGTCAACGTCGTCGAGCCCGGCCCGGTGGCCGAGACCAGGATCTCGCAGGTGCTCGACGAGCAGCAGACGCGGCGGCAGGTGGCCGCCACCCCGCTGGGCCGCCTGGTCCGCCCGGTCGACGTCGCCCAGGCGGTCGCCTTCTACGCCAGCGAGGACAGCGCCTTCATGACCGGCTCCACGGCCGCGGTCAACGGCGGAATGGCCATGTACTGAGAAAGGCGCCCATGCACACCATCGATCTCGCCTACGTGGGACGGGGCCTGCACGAGGAACTGGCCGCCTACGTCGCCGACCAGCAGGGCTTCTACGCCGACGAGGACGTCCGGGTCGCACTGCACGACGGCGGCGCCTGGGACGAGGACCGGCTGCGCCGCGGCGCGAGCATCGGGCTCGGCCGGGCAGTGCTGTCCCGACTGACCGGGGGTGTCCCCTGGGTCGCGCTCAACGTCAACACCGACCGCCCGCTGTTCTGGTTCCTCGCCCGCCCCGGCCTGACCTCCCTGACGGACCTGGCCGGTCGACGGCTGGCGGTGCACGCCCCGCACACCGCGCCCGGGTGCTTCGCGCGGATCGTGCTGCGCCGGGCGGGTCTCGACCCGGACCGTGACATCGACACCGTCGTCCGGACGCCCGGCGACTACGGCATGGACCTGCGCCAACTGCGTGACGGCACGATCGACGCCGCGTTCGTCGGCAGCACCATGGCACCGGAGGCGGTGGCCGCGGAGTGCGGCTGGCGCGTGCTGGCCTGGGTCGGGGACCACTTCCGGATCCCCACCGTGGGCGTGGCCGTCGACCCCACCCACCTGCGGCCGGACGACCCCGCGGTGCGGGCCGTCGTCCGCGCCCACCGGCGGGCCCTGCGGATGATCCACGACGATCCCGACACCACGGTGAAGCACATCCGGACGTTCCTCGGCCGGCACACCGCGGCGGAGGCCCGCGCCCACTACGAGACGTTCATCGCCCCGTACTTCACCACCGACGGCCAGGCCGACCTCTCCGTCGCCGACGCCGCGATCACCGCGGTCGCCGCCGAGCTGGGCGTCCCCGCCACCGTCACCGCGGCCGAGTTCTACCGCCCCCTGGACGACTGAGTTCTCCTGATCCCGTGGTGGTCGGTGTCCAGACGTGGAAGTGGGCGTGCACGCGGTGTCGGACGGCGGTCGCAGGGGTAGCCTCCGGCATGGCTATCGAGAGCGTGAATCCGGCCACCGGGGAGACGTCGCGGTCCTTCGAGCCGCTCACCGACGAGCAGCTCGACGAGAAGCTCGGGAAGGCCGCCGACGCGTTTCGCGACTGGCGGCGCACCTCCTACGACGAACGGGCCGCGCTGTTGCGGCGCACCGCCGACCTCCTCGACGAGGAGGCCGAGGACCTCGGCCGGCTCGCCACCCTGGAGATGGGCAAGACGCTCGCGGCGGCGGTGGCCGAGGTGCGCAAGTCCGCCAAGGGGTGCCGCTGGTACGCCGACCACGGGCCCGACATGCTCGCCGACGAGCCGTGGCCCGTCGAGGGCGCCAACGTCTTCACCCGCTACGAGCCGCTCGGGCCGGTGCTCGCCATCATGCCGTGGAACTTCCCGTACTGGCAGGTGTTCCGCTTCATCGCGCCCGCGTTGGTGGCCGGGAACACCGGCCTGCTCAAGCACGCCTCGAACGTGCCGCAGGTCGCGCTGAGGATCGAGGACGTCCTGCGCCGCGCGGGCTGCCCCGACGGCGTGTTCCAGACGCTGCTCGTCTCCTCCGGCGCGATCGAGGGGATCATCGACGACGACCGGGTCCGGGCCGTCACGCTCACCGGCAGCGAGCCCGCCGGTCGCGCGGTCGCGGCGGCCGCCGGGCGCAACATCAAGACGAGCGTGCTGGAGCTGGGCGGCAGCGACGTCTTCATCGTGATGCCGTCGGCCGACCTGGACGACGCCGTCGCCAACGCGGTCACCTCCCGGCTCCTCAACAACGGCCAGTCCTGTGTCAACGCGAAGCGTTTCGTGCTGCACCGCGACATCGCGGCGGAGTTCACCGAGAAGTTCGTCGCCCGGATGGCCGCGCAGAAGGTCGGCGACCCGATGGCCGAGGACACCGACCTCGGTCCACTGTCCACACCGGACGGGCTGGAGACGCTGCACCAGCAGGTGACGGACACGGTCAAGGCCGGCGCCCGCCTGCTCACCGGCGGCGAGCCGCTCGACGGCCCCGGCAACTTCTACCCGCCGACCGTCCTGACCGACATCCCCGACGGCTCCCCCGGCCACCGCGAGGAGTTCTTCGGGCCGGTGGCACTGGTGTGGGAGGCCGCGGACGCCGACGAGGCCATCCGCATCGCGAACGACTCGACGTTCGGCCTCGGCGGCAGCGCGTGGACCACCGACCCGGAGGAACAACAGCGGTTCGTGTCCGAGGTCGAGACGGGCATGATGTACATCAACAAGTTCACCGAGTCCACCCCCGAGGTCCCGTTCGGCGGCGCGAAGAACTCCGGCTACGGCCGAGAGCTGGCCACCTTCGGCGCCCGCTCCTTCGTGAACCCGAAGACGGTGTGGATCGCGGGCTGAGCCACCAGGTCCGCGGCGTCGCCGCGGACCTGGTGGCTTCACACGGCCTGGTCGGTGACCTCGTCCCGCATCTTGGCACCGGGCACCGGGTCCGGCACGGGCCGGCGCGGTTCACGCACGCCGGCGCCACCACCACGACGTGACAGCCACAGCTTGACGGTGGTCCCCGGCGACACCTTCGCCCCCGCCTCGGGACTCTGGTCGACCACCACCTCGCCTGGCCGGGGGTCCGTGATCCGTGGCGGCCCGTCCGACTCCGCGTCGACACCGATGAGGCCGTTGACACTCAACAACTGCCTCGCGTCGGGCCAGGACGAACCGACCACGTCCGGCACGATCACCGAGGACCGCCGGCGCCGCTCCCGCGCCTGCGCCGACAGTTCGACCGCGGCACCCGTCACCGGGTCATGCCGGGTCCCACCGGCCGGGGCAGCGGCGTCGGCGGCGTTGTCGGCGGCGTTGTCGTCGACATCGCGCCACCGCTCCCAGGCTGACTGCCGCGTCACGCCGAGCCGAACCGCGATCTCCGACCACGACCGGCCCTGCCGGCGCGCACTGCGCACCGCCTCGAACTCCGCCTGGTCCAACAGCCGCCGCACCAGGCCGACGTCGCCCAACGCCCGCAGGGCGCCGTCAGCGTCGAGCGGGCGCGCGCTATGCACGTCATTCTCCAACTGGTTCCACTCCGCGAGCCGGCGCCACGCCTGCCGGCCCTCGATCCACGGGTCCTCGGCCATGCATGTCAGGGTAGCCTGACACGCAGGCCGACACGGCGCGATTTCGCGCTGGGCGAAGGACGTAGGCCGGCCACGATTCACTGAGTGTCGGCTGGTCCGGCTGTCCCGAGGCCGATGACCATGCGCTGACCCCGGCGTCTCCGGTGGCCGCGCGTGGGATCGCCGGCTCCGGGCCGCGGCACCTGGCGGCAGCGGCTGCCGCGTCCGATCGGGCGGTGGCGTTCGGGTCAGGCCAGGACGGCGATGACGGTGGCCAGGGCGGGTGCGCCCTGGCCGATCAGGCCGGCGATCCGCGCTCGGCGGGGGTCGAAGGCGACCAGGGCCGCGCTCGCGGCGAGCATGGACGCGCCGGCCGCCAGGACGAGGGCTCGGCCGGCAGCGGTGGCGCCCAGGTGCACCGCCGCCACGCCGGCCAGCGTCTGCAGGGCCAGGAGCGCGTTGTAGCAGCCCTGGTGGAACGCCCAGGGGCGAACCGCGGCGAGGTCGGCGGCACGCACCTCGAACATGGCGTGCACGTCAGGGCGGCGGAAGCGAACGCTTTCCATCGTGAAGATCCACAGGTGCACGAGTGCCGCGACGAGCGCCAGTGCCTGGGCGAGGACGTTCACCGGGACTTCGTCAGCCGCAGCGGCGCGCCCGGACGCAGCGCGCCGGTCTCGTCCAGCTCGGCGAGCAGGGCCGGCACTCCGACGGTGAGCATCCTGGTCCGGACCGAACCCAGCAGCCTGGCCATCGCGAACCCGCCGATCCCGGTGAACCCGGTGTGGTGGTAGGTGAACCGGGTGCCCTCGGACGTCGGCTCCAGCCGGTAGAGCACGTGGCTGGGTGTCTCGCCTTCCGCGCCGACCCAGGTGTAGCGGAGCAGCTCCTGGTCCTGGACCTCCAGCACCTCGCAGTCGACGATCCCCCGCCAGCCGGGCATCGGCTTGGCGACGAACTGGAACCGGTTGCCGACCACGGGCCGGAACCCGACGGCGCGAGCGCCCTTGCCGGTCGAGGTCCAGTACGGGATCAGGTCCGGGTCGGTCATCGCCCGCCACACCTTCAGGGGCGAGTGCGGGTAGTCCCGAACGATGTGGATCTGGGCCATGGTGGCTCCTCGGCTCGAAAGATTCAGCAGCTATAAAAGTACTGTAGCAGTAGTTTTCTTGCCGCTGAAGTAGGCTGGTCCCATGGCACCGACGGGAACCGGCCAGTCGGCCGGGGAAGGGTTGCGCGAGCGCAAGAAGCGCGCGATGCGCCAGCAGCTGTCCGACACCGCCGCGCGGATGTTCCTCGAGCGCGGGTTCGACGCCGTCCGCGTGGCCGACGTCGGCGAGGCGTGCGGGGTGTCCCAGAAGACGGTCTTCAACTACTTCCCGAGCAAGGAGGCGCTGCTGCTGGACCGGCTGGAGGTGACGGCCGACGCGTTGCGCACCCACCTGTCGAACCCGGCGCTACCCCCGGTGACCGCGATGCTGAAGGTTCTCGACGACGAGCTGCACGGTCTCGCCGCGAGCGTCGCCGCCCGCGGTGACCAGGACGACGCGCTGGCCCAGTACCGCAGGTTCGGCGACCTGATCCGGGACACCCCTTCCCTGCGGGCGTACCAGAGCGACGTCGCCGACCGGTTCGTCGACGTCGCCGCCGACGTGCTCGCCACCCGGGCGCGCCTGCGGCCCGACGATCCCGAACCCCAGATCGCCGCCGCCGCGCTCCTCGGGCTGTGGCGGGTCCAGTTCCGCGCCCTCCGCGCCCATCTGCGCCCCGGCCACCCACTGCCGGACGCGATCGCCGCCGTGACCCGGGAGGTCCGCCGGGCCGCCCGGCTGATCGAGGACGGGCTGACCGCGTTCCCGGACGGCACGAACCCGGCCGACCCCGAGGCCGGGGATCCCACCCGGGACCGTCGAGCACGATCACACCGTTGACGAAGAGAATCGGGCGAGCTGCCATGGGCCAGGACACGTCCCAGCTGCGCGGCGCACTGTTTACGCGACGGTCGTAGCTCCAGGTCGTGGCCAATACCACGACAGGGACCAGTTCGAGGGTCGGCGTCGACGGGGCTGGTTCCGATGCCGGTGTGCCGCGGTGCGACGGCACACCGCGGGGCTCAGTCGGAGGATTGAAGCTCGCTGTTGCGTTGCTGGGCTTCGTGGAGTTGGTCTTCGAGGGTGATGATGCGGCAGGCCGCGTCGATGGGGGTGCCCTGGTTGACCAGTTCCCGGACGCGTGCGGCCATGCGCAGTTGGTAGCGGGAGTAGCGGCGGTGCCCGCCGCTGGATCGTTCCGGCTGGATCAGCCCGTGCTCGTCGAGGCTGCGCAGGAATCCCTGGGTGGTACCGAGCATCTCCGCGGCCCGACCCATGGTGTAGGCGGGGTAATGCTCGTCATCGAACTTGTCACTGTCGAATTTCTTGCCCGCGCTTGGCGCGGCTGGGTCGGGTTGGTGAGGGATCATTCCACCTCCACATCACAAGGACCCTGGTGCCGTGCACAGCACCAGGGTCCCCGGGTTTGGGTTTCACCATTGTCTACCGACCGTGTGGCCGGTTTCTTGCACCCGCGTTGTCCGGGCGAGACACGGACCGTGCGGGGATCGCATAACTGTAACCGAGAACCACCTACCAATCTGATGGGCCTGCGGTACCCGCCCGGCTTGATATCGCCATGGCGGGCGATCCAATGATGCGCCCTTTCCCTTCCTTTTCCGTGTTTCCTTACCTGGCACTGCTACGAGCATCACGGCCCGGCGCCCTGTGTTCTGACCGGTCCCCGGGTACGTGACGTCGCTGGTCAGGTGCGCCGGTGCCCTTCACTGACCGGCGCCGGCACACCTGACCGCCTTCGCTACTACTCACTACTACCTACCACTACCTCGCGAGCGCACTGGCTCCGCCCGCGTCTTGCACTTCCTACCGGTCACCAGCCGAAACCCTGGTCTAACGCGTGGGTTCCGCGCGGTCTGACCGCCTTGTCTCACTTCGCGGGTAGTTCCGTCATCTCCCGCGCCTGCTTGACGTTGTCTTTTTCGGTACGAGGAGAACAGTACACCCTGCCGTCGCAGAATGTCTACCCCCGCCGCACCAGATTTGTTTCGGTGTCCGGTTGGGCCGCGACGCGGGCGCCCGCGTCGCGGCACCGCGTCACTCGCGACGGTCGCGTTGCTGGTGTGATCGGCCGTCCATGGTCAGGACGGGAACATGGCGGGCTCGCCTTCGTGGCGGAGTGCTTCGAG
>NZ_JBJMIE010000181.1:0-15312 GCF_045807065.1 Actinophytocola sp. | reverse complement strand
TTAGAGTTCCTAACAAAGTCGTGCGACGTGTCGCCAGGTGATGATGCAGGTGGCCAGGCCGAGGAATGCCTCATGGATGTCGTCGCGGCGTTCCCAACGGATACGTAGGCGTTTCATGCCGTGGTACCAGGCCACGGTGCGCTCAACCACCCACCTGACCTTGCCCAGACCGGAACCGTGGGGCTGACCACGGCGGGCAATCCGTGGGCGGATGCCTTTGGCACGCACCTTCTTGCGGTACTTGTCGTGATCGTAGGCACGGTCGCCGTACAACTCGTCGGGCCGTTGGCGCGGCCGGCCGCGGCGGCCTCGAACCGGCGGTACCGACTCGAGCAACGACTCCAATTCGGTCACGTCGTTGCGGTTGCCACCGGTCAACGAGAACGACAGCGGGATACCGGCGCCCTCGGTCATGAAGTGGTGCTTCGAGCCCGGACGGGCGCGGTCCACCGGGCTCGGACCGCTTTTGGGCCACGCCTCGCCGCTCGTACGTGCGAGGAGTCGATCACCGCGCGGGACCAGTCCAACTTGCCCGCACCGTGCAACTCGGCCAACAACAACTCATGCAACCGCCGCCACACCCCGGCCCGGTTCCACTCCTCCAGGCGCCGCCAGCAGGTCATCCCCGACCCGAACCCCAACTCCTGCGGAAGGAACTCCCACTGGATCCCCGTGTGCAGCACAAACAAGATCCCACACAACACCTGCCGATCCGGGATCCTCTTCCGCCCCGGATACCGCGGATTCCGCAGCGCTGGCTTCGGCAGCAACGGCTCAATGCGCTGCCACAACCCGTCCGGCACGATCCACGGCGGCTGCTCACCACGCCTCACGACCCCACATCATAGATCAACATCCACGCAGGACGAAAGACCCAAGATCATCTTTGTTAGGAACTCTTAGTGGTTCACCCTGCCCGGTGGGGGTGGTGTGCGGGCAGTCTGGTCGTGCGGGGGGCTGGCCTGCGCAGCCGCGGGTATTCGCAGACCAGCTGGTATCAGGGAGCGGGGCCGGTCGTGTGGTGTATGCGGTGGGTTCGAGCCCAATGGGTTGCTGGCCCGTGGTTTCGCTCACGGGGGAGCGCTTGAGTGGTTCAGCCTGCCCGGGTGTGGATGGTGTGCGGGCGGTCTGGTCGTGCGGGGGTGCTGGCCTGCGGAGCCGCGGGTGTCCGCAGACCAGCTGGTATCAGGGGGCGGTTCCGACGATGCGGGATGCCGGCCTGCGGGGGCGCGGGCACCCGCAGGCCAGCTGGTCTCACGCGGCGAGGGCGGTTGCCAGGCGGAGCCAGGGGGCGGCTTCGTCGTGGCGGCCCTGGCGTTCCAGGGTGCGGGCGAGCATCAGGTGCGCGTAGTGCTCGACCGGGTCGCGGTCGACGATCTCGCGCAGTTGGTCCTCGGCGCGCCCCAGCTGGGCGGAGTGGTAGTACGCGCGTGCCAGGAGCAGTCGGGGCGCCGTCTGGTTCGGGTGCTCCTCGACGACGCCGGTCAGGAGCTTCGCGGCCGCGGTGTAGTCGCGTGCCTCGAACAGGGCCTGTGCCCGCTCCCACCGCTCGGCCACCGTCTCCTCGGGCGGCATGCCGGTGCCGGCGTCGAACAGGTGCAGGGCACTCACCCAGCGGTCAGCCGTCGGCTCGCCGTTCGGCTGGTAGTCGTTGAAGTTCACGTTCGGTTCAACGTTCAACCATGTCGGCGCATTCCGGGGGTGCGTTAACGCTTCGAGTTGGACCCGTCACTCGTTCGTGTGTCCCTCGTTGGTGGAGGAAACGGGAGTTGGGAGGTCAGATGTCCAGCCGAAGATTCCAGATCGCCGTTCTTGCCGCCGCCTTGACGTTCGTTCCCGCCTTGACGTTCGGTGCCGCGGCTCCCGCCGTCGCGGCACCCGCGTCCGCCCCGGTCTCGGCCACGTTGGCCGCGACCCTCGGCACCGCGGCCGACTCGCTTCCGGTGACCGTGCTCGTCCACGGCACCGACCTCGCCGCCGCCCGCTCGGCCGTCCAGCGGGCCGGGCTCACCGAGGTCACCAGCTTCCGCAAGATCGGCGTGGTCGCCGCGTCCGGTACCGCCGGGCAGGTGCGGACCGTCCGCGCGCTGGCCGGCGTGACCTACGTCGAGGGCGACGACCCGATCGCCCTCCTCGCCGACTCGGGCACGGTCGCCAGCCGCAGCCTTCAGGCCCAGCAGACCCTGGTCGGTGCGAACGGCGTCGCGCTGGACGGCACCGGCGTCTCCGTCGCGATCATCGACAGCGGCATCGACCCCACTCACCCGGCGTTCCGCGGTCCGGACGGCGCCACCCGTGTGGTGCGCAGCCTCAAGGGTGTCTGCCTCACTGACAGTAATCCGCCGGACACCGGCTGCCTGGTCGACGTGCCGACGACGGTGGACACCGACCTGCTCGCGCTCGGCGGGCACGGCACGCACGTCAGCGGCATCGCGGCCGGCAGCCCGTACACGCTGCCCGACGGCTCGGTCGTCGGCGGCTCCGCCCCCGGCGCGAAGATCGTCTCGCTGTCGGTGGGCGCGGCACTGCTGATCGTCGGCGCCGACTCCGCGCTGAACTGGGTGCTGGAGAACCACGACGCGCCGTGCGGGCCGGGTGTGTCGCCGGCCGTGTGCCCACCCATCAAGGTGATCAACAACTCCTACGGCCCGTCCGGCGGCGGCACGTTCGACCCGAACTCGGCGACCGTGCAGCTCCAGCGCCAACTCGCGGCCGAGGGCGTGGTCACGGTGTGGGCCAACGGAAACGACGGCGGCGACGGGTCCGAGAACCTGTCCAACCCGCCGGGCACCGACCCGACCCCGGGCATCATCTCGGTCGCGTCGTACAACGACCAGGGCAGCGGCACCCGCGACGGCACGGTGTCCGACTTCTCGTCCCGGGGCGCCGCGGCGGACCCGAGCACCTGGCCGGACATCTCCGCCCCCGGCGAGAACATCCTGTCGTCCTGCCGGCTCTACCTGCCCATCTGCTCGACCGGCCTGCAACCGGTGAACGGCCCGGGCCCACTGGACGTGGGGACCTACAACGTGATCAGCGGCACGTCGATGGCCACGCCGCAGATCACCGGCATCGTCGCGCAACTGTTCCAGGACAAGCCGACGGCCACCCCCGGCGAGATCGAGGACGTCCTGAAGTCCACCGCGTACCGGTACACCGCGGGCGCCCCCTACCAGCAGTCCGGCCCGTACCTGTCCAGCTACGACAAGGGCACGGGCCTGGTGGACACGGTGGCCGCGGCCAACGCGCTGGGTTGACCTCACCTCTCCGTCGGTTCGACCGCGGTGAGGAACTCGAACATCGATGACGAGGGGTTGTTCTTCGGGAACGCGGTCCCGTTCCGATCGTGGCGGTCGGCCAGCTTCTCCGCCCGGCCGGCCGCCACGCGACGGAGCGGCACGTACCTCTCGGCGTCGATGCGCTTGCCAGGGCGGTTGTCGAGGTGGCGGCTCCTGCTTTCGGCCTCACAGGTGTTCAGAACGCCGTCTGGTCCGTGAAGTGGAGGAGCAGCCACAGCTCGAAACACGGGTTCGACACGACGAGGTGGATCCCGTGGTCGTTGGCGAGCGCGATGGCCCGTTTGAGGTTGGGGTGGTTCTTGGGCCACTCGACGTCGAACACGCACCAGCACTCGTCGACCTCGTCGTCGGTGGCACGGTCGATCGCCAACTGCACGAGGGTGAGTGGTACTCCTCGTTCGGTGGCGACCTCGATGTTGATCGCGGTGTTCCCGCGGATGGTCGGGAGCCGTTTGAGCCCGTTGATGTAGTCCGGCTCGGACGCCTCGCCCTCGCAGAACACCACAATGGTCTTGCGCTCGGGCCGGATCGCGGTCCTGCGCCTGAGATCCTTGGCCTTGGTCCTCCTCGCGCCCATCGCTCAGCCGATCAGGCCAAGAGCACGCAGCATCTCGGTCCGGTCCACATCGGGAAGCGCGCCGAACCGGCCGTGCAGGTATGCCTTCTCCAGGTTCTGCGACTTCCGGACCCGCTCACCGGCGAACTCCGCCAACGCACCGAGGCGAGTGGCGCCGTCCTCGAGTTTCTCGGTCAACCACACCTCGTCGCGGTTGAGATGGTTGAGCAGGCTGGTGTCGTGGGAGGAGAAGATCAACTGCGCGCCCAGGGGGTTCGTGGTGGGGTCATGGAACAGCCGGATCAGCTGCGAGGACAGCGTCGGGTGGAGGCTCGCATCGAGTTCGTCGAAGATGACGAGCGTTCCCGTCCTCAGCGTGGTGAGAATGGGACCGATCATGGTGAACCACGTACGCGTGCCTTCGGACTCGTCCGCGAAATCCAGCGGCACACGACCCTTGGCGGTCCGGTGGACGAGGCTTACCTTCCGCGACTCCGAGCCGTCGTCGCCGACATGCTGGTCGATCATGACGTCGTCGATCCCAAGGTCGGCCATGCGGAGCATGGCCAGGGCCTCAGCGCGTTCCGCTGTGATGGGTAGGTCGAGCCAATGCCGTGTCCAGTTGGGGTAGTGAGAAGGCCTGCGGATCAACGACTGGTTGCCGAGCGTCTCACCGCCCAGCAACTCCCGGCTGAAACCTGATACGAGGGGTTCTTCGAAGCGCCTGGCGATCGACAGGGCGAGTGTGCGCTCTGTCAACAGTTCACGGGTGCCTGACAGGGAGCCGAGGCCGCGCTGCAGTGTCAGTGCGGTTCCCTCCCGTTCAAAAAGGCGCCGGCGCTTCTTCTCGGGGTAGTGGAACAGGGCCTCGTACTGAACAGCCTTGGCATCCAGTTCGACGATGTACTCGAATCGGACGCCGTCGATCGCACTCTCGATCGTGAACTCGGAGGTCGTCGCCTCGCTCTCGGCGAAGGCGAAGGGTTGTAGCGGGATGCCGTCGTCCCAGAAACGCAGCGAGTCGCGGACGGCATCGCGTAGCCAGCCCATGGCGGCGAGGACGTTGGACTTGCCGGACGCGTTGGGACCGTAGACGGCCGCCACCGGCAGGAGGCTCAGGTTGAGGTTCGGAACATGGCGTGCTTCACGGCGGTCGTCGTCGACCGCGACCATCGACAGCTCGACGGGATGGTGAATCGATCGGAAGTTCGACACCTCGAACCGGATCAGCATCCGATCGCTCCCCTCCCGACGCCCGTGCTGCGCTTACACGGCAGTTTTCGTCAACAATGTACGCCAGGGAAGGTCTGTCGACACCTCGGATGCGATCAAGCGCTCAGCGGCAGCTGTTGGCGATCGTGTTCCAGAACATCAGTTCGTAGGTTTGGAAGAGGCGGCCGTAGCGGCGGGCGGCGCGTTCGTCGCTGCGGCCGGCGTCCATGCCGGCCTGGACGGCGAGCACGGCCTGGTCGACGGCCTCGGGTACGGGGGTGGCGAACAGGTCGAAGAAAGCGCATGCCTCGTCGTCCAGGTCGTACTGCGTGCGCATGGCTGTCGCGATGCGGGCGCAGTAATCACCCCATGCGGCGAAGTTCGCCACTATGGCGAGGATGACGTCCGCGGGTTCGGCGTGGACGGCCAGCCACGTGAAGTACGCCGGGTACGCCTGGCAGCCGGCCATGGGCTCGTACGCCGCCAGGGCCGCCTCGTCCAGGCCGCCGGCCGCGGCCAACGCCGGGAGGCGTGCCAACGCCATGCCCTCGCCCGCGGCGAGGCCGGCGAAGAAGTCCCGGGCCGCCGCGTCGGAGCGGGCCGCGAGCAGGTGCAGGCTGCGCCAGTCGCTGCGGACGATGTGTGACTCCTCGGCCGCGATCGTGCCGAAGACAGTCCGCGGTGCCGCGCCTCGCTCGATCAGCGGCACCAGGCGGTTGTCACTCTCTGCCGGGGCCAGGTCGGCGCGGATGGACTCCAGCAGGTCTCGGGCGGACATCGTGCGACCATAGCGCAGGACTGCCCCGGCCCACCGAAGGCGCCGATCGGGAACTGCCGGGCACCTCGACCGGCGGTGCGACGGAATGTGTGAGAAACCTGTATTACCCGATTGGGCCATCCGCATTCTTCGCCGGGACTCCTATTCTCGAATCATGCGCGAACGCCGGATGCACGTGAGTGTTCCGGGGCGACGAACGTGATGGCGGCACGCCGGGTCCCCAACACGGTGCTCCGTGACCTGCTCACCGAGGCGGCCTGGACCGGTGACGCGCTCGCTCGCGCCGTCAACGCGATCGGTGCCGAGGCCGGAACACCGTTGCGGTACGGGCGATCCGCGGTCACCCACTGGCTCAACGGCATGTGCCCCAGGCCACCGGTGCCCGACTTCGTCGCGGAGGCGTTCTCCCGCAAGCTGCGCCGGCCCGTCTCGGTCGCCGACACCGGACTGGTCAGGGCGCACCTGCCGGCGCCGCGGATCGGCGTGTGGGAGACGGACGTGGTGTCCCGGCTCGTCACGCCCGGCGAGACGGGCGCGGGCGGCGCGGCCCCGGTCGCCCGCCGCGGCTACCTGCTCGCCGACCTCGCGGTGCCCGCCTGGGACGAGCTGACCGGCACCCGGCAGGGCATGTCCTGGTCCGCGGAGTCACCCGACCGGGTCGAGCGGTGGCAGGTCCAGTCCGCGACCGGGATGGTGGGGCTGTTCTCGGACATGGACTTCGCGTTCGGCGGCGGGCACGCACGGCTGCAGCTGGCCAGCTACCTGGCCGCGACCGTGGCGCCGTGGCTGCGGGCCACCGCGACCCCGGCCGTGCGGCGCGACCTGCTGCTCACCGCGTCCCGGCTGACCTATCTGTGCGGCTTCATGTTCTCCGACGACGAGCTGCACGGCGCGGCCCAGCACTACTACCTCACGACCCTGCGGCTCGCCGCCGAGGCGGGCGACCAGACCGGGTACGCGGTGACGCTGCGGGCGCTGTCCGGGCAGGCGCGGTCCCTCGGCCACCACCGGGAGGCCGTCCGGCTCGCCGAGGCCGCGGTGGACGCCGCCGGCGCGGCCGGTCCGCAGACCGCGGCCTTCCTGTACGGGCAGCTGGCCGTGGCGCACGCGTCGGACGGGAACCGGCTCGAGGCGGTTCGGCACCTGCACACCGCCGAGCGGTTCCTCGACCGGGCGCGGGACCGCACCGTGCCGATCGGCGGGTGCCACGCGGCGTCGCTCGCGCACCAGCAGGCTGCGGTGTGGGCGCGGCTCGGGGACCGTGCCGGTGCCATCCAGGCGTTGACCCAGTCGGTTCGCCACCGGCCCGCCTCCGAGCGGCGGTCGCGGGCGATCACCCTGGCCCGCCTGGCCGAGCTGCAGTTCGACGCCGGTGAGCTCGAGGAGGCCTGCGAGACCTGGCAGCGTTTCCTCCAGGACTACCCGTACCTGCGGTCGCGGCGGGTCAGCCGGGCGCTCGCGGCGATGCGCGCGCGGCTGCGGCCGCACCGGCAGAACCCCGCGGTGGTCGCGCTGCGGCGGCGGAACCCGGTCCTCAACTGACCGGGGTCCGCGTGCCCCCGCCACCGTTCGCGTCGCGGGGGCACGCGGGGTGGCGGAGGCACGCGGAACCGCCCGGTCAGCCGGCGCGTCTCGTTCTGGCCGGGGACGTCACCGCGTGTTCCACCGTGGTCGTCACGGTGCGTTTGGCGATGCTCAGGGGACCGAGCCCCGAGAGGACCTCCAGCAGTTCGCCCGCCAGCGCCGGTGGCGCCGACGCGCTGGCCAGGATCCCGATGGATGTGGTCTGTGCCAACCATTCCGGGCGCAGGTCGGTCGGCGTGCCCACGCGTTCCACGTGGGCGTTGGTCGCCGCGGCGGTGGTGGTGAGGATCTGGGTGTCGATCGAGTCGGCGGTGCCCAGCACCAGGGTCAGCTCCGTGTTCGACGCCACCGCGCGGATCGCCGCGCGGCGATCCGATGCGGCGTAACAGAGTTCGTCCGGGTGCTGCCCGATCGTGCCGGGAAAGCGTTGGCGCAGCTGGGTGGCGAGTGCGCCCGCGTCTTCGGCGGGTAACCCGGGGGAGACCACATAGGCCACGTACTTCGTCGTGTCCACGGTCAGCGCGTCGATGTCGGCCGTGCTGGTGACCACGGTGGAGTCCGGTGCCCGGGCGGCCAGCGACGGTGCGGCCGCGTCCTTGTTGCCGGCGACCACCACCACCTTCACCTGTTCGGCGGCGAACCGTTGGGCGGTGGCCTGGGCGCGGGCCACCAGAGGACAGGTCGCGTCGATCACCCTTACGCCACGGGCGGTCGCGGCGCGCAGTTCCGGCGCGGTTGCCGTGGTTCCGTGTGCTGGCAGGACGACCGTGGCACCCGGTGGCAGATCCACGAGCCGCGCCACGAGCCGGACCCCGCGCCACGGCCAGCGGGACGAGACGTCACGCGACGCGGTGTCGGACGCCAGCACGGCGACCGGGCCACCGGCCCTGGCGATCAGCGCCGCCTCGTGCCGCAGGCCGGCGCACGACGGTCCGGTGGACTCGAGGAGCACCCGGCGGGTGCGCATCACCGCTGCCCACGCCGTCACCGACGCCTCGGCGACGCGTTGTGCGTGCTCGTCGTCGCGGTGGGCCGCCACCGCGAGGCCGACGACCGCCCCGCCGGAGTCCCGATAGGACACCGTGTGCAGTATCGCGTCGTCACCATTTCCTAACCGTGTGTGCCGCACGGGAGTTCCCGCCGGTACGGCAACGGGTGCCGCGGGACAGTCCACCTCACCTCTGGTGGGGTGGACGAATGCCGGGGGGACGACGACCTCGCCACGCGCGACGCCGGAAACCGGGATATTGCGCCGTTCCAGGGTCCGTCTCATGCGGACTTCCTCTCTGTTCGGTTGATCAGGCCCACATTGTTGGGGAATTCCCCCTGCGTGGCGTTAGTTGTGCTCGTGATTCACCGTAAGGTGTGGGGATGAAACACGGTCGGGTGTGAAACATTTCGCGCCGAGAATCCGTTGTCCCGTTCTCGCGGAAGCGTTGTACTGAACCGGTGATCAGTATTCGGCGAGCGGGTGAGCCGGTCGCCGCGCCCGGCGCGGTGCCGTTTCTCGGTCACGCCCTGCGGTTGCGCCGTGACCCGCTGGCATTCCTGCGGATGGCCCACGGAGCCGGCGATGTCGTGCTGCTGCGCCTCGGCCTCGCCCGCGTGTACCTGGTCTGCGCGCCGAGCCTGGTGCGGCGGGTGCTCGCCGACACCCGCGTCTTCGACAAGAGCGGTCCGGTCGCCGGCTCGTGCCCGGTCGAACCGCACCAGCACGCGCGCCGCCTCGTCCAGCCGGTCTTCCACCGCGGCCGGATGGTCGGCTACGCCAGCATGATCAGCGAGCAGGTGGCCGCGATGACGGCCACCTGGCGGCAGCGGCAGGTCGTCGACCTCGACGTCGCCATGCGCCGGCTCACCACCACGATCGCGCTGCGCCTGCTGTTCGCGTCGCGGGCCACCGCGGACGTCGTCGCCGGGGTGTGCGACCGGTTGCCGGCCGCGTGCCGCCGCGGTGCGTTCGCCTTGACGCGGGAGTATCGTCGGCTCGCGGATGCCGGGCGGGAGCTGCACGACCTGCTCAGCGAGCTGGTCTTTGCGTCGTCCACAGAGGACGGAAGTGGAGTGGCGATCCTGCGTGCCGCCGGGCTGACCGGCAAGGAGCTGCACGACGAGGTGGTCGGTCTGCTCGCGGGCGGCGTCTGGCCGACCATGGCCGCGCTCTGCTGGACCTTCGCGCTGCTGAGCCAGAACCACGACGCGCGGCGGCGGCTGCACGAGGAGGTCGACACCGTGCTCGCCGGCCGGCCGGCGACCTACGACGACGTCTGGCGGCTCGACCACACCCGGCGGGTGGTCACCGAGGCGCTGCGGCTGTACCCGCCGCTGTGGGTGCTCACCCGGCGGGCCGTCACGGACACCAGGCTCGGGGACCACTCGGTGCCCGCGGGCGCGACGGTCCTGCTCAGCCCGTACGCGCTGCACCGGGATCCGGCGGTGTTCCCCGCGCCGGACGAGTTCGATCCCGACCGCTGGCTGCCGGACCGGGCCGCCGCCGTGCCGCAGGGCGGGTGGGTCCCGTTCGGCTCCGGCGCTCGCGGGTGCGTCGGCGACGTGTTCGCGACCGTCGAGGCGACCATCACCGTCGCGATGATCACGAGCCGTTGGCGGCTGTTCTCGACGGGCATGGCGCCCGCGCCGGTGCTGAGCGGGGAGCTGTTCACCGGTCCGCTGCCCATGATCGTGCAGCGCCGGGACGTCGCTTCCGGTCACGGCTCTTGACGCAGCGTGCTCAGCAGGGTAATCAGTAAGTCAGCCTTCCTATCTATAACCCTGCTGGAGGGAAGTATGAGAAGAGTTGCCGTCCTGGCCGCCGCACTGGTCGCGGTGGCCGCCGCCCTGCTGGCGCCCGGCCACGCCGCGCCGGCCCGTGCCACCGCCGCGGCCACGCCGCCGACCGCGGCCCAGCTGCTGGCCAAGGTCACCAGCTGTACGCAGATATCCAGTGGCAAGTACCGCACGGACGAGGAGACCTCGCGCACGGTTCCGGTGTGCGACAAGAACGGCGCGGTGTTCTGGAAAGCCGACATGGACATCGACTGCGACGGTCAGCGCACCACGCAGTGCAACGAGGACACCGACTGCTGCTTCCAGGACGACACCGCGTTCCACCAGTCCGACGGCAAGCCGCTCAACTCCGCCGCGCTGCCCTACGTCGTGGTGCCCAGCCCGAGCAGCACCTGGGACTACCGCAAGTACGGCATCAAGGGCGGTGGCGCGGTCGCGATCATCTACAACAACAAGGTGGAGTACGCGGTGGTCGGTGACACCGGCCCGACCGCGATCATCGGCGAGGCGTCCTACAAGGCGGCCGCCGACCTCGGCATCGACCCTGACCCGAGCACGGGTGGGACCGACTCCGGGGTGACCTACATCCTGTTCAAGAACTCGACCGTGTCACCGATCGAGAACCACAGCAAGGCCGTCAGCGTCGGCCAGCAGTTGGCCACGCAGTTCGTCAACAACAACTGAGATCCGCGCCTACCGGCTCAGCTGGGCGGGACCCTCGCCACGAGGGGTCCCGCCCAGCTGTGGTGTCGTGACCACGAGGACGAGGTGGGCCGTGCGGTTTCCGGGCGCGACCCACCGCGCGATCAGTGGTTGGGGCAGGTCGCCCAGTGGAAGTGGTAGGTGGTGGTGATCGAGCCGTCGGTGGAGTCCATCGCCAGGAAGCTCGTGGTCGTCAGGGGGTTCGACGTACCGGCGGCGACCCGCAGCTCGGTGTTGATGTTGAAGTTGCGCAGCGCGCCGCACGGCGCGTACTCCAGCGCGGCGAGCTCCGTAGTGTCGGTCGTCTCCCAGTTGTCCTCGAGCAGGCCCGTGAAGTTGTGCGTCCGGATGTCGGTGTTCGGGCTGCCCTGGAAGTAGTAGGACGCCCGCTGCATGCCGGTCGCACCCGCGGCCAGCGACGCGAAGCCGCGGTAGTCGGCCTCGCTGATCGCGTACGTGAAGCCCTGCGGGACGTGCACGAGGAGGTTCAGCTGGCAGTTCTTGCGGAAGTCGGTTGGCTTGGCCCCGACGCCGACCTGCGCGAGATAGGTGCTGTAGGTGACGGTGAACGCGGTGTTGTCCGGTGCGACGGCGACCGCGGCGGACCCCGGCGGACAGCCGGACCCGTTCACGGTGACGACGTCGATGACGATGTGGTCGTTCGGTGGAGGTACGGGAAGGTCGAGAAAACCTGTCGCCGACGCCGGCGAAATGATTATGAATTGGCTGACCAAAGCCAGCAAGATAGCGCCAGCGATGAATGCGATTTTACGCATGGGGCTCCCTTCGGGCTACATTTGGGCCCGCAGTGTGAAGAATGCTAGAAGTGCGCGACTTGTCCGGTCAATCGGCTGATCGGTCTACCGGTCAATTCAATACAGCAACTTTGTCACCGTCGGACAGTAAGTGCAAAAACCCCCCTAGGGGTCTTGTTTTGATCATTTCCCGGTTGCTACCTTCCCGGCCAAAGGAATGGGCTTGCTTCATCAACTCGACCCTAGGGAAAACACATGTCAGCCAGGCTGACCAGCGTGCGACTGCTGCTACTCGTCGCCCTGACCGGCGTCTTCGCAGTACCCGTGACGGCAAGTGCCGAGACTCCGGCGGACCAGATCACGCTCGAGGTCGTGACCGTCAACGGTTCCGGCTGCCCGCCGGGATCCGCGGAGGTCACGACGCTGCCGGACAACACCGGATTCCGGTTGACCTATCGGGATTTCCTCGCCCGGGCGGGTGGCGGTGTCGCCGCCACCGAATTCCGCAAGAACTGCCAGGTCAACATTCTCGTTCACATTCCACAGGGCTTCACCTTCGCCGTCGCGTCGGCGGACTACCGAGGTCGAGGCCGGCTGGAGGCCGGCGCGACCGGCCTGCAACGCACGAACTACTACTTCATGGGTTCGTCCGACAACAGTTATGTGGACCATTCGTTCGCCGGACCGCTTTTCGGCACGTGGTCGACGACCGACGCGACGCCGGTCACGGAACTGGTGTACGCGCCCTGCGGTGAGTCCCGCAACCTCAACATCAACACGGAGCTGCGGGTCGACGAGGGCACCCTCAACGCCAACAAGACCAGCTCGATGTCCATGCGCGCGTCCGACGGCAACGTCGACACGATCGTGCACTTCGCATGGAAGACGTGCTGAGCGAAACCTGAGTCGAAGAGCGAAAGCCGCGGCCTGCTGCCAGGTCGCGGCTTCGCTTGTCCGCCTCCCCGCGGCTCTGTGCGGTCTGCCCGCTCACCACGCCGGTGGCCCACGACGACGCGGCCTCTCCGCGCTACCCCTGCTCCGCCCGCTCGCCGTGGTCGCCCGGGACCTCAGCGTCGCGGCCCCTGCGTTCCAGGTAGGTGTCGTCCGGCTCGGCGAACCCGAACTGCCGGTACAGCTCGTGGGCGTCGGCGGTGTGGAGCATCCAGCGGAAGTGCGGCCCCGGCCCCTCCTCGATCATCGCGTGGACGAGGGCCTTGCCGACGCCCTTGCCGCGGGCCTCCGCCAGCACGAAGACGTCGGCCAGGTACGCCAGGGCCTCCCCGTCGGACACCGCGCGGGCGTAGCCGATCATCGCGCCGTCCGAGGTGCGGTACGCGGCGACCACCCGCCACGCGCCGTCGAGTTGACGCTCCACCTTCGCACGGTCGCGGGACCGTCCCCAGTAGGCCTTGGTGGACAGAAACTCCCACAGCACGTCCCGGTCCACCCTGGACCGGTCGTCGTCGATCTCGAATTCCGGCATAGCGCGAACCTAACGGCTTCGCACCAGGGAGATCATCATGTTTTAGCGGCTCCTAGGGGTGGACTAGGGGATGTGTCCGCATCTGTGGCTGATGAGACTCGGACCGAGGTCCCGAAGAGCATCTGCCCCAAGGAGCGAGTGAGACATGTCCGACTCCATCAGGCCGCTGGTCGAACTCCTCCGTGCACACGCCGAGCGGCTTGGCGGGAAGATCGCCTTCGACGACGGACCGGTTTCGGTCAGCTACGCCGAGTTGGAGCGGCGCACGGCCCGCCTGGGCGGGCACCTCGCCGGGCGGGTCGACCGCGGCGCCCGGGTGATCCTGCTGCTCGGCAACTCCGTGCGGCTGGTCGAGGGCTACCTCGCGGTGCTGCGGGCCGCCGCCGTGGCGGTGCCGGTGAACCCGCGCTCCGCCGACGACGAGCTGGCCTACCTCGTCGCCGACAGCGGCGCGACGCTGGTGATCACCGACCGCAACCACGTCGGCCAGGTCAACGCCGTCGCGCCGGACATCCCGGTGCTCACCGACGCCGACCTCGCCCGGCTCGGGGACGTCGTGCCGGACCAGCCCGCGCGCGACGACCTCGGGCTGGACGAGGTGGCCTGGCTGCTCTACACCTCCGGCACCACCGGCTCACCGAAGGGCGTGCTGTCCACGCAGCGGTCCTGCCTGTGGTCGGTGGCCAACAGCTACGCCGGGGTGCTGGGCCTCAACACGAACGACCGGCTGCTCTGGCCGCTGCCCCTGTTCCACAGCTTCGCCCACATCGTGTGCGTGCTCGGCGTGACCGCGGTCGGGGCGTCCGCGCGGATCATGAACGGGTTCTCCGCGGCCGAGGTGCTCGCCGCGATGCGCGCGGAGGACTTCACCTTCCTGGCCGGGGTGCCGGCCATGTACCACCACATCCTCGCCGGCGCCGACGACGGCGACCTGGGCACCGGCCGGCTGCGGGTGTGCGTGTCCACCGGCGCCGGCGCGTCGGCCGAACTGCGCGCGGAGTTCGCCGCGCGGTTCGGGGTGCGGCTGGTCGACAGCTACGGCAGCACGGAGACCTGCGGCGCGATCACCGCGACCACACCGGACCGGGAGTGGCCGGTCGGCTCCTGCGGCGCGGCCGTGCCGGGCGTGTCGGTGCGCCTGGTCGACCCGAAGACGGGCGAGGAGGGCACCGAGGGCGAGGTCTGGGTTTCGGGCCCGAACCTGATGCTCGGCTACCACGGCAAGCCCGAGGAGACCGCGAAGGCCGTGGTGGACGGTTGGTACCGGACCGGTGACATCGCCGGCGTCGACGGGGCCGGCAACTACACGATCCGCGGCCGCGTCAAGGAGCTGATCATCCGCGGCGGCGAGAACATCCACCCCGGCGAGATCGAGTCCGTGGTGGCCGGCGTGCCCGGGATCGTGGACGTCGTCGCGGCCGGCAAGCCGGACGACGTGCTCGGCGAGGTGCCAGTGGTGTACGTGGTCGGCACCGGGATCGACCCGGACGCGGTGTTCGCCGCCTGCCGGGCCGCCCTGAGCTACTTCAAGGTGCCGACCGAGATCCACCAGGTGGCCGAGATCCCGCGCACCGCCTCCGGCAAGGCCGTCCGGCACCGGCTGGCGAGCATCGGGTCCACCGTGCTCGGCGCCCGGGACGTCCGGCACGACGGGTTGTTCCGGCCGGACTGGGTGCCGGTGCCCGTCACGGGCGGCGGCGCCGAGGTCGTCCTCGCCGCCGACCCGGACGCGGCGCTCGCCGACCCGAACGACACCGTCTACCTCGGGCTGCGTGCGAACGGCGACGCGGACGCGGTCGTCGAGCGGACCGCGCGCCTCGTCGACGGCTGGCTGGCCAGGCCGGCCGGGCGGCTGGTCGTGGTGACCACCGGCGCGCTCGCGGTGCTCGGCGTCGAGCCGGTCGCCGCGCCGGTCACGGCGGCCGCGTGGGGCGTGCTGCGGCCCGCCCTGCAAGCCCACCCGGACCGGTTCGCCCTGGTGGACCTCGACGACGACTCGGCCTCGCGGGCGGTGCTCGCCGCGGCCGTGGCGAGCGGGGAGCCCTACCTCGGCATCCGCGCGGGGCTGGTCCGCGCCCTGCGGCTCGAGCCCCTGCGCACCAATCGGACCAGCGCGCCCGACCTGTCCGGCACGGTGCTGCTCACCGGCGCCGGCG
>NZ_JBJMIE010000180.1:0-14049 GCF_045807065.1 Actinophytocola sp. | reverse complement strand
GCGACCGCGGTGATCCGGCCGGCCGCGCCCAGCCAGCACTCACCGGAGGTGGCGGCGACCATCGCCGCGACCGCGTCCCGCACACCGTCGGCCGCCTCCCCGGCACGGCAGGCGGCACCGGTGCGGTACCGGCTGACCACCTCCTCGGCAACCAGTGCGGCGGCGACGGGGTCGAGGACCGGATCGGCCCGTTCGATCTCCACGACCACGCCCCGGGCCGTGCGGTGGGACCGCACCGGCATGGGACCGGTGCCGGCCGAGACGAACTGGGTGAGGCCCTGGCTCAGGTCGACCGACGTGCGCAGCGCGGGATGTCCGCGCACCACGTCCTCGGCGGCGGCGCGCACCGCCGCCTCGTCGTCCGGTGGGCCGTCGACCTCGACACGCAGCGACACACCCGTGCCGAGAGCCGCCACCTGGTACGCGGTCAGCGGATAGGCGTCGACGAACCGGGTCACCGCCATCACGCCTCTCCTCCGGACGCGGCCGCGGCACGCAGCATGTCCAGGCTCGCGCCGGTGAGCTCACCCGTGTCACCCGGCGCCGCGGGGCGGCTGAACGCGGGCGCGTCGAGGTCGGCGACCATCCGCCGGACCACGTCGAGGTAGTCGGCGCCGAGCTGGGCGACCAGTCCCCGGCGGTAGCGATCGACGGCGTACCGGAACACGCACCGGACGCCCCCGTCCCACGGGTATGCCTCCAGGTCGAGCTCCCACCGGGCGACCCCGTGGCGGACCGGGAAGTGCTCGACCGGCCTGCCGTCGAACTCCAGCGAACCGCCTGGCGCGCTCTGGAAGGTGAACGCGACCTGCGCCAGTGCGAGCCGCTCGGCCACCCGGTCCGGCCGCAACGCGCCGACCAGCTTCTCGAACGGCAGCTCACTGTGTGTCAAGGCGTCAAGGCATACCTGCCGCACGCGGCGCAGCACCGCGCGGAACGTCGGCTCACCGGAGAGGTCCATCCTCAGCACCGCGACGTTGACGAAGAACCCGACGAGCCCTTCCACGTCCGGGTGGTCACGACCGGCGACCGGCGCCCCGACCACGACGTCGTCTCGTCGGGCGTGCTTGGCCAGCACCAGCGAGTAGGCCGTCAACAGGGCCATGAACAGGGTGCCGCTCTCCGCCGCGGCCAGCCGGTCCAGCCCGCCGACGAGGTCTCCCGGCAGGAACACGTCGATCTCGGCACGGGTGTTGGACATCCGGTCACCGGATGGCAGTGGCGGGGCGAGGTCCAGCACCTCCGGCACGCCGTCGAGCTGGCGGCGCCAGTAGCCGAGCAGCCGGTCCAGGCGTTCCCCGGTCAGCCGTTCCCGCTGCCACTGGGCGAAGTCCGCGTACTGCACCGTGAGTCCGGGCAACGGGTCGCCCTTCCCCTCGGCGCATGCCTTGTAGGCCGTGGTGAGGTCGTCGAACAGCACGCCGGTGGACCAGCCGTCGAACGCGGCGTGGTGCACGCACAGCCCGAGCACGTGGTCATGGGCGGCCAGCCTGATCAGCCGTGCGCGCAGCGGTGTCTCGGCGGCGAGGTCGAAGCGGCGCGCGACGTCCGCCTCCAGCAGCGCCCTGGCCTGCCGTTCGGCCACGTCGGCAGGCAGCGCCGACAGGTCGTCGACGGCCAGCACGGCAGGAGCGTGGTCGTTGATCACCTGCACCGGCACCCCGTCCTGTTCGAGCAGGAACGTGCGGAGCACCTCGTGCCGTTCGACCACCGCGCCGAGGGCCCGCCGCAGCGCCTCGGCGTTCACCGCGCCACCGATCCGCGCCGGCAGCAGGACGTTGTTCGCACGTCCGCCGACCACCTGGTCGAGGAACCACAGCCGCTCCTGGGCGAACGACATCCGCAGCGGCGCACCGCGCGGCGACCGCGGGATCGGTGCGCTCCCTTCGGCGACCGAGCCGTTGGTCATGGCCGCGTGGACCGCCCGGGTGCAGCCGCCGACGGTCGGGTTGGTGAACAGGTCGTTGAGGGTGAAGTCGATTCCGAAGGCGGACCGGATCCGCGACACCAGCCGGATGGCCAGCAGGCTGTGCCCGCCGATGTCGAAGAAGTCCGTCCGCGGGTCGAGCCGGTCCGCCGGGACCTCGGTCACCTGTGCCCAGACCCCGATGACCATCGCGGCGAGCTGACCGGTGGACCGATCGGTCTGCCGGGTGGGACCCGTCGGCAGCGCCGCGACGTCGATCCGGCCGTCCGGGGTGACCGGCAGCGCGGGCAGCGTGACGAACCTGTCCGGCACCAGCTCGCGGCCGAGGCGGGCGGTGACCTGTTCGCCGAGCGCGGCGGCGTTGACGGTGCCGCCGTCGGTCACCACGTACGCGGTGACGAGCGGCCGTCCGTTCTCCGCCGGGGCTGCGTGGGCCACGGCGTCGCGGATGGCGGGATGGCGGGTCAGTACCGCCGCGACGGACCACAGGCGCGGGTCGTCCTCGGTCACGGCGGTGCCGGTCGGGGGCGGGAACACGCGCTTTCCGTCCCGACGGCGGCCCACTGCCGGAGAAACCGCGACACCGGCCTGGCCATCCACGCGGAACGTGCTCCGCAGGGTGGCGTCGCCGTGCGGGAACTCCTCGACGACGTGAAGGGCGGTCCGGACGCGGAGCGAGCGGAGCGTGGCCGACGGGACCGGGCCGGGACGAACGGCGAGCCGGCGCAGCGCGGGCGGCAGCTGTCCGGCGGCGAAGGTCGCGGGGCCGGAAGCGACCGTCACGGCGCCCCATGCTGGTCCCCGCACGTCGGTCACCGGCGCCACGGTGGCTCCCACGGCCAACGCCCAGAGCACGTCGCGGACCGCGCCGAACCCGGCCGGCTCGTCGACGATCATCGCGGTGTCAGCGCTGGACATCGGGTGGTGTCGTTGCAGCCACCACAGCAGTGCCGCCAGTCCGCTGTGCGTGAGGGCGGCGTCGTTCGTCACGACGACGGCGGCGCGGGGATCGTGTCCGGGACTGCCGGTGCCACCCGGGCCGGCGACCTCGAACCCGTCGGGCCGCGCCGCATCGAGTTGGCAGACCACGTCGCCGTCGACGTCGTCGAGAGCCAGTGCGGCGCCGGCCAACGCGGTCGCGGTCAGCGCCACCACGAACTCGGCCGACATCCCGAGGCGCAACTCGACGGTCCGGGCCGGGCCGGCGCCCGCGGCGCACATCCGCACGGCCAACCGCTCCGCCCGCGCCAGCAGGGCACGGTAGGTGAGCGGGGCGGCGGCGTGCACGGCAACCCCGTCCGGCCGTTGGGCGACCACGGCCCTGACCAGGTCCGGCCACGCCACCGCAGGGGCCTGGTCCTCGCGGGCCAGCTCGGCCAAGGCGGTGGTGCCCGGCCATCTCGGCAGGTCGCCCACGGTCGGACCGGCCGCACGGCCGGTGGCGGTGGCGACCGCGGCGAGGACGGAGCCGAACAGGTCGACGAGCCGCTCGACCGTGCCGCGACGGAACCGCGTCGCGTCGTAGCCCAGGCTCAGCCGCCAGCCGGTGTCACCCGCCACCACCGTCAGGTGCAGCGGGTAGTGCGGCTGCTGCAGCACCCGCTGGCCGGTGACCGTGGCCTCGCCACCGTCGGTCCAGCTCTCCCGCACCGGGTAGTTGATGAACACCGCGATGCTCTCGAACAGCGGCATACCGCGCGGCACGTCGCTCCACTGCTGGATGGTCGTCAGCGGTGTGTGCTGGTGCTGGCGCGCCTCCACCAGGCCCGTCTGGACATCCGTCAGCCATTCCACCAGCGGGCGGTCGTCGGCCACCTGGGCCCGCACCGGCAGCATGTTGATGAACAGGCCCACCATGTCGTCGATCCCGGCGAACTCCGGCGGTCTTCCGGAGACGACGCAGCCGAAGACGACGTCGTCGCACCCGGTGTACCGGCTCAGCGTCACCGCCCATGCGGCCTGCACCACGCTGCCCGGCGTGATCCGGTGCGAGCCCGCCAACGCGGCCAGAGCCGTCCGGACGTCCGCGGGAACCGTCCGTTCGACCTCCCCGAACTCGGCGCCGGTGCCGGCCGGGCCGACATCCTCGTAGCCGAGCGGGGTCGGCACGGCGAACCCGGCGAGGCCGCGGCGCCAGAACTCCTCCGACCCTGTGCTGCCATGGCGGTCCAGCCAGGCGACGTAGTCCCAGTAAGGCCTGGTGGGGGCCAGGTCCGGCGTGCGGCCCACGGCGAGCTCCCGGTAGCACCGGGACACGTCGTCGAGCACCAGGTACATCGACCAGCCGTCGAGCAGCAGGTGGTGGTAGGTCCACAGCAGCCAGAACCGGTGGTCCGACGCCTGGACGCACGCCAGCCGCATCAGCGGTGCCCTGGTCAGCTCGAAGGGCTGCCGCCGGTCGGACTCGACCAGCTCGGCCAGCAGGCGGTCGTGGTCCGTCTCGACGACGCCGCGCCAGTCCAGGTCGCGCCAGGCCGGGTCGGCGTCGCGGCGGGCCACCTGGACGGGCACGTCGAGCCGCTCGTAGTGGAACGAGGTGCGCAGGATGGGGTGTCTGCGCACGACCGTCCGCCACGCCTCACGCAACAGCGTGGGCCGGACCGGACCGGCGAGTTCGAGGCAGACCTGGTACAGCACCTCGCCGGACCCCTGCTTGCGTAGGGCGTCGAAGAACATCCCGTCCTGCAACGGGGTCAGGCGGCAGATCCGCTCGACGGTGCCGTGCGACGTCGCCATCGGGGTCAGTCCAGGGGTCCGGGCTCGGGCTCGACAGTCGGCGCGCAGTCGACGAGCCGGGTCGGCTCCCCCATCGCCACGACGATCCGCCGGTCGCCGCGGTAGGGCTCCCTGCCGTGGCTGGCCAGGATGTTGTCCACCAGCAACAGGTCCCCGCGCTGCCAGGCCTCCCGGCGGCGCGCGGTGCGGTAGACGTCGTTGATCACGGCGATCTCCTCCTCGGCGATCACCGATCCGTCGCCGTAGCGCGTCTGGAACGGCATGCCGACGTCGCCGTAGCTGCTCAGCAGCACCTCGCGGACCTCGGCATCGAGACTGAACTCGTTCCAGAACGCGACGTGGTTGAACCACACCTCCGCGCCGGTGCCGGGGTGGTGGATCGTGGCCGGTCGGCGCTGGCTGGTCAGCAGGCCGTCGCCTGCCTCCCACCGCAGGGCGATCAGGTTGCGCGCGCAGTAGCCCTCGACCTCGGCGCGGTCCTCGGTGCCGAAGGCCGTCGTCCACGGCAGGCTCACATGGGCGTGGAAGCTGCGCCGCAGCAGCCAGCCGGTGGTGCGGAACCGCTCGACCAGGTCGGCGGGCAGCCCGGCCAGCACCGCGCGGGAGTCCGCGACCGGGGTCGCCCCGCCGGTCTCCGGGGCCACCAGGCATCCGAACAGCAGCATCCCGGGGAACTCCAGCGTGTAGCTGTTCTCGTTGTGCTGCTCGATGGCCTGTGCGGGCGGCAGGTTCGTCGACGAGAACACACCGTCGCCGAAGTCGCTGCGGGGCGTGGCCTTCTCCCGGTAGGCCACGCGCTGGTCGATCAGCAGGTCCCGGGCCTGCGCGAACTCCTCGGTTGCCGTGACCGGCAGGCCACGCACCAGCACCGCACCGTGGTCGACCATCGCCGCGCGCAACGCGGGCCGGTGGGCGGTCAACCACTCGCGGGCGGCGCCCATGTCGTCCACATCGGACACCTGGACGAGGGCGGTACGACCGTCCTCGACCAGGACTTCCAGGTCCGCGGCGACCGTGTCCACCTAGCTCTCCTCCCTCGGCGCGGGCCCGATCGGACCGGACGGCGCGCAGTCCCGGACATCGATCGGATCCCCCATGGCGACAAGAACTTCGCGACTTCCGCGGTAGGGCTCCCTGCCGTGTCCACACAGGACGTTGTCCACCAGCAGGAGGTCACCCGGCTGCCATCGGACCGGTACCGTCGCCTCGTCGTAGGCCTTGTTGAGCGCCGCGACCACCGACGGCTCGATGGCGCCGCCATCGCCGTAGTAGGTGTTGTGCGGCAACCCGTCCGGGCCGTACGCCTCGACCAGGATCTCGCGGACATCCGCGTCATGTGTCCACTCGTTGAACACCGCGACGTGGTTGCACCAGATCTCCTCCCCGCTGCGGGGGTGGCGGATCGTGGCCGCACGCAGTGCGGTGGTGCGCAGCTGACCACCCGGCCGCCACTCCCATCCGATCTCCCGCGGCGCGCAGTACCGCTCCACCATGGCGGGATCGTCCGTGTCGAACGTGCGCTGCCACGACAACCCGACGTGCTCGGTGTAGTTCCGGACCATCAGCCAGCCGCGGGACCGGAACTCCGCGACCAAATCGGCGGGCAGCAAGTCCCGCACCGACCGCGCGTCCCCGATCGTGGTCGCCCCACCGGTCTCCGCCGCCACCAGACAGCTGAAGATCAACAGGCCGGGGAACGTGACGCTGTAGCTGTCCTCGTGGTGCAACCGGATGGTCTGCTCGGGGGGCAGATCGGTCGCGGAGAACACGCCGTCGCCGTACGCGCTGCGCGATGTCGTCTCCTCGCGGGAGTGCGGGGCGGGCCGATCGATCAGGACGTCCCTCACCGTCGCGAACTCCTCGGGGCTGCGCACTTCCAGGCCACGGATGAGCAGGTGACCGTGCCGGAGCAGTTCCGCACGCAGCGGCTCACGGTGTTCGGCCAGCCAGCCGCGCACCGACGCGGCGCCGGTGACGTCCGTGACCGGCAGCGTTGCCGGCTGCCCTGGCACGGCCGCCACGGCCAACCCGCTCGCTGTGAGCGGCTCAGTCATGAGTTCCCCTTCGTCGCTGTGCAGCGAAGCTAAGTCATCCCGTCCGGGTCGGACACGCCCCGCAAAGAGGGGACGCCACCGCCGGTCAGGACGGCAGGTTCTCGATCTCGTCGAGCAGCGCGCCGAGTTCGTCGCCCATCTCGGACAGCAGCTCGGTCAGGCGCGCGGCCGCACCGGCGACCGTGGGCGCGTCGAACAACGCCGCGACGGTGTAGTCCACCGGAACGGCCTCCCTGACCCGGCCGACCAGGCGGATCGCCAGCAGCGAGTCCCCGCCGACGGCGAAGAAGTCGTCGTACACACCGACCTGGCCGAGTTTCAGGGTCGCCGCCCACAGCCCGCACAGGGTCTCCTCCAGCTCGGTACGCGGCGCCACATACCCGTCGACGAGGTCCCGTTCGGCCGCCGGCGCGGGCAACCGGCGGCGGTCGACCTTGCCGTGCTGGGTCATCGGCAGCTCGTCCAGCCACATCAGGATCGCCGGCACCAGGTGCGCGGGGAGCGAGCCGGCCAGCCACGCCCGCACCACACCGGCCGGGGGCCGCTCATGCCGGGGCCCCACGAGGTAACCCACGAGCCTGTCCTCGTGCCCGACCACCACCGCGTCCCGCACGTGCGGATGGCCACGCAGCGCGACCTCCACCTCGCCCGGTTCGACCCGCAGGCCGCGCACCTTGACCTGGAAGTCCACCCGGCCCAGGTCGTCCAGTCCGCCGCCGGGCAGCCAGTGCCCCAGGTCGCCGGTGCGGTAGAGCCGCGCGCCGGGCGGCCCCAGCGGGTCGGGTACGAACCGGTCCGCGGTCATGCCCGGTCGCCCCAGGTAGCCACGCGCGACACCGGTCCCCCCGATGTACAGCTCACCGGCCACCCCTGGCGGGCACGGCTCGAGGGCGGCGTTCAGCACTCGTACGGTGGTGTTGGGCATGGGCATGCCGATCGGCGCGACACCGGTCCTGGCGGCCTCGCCCCGCGCCATGGTGTGCCACACCGCGAAGATGGCGGACTCGGTCATGCCGTAGATGTTGTGGATACGGGCGTTCTCGCACACCTCGTCCCACGCGGAGACGAACGACGCGGGCAGCGTCTCGCTGCCGTTGACCACCCAGGTCAGCTCGGGAACCGGGTCACGCCCGCCGTCCCGGGCCGCGGCCGCGGCGATACCCTCGATCTGCCGCGGCACCAGCTGGGCGTGGGTCACGTGGTTCGCGCGCAGCGCGGCGGTGAAGGCGTCCGGGTCCCGCGTCACCTCGGCATGCAGGACGGCGACCGCCGCGCCGGCACACAGTGGCCACAGCACCTCGAGGACGGCGTCGGTGAAGCTGACCGGCACCTTGTGCGCCACGACGTGTCCACGGCGCAGGGCGAACTCGTCGGTCAGCCACAGCAGTGTGTTGAGCACCGCCCGGTGGGAGACCATGACGCCCTTGGGCCGACCGGTCGACCCGGACGTGTAGATCAGGTAGGCCAGGTTGTCCGGCAGCACCGCGGGTCGCGGCCGCGGCGCCGCCACGTCCACGGGCTCGTCGACGCAGAGGATTCGCGCGGAGCCGGCAGGCACGAGGTCGCGCAGCCCGGTGCTGGTCACGACGATGTCGCAGGCGCTGTCCGACAGCAGGTAGGCGACCCTGTCCGCCGGGTAGGCCGGATCGACCGGGACGTACACCGCCCCGGTCTTCAGCACGCCCAGCATGGCGATGACCGACTCGGCCGACCGTGCCAGCAGAACGCCCACCCGCCGCTCCACCCCGGCTCCGACCGCGGCCAGCGCGCAGGCCAGCTGTTCGGCACGCTCGTCGAGCTCACGGTAGGAGTGGGTGGCGATGCCGTCGCGCAGCACCGCCGGGGCGTCCGGCGCGGCGGCCACCGCTTCGGTGAACACCTCCGGCACCGTGGCCGGCGCGGCCCATCGCGTGCTGGGGCCCTCGGCCGGGGTGTCGTGCGCCTCGGCCTGTGCGCCGAACACGGCCACCGCGTCGACGGGCCGCCCCGGCTCGGTCAGTCCGGTCAGCGCCGCTCGCACCGAGTCGGCCAGCAGCCGCGCGGCGCGGTCGGTCACCACACCGCGGCGGTAGGAGATCCGGACGCCGATGCGTTCGCCCGGGATCAGGAACACCACGAGTGGGTAGTGCATGCTCTCGTGTCCTCGCACCCGCGTGATCCGTGGGCCGCCGCCCGCGTCGGACCCCGTCGCCACCGGGTGGTTCTGCACCACCAGAACGGTCTCGAAGAGCGGGCGGCCGCCCGGCAGTCCACTGAGCCTGGTCACGTCGGTGAGCGGGCTGTGCTCGTGGGCCATGGCGGCGGAGTGCCGGTCCGCGAGCCCGTGCAGCCATTCCCGTACCGTCCGGGTCCGGCCGGGCGCCAGGTCCACCCGTACCGGCACGGTGTTGGTCAGCGTGCCGATGATCTCGTCGATGCCGGGCATGTCCACGGTCCGCCCGGACACCACCATGCCGAACAGCACGTCGTCGGTGCGGACGTAGCGCGACAGCGTCAGTGCCCACGCGCCCTGGGCCAGGACGCCGAACGGGATCCGCAGCTGCGCGGCGGCCGCGCGGATGCGGCCGGACT
Organism: Actinophytocola sp.; assembly: GCF_045807065.1. Classification (GTDB taxonomy): domain Bacteria; phylum Actinomycetota; class Actinomycetes; order Mycobacteriales; family Pseudonocardiaceae; genus Actinophytocola. Next base: position 4,761 of record NZ_JBJMIE010000180.1, on the reverse strand, counting down.
CCTCGCCGGACAGCCACAGTTCGTGTTGCACGCCTTCGTCGGTGGTGTCCGGTGCCGGCTTGTCGGCCAGCGGCAGCGGGGTGGGGGCGTCGACTCCGGCGAGGACCTCCCGCCAGTACGCGCTGTCCTGGCCCGGGTCCCGCTCGCCCAGCCGCGTGAGGTAGTCGCGGAACGGCGGCCCGGTGACCGGTGGCGGCGGCGTGCCGGTCGCCAGTGCGGCCTGGATGCGCTCGAGGTCGGCCAGCAGGAGCCCGCTGCTCCACCCGTCCAGGATGATCGCGTGATGGGTCCAGACCAGGTCCACCACGTCGTCGTCGACCCGCAGCAGCGACAGCCTGGCCGGTGGCGGCTCGTCCAGCCGGAACCCGCGCAGGCGGTCGGCGTGGATGAAGTCGGCCGACGCCCGGTCCCGCTCGGCGGCGGGCAGCCCGCGCAGGTCGTGGACCTCGATCGGCAGCCGCGCCCACCGGTAGACGACCTGGACCGGGTCGTCCAGCCCGTCCCACAGGAAACCCGTGCGCAGCACGGGGTGCCGCTCGGCCAGCAGCTGCCAGACGTCCCGGACGCCGGCCGGGGCCACGCCGTGCACCCGCATGGTCAGCTGGTTGATGTACTCGGCGGCGTCAGGATCGCGGACGAAGTGGAACAGCAGCCCGCGCTGCAACGGCGACAGCGGGTACATGTCCTCGACGAGATCGGCGCCGTCGTCGAGGTCATCGCCGTCGTCGTCGTCGAGGTCGCCGCCGTCGTCGGCCTGCCGGCTCGAGTAGGTCATCACGCGGTCCTTCCACCGTGTCGTGCGACGAGACGGCCGCTCAGATCCCGAGCGGGGACAACGACGGCCGGTCCGGCAGGCGGGCCGCCGCCAGGTCGCCCACCGCGGCACGGACCGCCGCGAGGTCTTCCGGCACCCGGAACACACCGGTCGTGTCGCCGCCGCTGGACCGGCTGCCCGCCCCGGTGTTCAGCACGACGACCCGGTCGCTCGCTCCGATCACCCCGGTCGCGACCAGGCCGGGCAGCGCCGCGAAGGAGGCCGCGCTCGACGGCTCGGCCGGTATGCCGCATTCGGCGGCGATCGCGTCACGTGCCGCGAGGATCGCCTCGTCGGGCACGGTGACCGCGACACCGCCGGTTTCCCGGAGTGCGGCCAAGGCCCGCGTGCCGTCCAGGGGCCTGCTCACGTTGATCCCATCGGCCACTGTGGCCGCGGGCGCGGGCGCCACCTCGGTTGCGCCGGCCGCCCACGCCAGGAAGATCGCCGGCGCACCGGCCGCCTGGACCGCGACCAGCCTCGGCATCCGATCGACCCACCCGCGCTCGAGCGCGTCCCGGAACCCGTGGTGCAGACCGACCAGGACGTTGCCGTCGCCGCAAGGGGCCACCACGACGTCCGGCACGGACCACCCCAGCTGGTCGAGAATCTCCAGTGCGACGGTCTTCTTGCCCTGTGTGGTGTACGGGTTCACCGCCGACGTGCGGCAGAACCACCCCCACTCGTCGCATGCCGCGAGCGACAGCCGCACCGCCGCCTCGTAGTCGCCGTCGACCAGCAACACCGTTGCTCCGTACCGCACCAGCTCGTCGAGCCGGCCGACCGGCGCGTGCGCGGGCAAGAAGGCGACGAAGGGAAACCCGACCGCCGCACACACCGCCGCCGTCGCGGCCGCCGCGTTTCCGGTCGAGGCGCCCGCGATCACCCGCGCGCCCGACCGCAGCGCGGCCGCCAGGACCACCGCACTCGCTCGGTCCTTCAGCGACCCGCTGGGGTTCGCCGCCTCGTTCTTGATCCACACCTCCCCCGCACCCAGCCGGTCCGCGACGCGTCCCGCGCGGTGCAAGGGGGTGCCCCCAACCGGGAAGCACGCGCCGACAGTCCGTGCCGCGGGATCGTCTGCGGGAATCGGCAACAGGTCCGCGTACCGCCACAGCCCGGTGCCTGCCGCACCCAGCAGTTCGTCGCGGGACAGCCGTCCGGCGTCGCTGCCCGGCACGTAGTCCAGCCGGCCGGTGGCCGGGCAGTCACAGACGTACCGGGGCCGCGCCACCGGATAGCGCGCTCCGCACGCCGAACACCGCCAGCACCCGTCCGCCATCGAACCCCCACGCGTGTGGTCGAAGAACTCAGCGCCGCAAGCATGGAAGGCGGCCAAGGCGTACGACCGTCGCGTTTTTCGGGGACACCCGTTGGCGACTCGCCCGCACCACATTGATTCCACATTTCCACTGATACCGAAAATACAATGACGAGATAACAGCTGAGAGAGTGCCATTTCCCGCATGTGCCGATGGCTTGCCGATCTTCGCTGCCCTCGCTACCTTCTCTAGCAGACCGATTGCCGCAGCTGGGGGACGGTAGAGAACATCGCCGGAAGGCGGCCCGGAAAATGACCCAATCAATCGCGACGCGAGAGGCGAAACCCAGCGGCATCATCCTTATCTCGGCACATGGCGAACACGCACGGGGGACAAGGCGAGGTGGAATTCGGGCTGCTCGGTGACGTGGCCGCGTGGAGACCGGACGGTCCTGTGGATATCGGACATCGCCGGCAGCGGAGTGTGCTCGCGGCCTTGTTGTTCGATGCCAACCGGGTCGTGGGCAGCGAGCAGTTGCTCGACCGCGTGTGGGGGAACCACCCGCCGCAGACCGCGCGCGGGACGCTGTTCACCTACCTCACCCGGCTGCGGCGGGCCCTCGCGCCCGTGCCCATCGAGCGGCAGCCCGGTGGTTACCGGATCACCATCCCGCCCGGCACGCTCGACCTCGACCGCTTCACCGACCTGATCGGCAAGGCCAGGGACACCGACGACGATCGGCTTGCCGACCGGACCTATGAACGCGCCTTCGGCCTGTGGCGCGGTGAGCCCCTGCCCGAGGTGGACACGCCATGGGCCGACAGCGTGCGGGCGCTCCTCGCCGGCGAGCGGTACGCCGCCGAGCTCGACCACATCGACGTCCGCCTGCGCCTCGGTGAGCACACCGGCCTCCTCGCCGGCCTCGCTCGCCGGACCGCCGAGTACCCCCTGGATGAACGGCTCGCCGGGCAGCTCATCCTCGCCCTCTACCGCAGCGGGCGGCAGGCCGACGCCATCGCGCACTACGAGGCGTTCCGACGGCGGCTCGCCGACGAGCTCGGTGTCGATCCCGGACCAGGTTTGCGTGAGCTGCACCGGCAGCTGCTCGCCGCCGATGACATCGTGCGCGCGCCCGCCCGTGACCGGACCAGGCCGCCACGGCAGCTGCCGGCCGCCCCCTGGCCGTTCACCGGACGCGGCGCGGAGCTCGACAGCCTGTCGGCACGACTGGACTCCGCCGCCGGCACGACGGTCATCTCCGCGATCGGCGGGGGCGGCGGTATCGGCAAGACCTCGCTCGCCCTGCACTGGGCGCACCGGCATGCCGACCGGTTCCCCGACGGCCAGCTGTTCGTCAACCTGCGTGGCTTCGACCCGAGCGGTGCACCCACCGCACCGGCCGCCGCACTCAGCGGCTTCCTGATCGCCCTGGGCGTCACCGATGTCCCGGCCGATGTGGACGCCCGGGTCGGTCTGTACCGCAGTCTGGTGGCCGGCCGCAAGATGCTGGTCCTGCTGGACAACGCTGCCGACACCAACCAGGTCGTCCCGCTCCTGCCGGGCTCCGCGACCGTCACCACCCTCGTCACCAGCCGCCACCCGCTCACCGGTCTGCTCGCCTGTCATGGTGCGACCGCCGTGCCGTTGGACGTCCTGAGCGATGCCGAGGCACTCGAACTGCTCGCCGCCCGGCTCGGGCCCGACCGGCTCGCGGCCGAGCCCGAGGCGGTTGCCGAGCTGGTCGAACACTGTGGCGGCCTGCCTCTCGCGCTGGGCATCGTCGCCGCCAGGGTGCTCGCGTCCCCCCGCACGCCGCTCGCCCAGCTGGCCGCCCAGCTGCGTTCCCCCACCACCCGTCTGGACTGTCTGGACACCGGCGACGCCGGTCTGGACCTGCGTACCGTTTTCGGCTTGTCGTATCGGGATCTGACACCGGACACGACCCGCCTCGCCTGTCTGATCGCGCTCGCACCGGGACCGGACATCTCCGCCTCCGCCGCGTCTGCTCTGATCGGCCGGGACGCCGGCCCGATGCTGCGCGAGCTCGAGACCGCCCACCTGATCTCCCAGTCCGCACCGGGCCGCTACCGGATGCACAGTCTGGTGCGGACAGACGCCAGGGAACGCGCGGCCGCGTTGCCCGTCGACGACGCACTACGCCGGTTGATCGACTCCTGCGCCTGACGCCGGCGAGGCCGTCATGCCGAGCGCGATCGCAGTACGGCGACCCTCGTCAATTCCGCCTTGTTGCCGACGTTCAGTTTCGACCGGATCCTCTTGACGTAGGTGTCGACCGTGTGCCTGCTGATCTTGATGACGCTCGCGATCTGGTGGTGGGTCAGTCCTCGCGCGATGAGGTCGAGGACCTGCTGTTCCCGTCCGGACAGCCCCAGCTGCCGCTGCCCTGGAGTGAAAGGCTGGCCTGCCGCGGCTTCACTGCTCTCGACGGCGGTACGGAAGGCGACATGCCGCATCGCCTTGACGACTTCCGTCGATGTCGCCCGCGTCTCCACGAAGCCGCCGGCACCCGCGTCCACCATGGCGTCCAGGGCACCGCGGTTCATGCGCGGCTGGACGAGCAGCAGGACGGGAGCGAGTGCACCCAGTCGCGACACCAGCTCGACGGCAGCGTGGCCCGTCTCGATCTCCGCGTCCAGAACGAACAGGTCGGTGAGCCAGGACGGC
>NZ_JBJMIE010000179.1:0-14423 GCF_045807065.1 Actinophytocola sp. | reverse complement strand
GCGGTAAGGCCGACGATCGCGACGCGCCGGTGCGAACCATGTGACATGCCGTCCCCCTTTGTCTCCCACTGATCTTTATAGCCGACTCACGGGGAGCGGTGGGCACGGTTGCGGGAACGGCTCAGGCGCGCGCGGTTTCCAGGCGGGTTCCGGAGGTGCAATCGTCCGCATCCAGCCAGGCTCGATGACCAACCAGCGACGTCAGCCAGGAAGGACAACAACGAGCGTCTGGCGGTATCGTCAAGAAGCTCAACGAGTCGATTGAAGGCTGCTCGCCAGCAGCCTGACCAGCAGGTTTGCGAGCGGACGACCGCCCGCCGCCGTCTCCGGAACGCCAGGCGCCGACTCTCCGACGCGACCCAGGCCTCGACCATCGACTCACGAGAAGCCCCGATCAGTCTGGCCAGTACACACGCCTCGCAGTGCACAGGCATCGACAAGGCGATATTCTCTCCACGAGCGCGCCTCGCCTCAACACAGCTTGAGCCGAAGAGGCGACCCCTTGACCTCACGGCAAGTGGACCTATCCCCCAGCGTCGTTGCTGCAATCCCCTGACCTGCGCAAACAGAGAACTCCCTGCATACAGTAGGACTGTTCAGATCCGTTTGACACAGTTTACGCCGTCAGCGGCATGGTGAACTCTCCCGATTTTCTCCTTCTGCTTCATCACGGATGAACCGCTCGTGCCGCACCAAGGACCGCCGACCGAGACAACTTCCCCATCGACTTCGATCGGCAGCAAGTGACCTGCCCCCAAGGACAGGTCAGCAGAGGCTGGCACGGCCCTACCCAACCTCCTCACCCACCGCCGCCCCGCTGATCGTGGCCCGGTTCACCAAGGGCCAGTGCCAGCCCTGCCCGGTCCGCATCCAGTGCACCACTTCTCGTGACGGCGCCCGGAACGTGGACTTTCCCCCACGAGAACTCCGCGACCTGCAACTCCGCATCCACGCCAAACAGCAAACCCCCGACTGGCAGGCCCGATACGCAATTCGTTCCGGAGTGGAAAGCACCATCAACGAGTTCGCCCACGGACACGGCATGCGCCGCTGCCGCTACCGAGGACAGCCCAAGGCCCACCTGCAACACGTCTTCACCGCGATCGCCATGAACATCGAACGCCTCAGCGGCCTATCAGCGGTCTACCACCATCCGGCGAAGCAACCTCATCCCGACTGCCGACCGCCTTCCAAGACTTCCTGGACGAACACGAGATCCCCCGACTGAAATCCTGGCGAGCCGTCAACACCTGACTCCGACACGAGCAAGATCACCGACTGAACCGCCCCGGATTTGATGGAGGCGTGGAAGTGAACCGACTGGCGTGTCGTTAAGCGTCCCGCCGCGGGCGCGCGGGGCATCCTTGCCGACGCCTGAGTGCAACTCCCGAGCCAGTCAGCTGCTTCACGGTGCGTAGACCTCTCGCTTGCGGCGAATCCCGTCGGCGATGGTTCGGGAGGTGACGTTTCACCAGGAAATGTGCCTCGATGGCGCGCGGCCGGCGACGGTCGCGATCGTGAGTTCCAATGCGCGGGCCGAGTTGAAGACAGTTGTACCCGCGACCGCCTGGACGAGGGTGATCAGAAGGCCGAGTGCTCCCGTCGCCAGCGTTCCTCAACAGGAGCCCGACCTGGTTACGGACCTCGGCGGGCAGGCGTCAATGTTCGCGAGCAGCCCGACGATGAGGATCAGCACCGGCGGGACGCAGACGATTGCCAGCGAGAGGGCGAACAAAGGATCGTCGTTGTCGATGCCTCCGGCGACTGCGACGATGAGCACGGTGCCGACCATGAAATCGGCCAAACTGCGGTGGTGCCTCCGGAACCGCTGCAGGTTCCGGTCGCCCGAGTCGGGCCTTCTCAACCGGAGTGCGGCGGACGTCTTGCGTCGTGAGCGGATCATGGGCGGGGCTGGCAACCTTTCCGGGGATCGAGCAGACGAGGGGATCGAGCTTCTGACACCGCCGACGTCCAGATCGTGTCCAAGTCGTCCGGAGTAGTGGTTTCGAAGCTTGAACCGACTACCGGTAGTGCATGCCGGTACTACATTCCGGGCCCTTTTCCAATCTTGCCTTGATCTGACGGCCGACGCTGCCGGATTCTGGCTTACTGCCCGTCGAGAGGGGACGGGTGTGGCGATGGGGACTGGATGCGTCCGAACGACCCGAACGTCCGCCGTGAGGTGACCAAGCTGGTCGAGTACCTCCGCGACATGGCGGCGACGACCAAGGCCGACACCTACGATCTCGAGAAGTTCGACAAGACGTGGTGGCTCGCGGAGCTGCCCGCGGGTGTGGTGCCCCGCACGCAGCCAGGTGCGGATGGCGGATTCCTCGCCGTCGACCAGGTCCTGCTGCGGACTCCCCCCGCGCTCCCTTCGGAATTGACCGGGTACGTATCACCTGGGCAGTGGATGGACCAGGAAATGCCGGAACCCGAGGTGCCGCCCCTGCTGGCCGACCGGATGGAGACAGACGTCGCGCTCGCTGCGGCCTACGACGCGGCGCTGACCGCCCGGAAGGGGTGGCTGGCTGAGATCGAGGCGGCGCAGCCACATCGTGACCTGTACGAACAGTTTCGCGAGGTCGCCGAGCAACTCGCGAACCAGGACGACGAGTTCGAACTCGTTCTCTGCGCCGGCCTCGTGTCCGGTACCGACGAAACAGGCCGCCGCGTCAGGCGCCACCTGCTGGTCAGGCGGTTGTTCGCCCGGATGGATGAGCGCTACGCCGGAGTGACCATCGGGGCCGACGAGAACGCGGTCCTGGCCATGGAGGACCGGCGATTTCTCGTCCCGGCGCTGGGGCAACGACTGGGGCAGGTCGACGACATCCGGGGTGACGTCGAAAACTCAGATCTGCTGCCGACCGACGAAGGCGCCGCGAAGTGGCTCACCGACTGGAGCCAGCGCTTGCTGCCGGACTCGCTGCCCTACAGCCCCGAGACGCGGCCGCCCGGTGACGACCACGCCGGGAAGCTGTCGGTGTCGGCGGCCCCGGCGATCGTAGTGCGCCGGCGGGATCGCACCAGCATCGCCGGCTTTCTCGACGATGTCCTGGACACACTGCGCGATCCCACTGTGGTAGTGCCGCAGGCGCTGGTCCAAATCCTGCGCGACTTGACGTCGGCCGAACAGGAGGCGTGGCTGGCGGCCGCGGGCGGGTCCGCCAAGACACTCGGCGCGGACCCCCTTTTCTCGCGTGAGCACAACCGGGAGCAGCGGCTCGTCCTCGACCGCGTGCGGCAGGACAACGGCGCCGTCGTCCAGGGACCGCCGGGAACCGGCAAGACCCACACTATCGCCAACTTCCTCACCGCGATGCTGGCCGAAGGGATGCGAGTGCTGGTCGTCAGCCAGCGTGAGCAGCCACTTCGCGTTCTGCGCGGAAAGCTTCCCTCGGACATGCGGAACTTGTGCGTTTCCCTGGTCGGAGCAAAGGACGGCGGAGGGGATTTGGAGGCGAGCGTCCGGGCGATGTCGGAGTACGTCAGCGGTACGGATGCCGTCCAAGCACGCGAGCGCGTCGACGCAGCTCACGAGCGCTGGGCCGCGGCGCGGCAGCGGGCGGTGGATGCCGAGTCCGCCCTCGCGCACCTGCGCGAAGCGGAGCACATCGATCATCCCGCCGTTGCCGACGGTTATAGCGGTCGTCTGGCGGAAATCGCTTCGCTGGTCCAAGAGCGGAGCGATGGCTTCGAATGGTTCCCGCCGCTGGCCGCGGACGCACCTGTGCACTGCCCGCTGACCTCGTTGGAACTCGCCGAACTGCGCACTCTGATCCAGGCGCATCCGGACGGCCCGGTCCGCGCGGCCGAGTTCGTTCCGCCGCGCGAGCATGTCGACGCGGTGGAGCAGGCAGGCAGGCTGTTCGCTGACCTGCTCCCGCCTGACGTCGGCGACGAAGCCTGTGATCTGGCGGACCGTTGTCGCGGCGTCGACTCCGCCGAGTTGGGCCGGTGGTCCGACTCCCTCGATCGAGTGATCGAGATCGTCCGGCACCTTCACCAGCGCGCCGCCGGCTCGGGCGAGCACTGGATCGAGGGAGCTGTCGGTGATCTGCTCGGCGGCACCAATCTCAGTGCCTGGCACGACGTCATGGTCCGGCCTGCGATGGTGGAGGGCCTTTCGTCGCGTTGGCGGAACCCGTTGCTGAGGGACGTGCGGTGTCCCGAGCACGACCAGCTGGCGCTGCGAGATCTCCGTGACCAAGCGGCAATTCTGCTCCGCAGTCTGCGGAACCGGCAGGCCGTGCGCACACGCTGGCTTCGGCGGCTGACCGCACTCGGACGGGACACGCAGGCCCTGCGGGAGCGGTGCACGTACCGGGACCGTGAGCCGTTGACCGAAGAAGCCGCCGGCGCAGTCCACGACGTCTTGGACATCGTGGTGACCCTCACCGAGGTCGAGCACGCCTGGAGCTTCGTGGCGGAGATCCCGGGACCGTTGACGAGTGCCTCGGATCGCCTCCGCTGGCTGGCTGAAGCCGAAAGCGTCCTTCCAGTGCTGCGCGAGCTTGGGCAGCTCACCTCAGGCCTGCGGAACTCGCTCACCAATCACGGCATCCTCGCGGTTCTGTCGACCCGCGAGCAGTGGCTCACCTTCCGGGACGCGACGTCCCTCGCCCGGCACCGCATCGATGCCGTCCCGCGAGAGGTGTACCTCGCCAAGCTGAGCACCTGGCTGACCCGCACCGCCGAGCAGCCCGGCGTGGCGTCGGAGCTACAGGATCTTGCGGCCGCTCTCGACCGGCGGGACGCGCCGGAATTCGACCTCGCCATTGCCGCGGTGGAGAACGCGCGCCGCACCATCGAGGCCCACCAGCGCTTGCTGCGGCTGCGCACCCCGCTGGCGGAAGGACACGAGCGGCTTCTGTCCTCGCTGGAGACGACTTCGCACGACGAGGACTGGGCGAAGCGGCTGTCGGTGATCGACCGGGCTTGGGCATGGGCGGTCGCCGACCGGTTCCTGCGCCTCTGGCACCAGCCGGGTCTCGACGCCGAACGGGAGAACGACCTGGCCGACGCCAAGGCACAGCTGCTCACCGCGACGGCGGAACTCGCGACGGCCAAGGCCTGGGCGACCTGCCTGCAGACGATGAAGGAAGAAGCGAAACGCGGGCTGAAGTCTTTCGAGTTCTTCGCGAGACGGCAGCACGGCAAGGGCGGGCACGCCGGGCAGCACCGGAAGTCCGCGCGGTCGGCGATGAATGCCGCCAAGGAGGCCGTGCCGGCCTGGGTGATGACCATCGGGCAGGTTGCCGAGCTGCTGCCCGCCCAGGCCAACAGCTTCGACGTCGTCATCGTCGACGAGGCGAGCCAGGCCGAACCAACCGCCCTGTTCCTGCTGTGGCTCGCGCCGCGCGTCATCGTGGTCGGTGACGACAAGCAGTGCACGCCGTTCTCCTCTCCGCGGCTGCTGGACGGGGTCACCGAGCGCCTGCGGGCCGACTTCCCGGACCTGCCCGACCACGTGCGCGAGATGCTGCTCCCGACCGGGAACCTGTACAACATCCTGAGCAGCGCCTTTCCCGCAGTCGTCCGGTTGCGGGAGCACTTTCGGTGCATGCCGGAGATCATCGCCTGGCCCTCGCGGCAGTACTACGACGGCCAGCTGGTTCCTCTGCGGCAACACGGCGCCGACCGGCTGGAGCCGGTCCAGATCCAGTTCGTCGCCGACGGGCGCACCACCGGAGTCTCGGAGAACATGACCAATGGTCCCGAGGCAGAGTGCGTCGTCGCGATCTTGGAGAGCTGCCTTGAAGACCCGGCCTACGCGGGCAAGTCTTTCGGGATCATCGCCCTGCAGAGCGTCCGGCAGATCAAGATGATCCGTGGCCTCCTCGGTAAGCGGATCGCGACGTCGGAGATCGAGAAGCGAGACATCCGAGTCGGTGACGCCAAGAACTTCCAGGGCGACGAACGGGACGTCATGCTGGTCGCGACCGTCGTCGCCGGACAGACGAGGACTCTTCGCAACGATCAGCGATACGAGCAGAACCTGAACGTGGCCGTAAGCCGGGCGAGGGACCAGCTCTGGCTCATCACGTCCCTTGGCCCCGACATGGACAGCGACGACATCCGCTACCGCATGCTAAGCGCTTACGGAGAACCCGAAAAGGACGGACGCGAGATCCTCGATCCTGCCCGGGTCCCGGCTACCCGCCGCGTCGATCCGTTCCGGTCACTGTTCGTGCAGCAGGTGTACCTGCGCCTCCGGGCCCGTGGCCACGACGCCGACGTCGGAGTGGACATCGGCGGCCGTCGGCTCGACATCGTCGTGCGCCTGCGGAACCGGTCCGTCGCCGTGCTGTGCGACGAACACACCGGGCTCCCGACCGAACGCCGCAGGAAAGCCGACGAGGCGCTGCGTGAACTGCGTCGAGCGGGCTGGCCGTTTTGCCGGGTCGCCCACAGCCAGTTCGTCCTGAACCCGGATAAGGCACTGGCCACCGTCTGGCAAACCCTGGACGAATCCCAGGCCGGCTCGGGAGAGGAGCAATAGTGGAGCCGATCGACGAGCAGACCCTGGTCGCGATTGCGGAACTGATCTGCGCCGACGGTAAGCAGTACTACCGGGGAGTGAAAGCGCTCCTCGGCTTCTTCCGGCGGGCCGGCTGGGACGTGGGCGAGTACGACGGTGAGAGCCGTAAGGCGTGGACGATCGCCCAGCTGCTGCGTCGTCACGATGACGGCGCAGCGATCGAGCAGGTTCTGAAGCGGATGGCCGACCCCCGCGAGTACCGGCAGGACCGGGCATCCGCCGACGAAGTCCTCGAGCACCTCAACCACCTGCTCGAGGTCGAGAACCTGCACATCGAACTGGACGTGAATCTGCACCCGGTCGTGCGGGCCGGGCGTGCGACACCGCCGGACCTCCCGATGGACATCAGCCGGCAGAAGCTGCAGTACTCGATCAGCGAGATCGTCACGGACCGACGGCTGGTGGCCGTCCTGGAGCAGCGTGTGGTCGAAGTCGAGAAGTGCCGCGCGAGCGGCTGTCACCTGGCGGCGATGGTTCTGCTGGGCAGCCTGCTCGAGGGCCTGCTGCTCGACGCTGCGGAGAACCGGCCGATCCCCGAGTCCATCTGGGACGAACCGGAGGCGAAGGCCGAGAACATCCGGCCCGCCCCCCGGGCGGACAAGCTGTCCCTCCAGGCACTGATCTACGTGGCACACCGTCTCAAGTGGATAGACACGGACGCGTACCGGATCGCCAGCGCGGTGCGTGACTTCCGCAACCTAGTGCACCCCAACGCACAGCGCAAGCTCGAACGTTCGCCGGACGAGGACACCGTGGACATGTACTGGCCGGTGTTCGTGGGTACCGCCAACGACCTAGGCCGGACACGGCCGGACGGTCCGGGCGAACGCCGTCCGGCTCCGTCAGGAGACACCCCCGGGCCGTGGGGGAGTCGGAGCAAGTCCAGCTGACGTCACTCGGGAATGGAGGAACGGTGCAGGTCGAACTGCTGGTCGACGTCGTTGACCAACTGCCGCATGGCCGCACGCAGGGCATCCACGTCGTCATCGGCTGAGAACTGACCTTCAACCGGTGAGATCTTGCGTACCGCTCGGGAACCGGGGGCCTGATGAAAGGAGGCGGACTGGAATCCTCCCCCGCCCAGACGGTTGTCGACCGCCACCGGCGGCTGCCGGACCTGCTCCTGCAGAGCAGAGGGTCTACGCGGTGTCATCGCCGCTGCAACGGGGTGCCGCACTGTTCACCAACACAGCCCGACGTCGACCCCGTCGCCAAGTTCACCCGTTAGGGATGGCGGTTTGCGACTGCGAACGCGACACCATTTCGTCGCCGGGCTACCGATCCTCCCAAAATCCTCCCACTGGGGCGGTTACCCACCAGTACAGACCAATGTGGACAGTCAGAACAAGATCAAATCAATCACACGAAAATGCCCGCTGACCTGGTCCGTGATCAGCGGACATCTTGCGACCGTCGGGCTGACAGGATTTGAACCTGCGACCCCTTGACCCCCAGGGACGCCCGAACACGCCTTTGACCTGCGGAAACAGAGAACCGCCAGGTGAACCGGGTGCCGTTACCCGCGCTTCAGCGCTGTTCACCGCACCTACGGCACAATCGACTCTCCCATTTGGCTCCCACTCCCCCATCGACCCAGCGCACTTGACACGGGCCCTTCATGTGGTCAGAGCCGCCCACTCGAACGCGACGTGGTGCACTGCGCAGTGTCGGCGCAGCTGGCCGCATTCTGCGGCAGCACTTCCTGGGTGATCAGCGTTTGGCCCGGGTAGCGCAGCGGCTCCTTCGGTCGCACGACACGCACCTCGCACTGCTGCGTTTGTTCACGGTGCTAGCAGACACAAGATCCGGCCACAACCGCCGGTGGGGGTACGTTCGACGCATTCTCCGGGCGAGCTCCTCCAGTCGGGCGATGTGATCGGACATAGGCGATGCGTGGTGAACGGCCGAGTCACCCGTTCACCCGGGCGGGATGGTTGTCCCGGCCAGTGCGCGGGCGAGAACCTCCTCTTTCGTCAGCGGGCTGCGCGGGTGGTAGCTGAGGCACAAGGGGGTACGAAGTTTGCGTGGCGCCGCACCCTCAGCGGCCAGGTAGAACTCGCCGCTGCTCAGCCGTGACACGTCTGGCACGTCGCCGCCCTTGGCCTTGGCCATGTCCCGAGCCGCTTCCACCTGGATCGGGCTGTTGAGCAGACCGTAGAACTGAGTGGCCGCGTTGCCTGGGATGCGGTTGTGCAGAGCCTTGGGCGCCTGCGTGGCGAAGATCAGGCCGAGCCCGTACTTGCGTGCCTGAGAGGCTAGCGCCAACGTGCTCTGTGTGCACGCGGTCATGGCACCTGACGGGGCCAGTGTCTGCGCTTCATCCATGACCAGCAGGCCGAGCAAGGGGCGATCGCCGGCCGGATGCTTCTTGATCCACGCGAACAGCGCCATCTGCAACTGGTTCACGAAACTCTGACGAACCTCATCGGATGGCAACCCGATAAGGCTGATGACCGAGACTCTGGCGCGCTTGCCCGGTTTAGGGGTGAGCAGCAGGCCGGCGTCGACGGGGGTACCCGTTCCGCCGAACAGCGGGTCATTGACCATCGTGGCGGTGAGTGCCTGCGCCAGTCCGAGACCGATCTTGTCGGCTTCGGCCAGGTCGACGATGCCGTCCGGGAGGTCGGCGAGTGTGTCGATAAGACCCTTCAACCGGGTGCCGCCGCGCCTGCCGAAGTGCTCGACGGCGCGGCGCAGGACCGCATTCCCCAGGTGCGCCTTGGTGCTCCGTCCACCCAGCATCGCCCGCGGTGCGAGAGAGGCGACGGCCGCCTCCACGGCTTCGGCGAACTCGTCGGGGTCATCAAGGGTGGCGCCGAAGTCGGGCAGCGGCTGGAAGCTCAGCGGACGACCGGCCTCCCGTCGTGGCGTCCACACCACGACGTCGGTGTGCTCCAGGTAGTCGGCGGCCTTCGCCACGTCGCCGTCGCCCCACTGCGGTGGTGGCTCCGGCCAGGCGTCGCCAAGTCGGGCCAGGTCGTTGTTCGGATCCAACACGATGGACGAGACGCCTTGCAGCGCGCACTCCTCGACCAGCCTGCGGATCAGGACTGTCTTCCCTGAACCGGATCCCGCGAAGATCGTCATGTGCTTGCGCAGCGCTTCGACTTCGAGTTGCACGGGCTGCCCCGTGTCAAAGTCATGCCCCACGACCAACGTTGAGCCAGCGGTCGGCGCGGCGATCGTAGTATCCACGGGCTGTGGGGTCTCCTGCGCCACAGCCTCATCCACCGGCTTGGGCCGCGAGGACTCGGCTCCCCGGCCAGCGGGAAGCCACGATTCGACGTCCGCCAACGCGTCCCGCAACACAGTGAGGTGCCGGGTGGGGCGACGTGCGGCCAGCCATGGCTGTATCCCGCTCGGATCCCCGTCCAGGAGCGCACGAAGCGCGGTGAGGACTCGCAGGTCCTCGTGGTCCAGCGGCATCGTCCGCCCGCCCCGCGACGTCATCTCCCTAAGCAGCCGCTGAGTCGCGGTGCCCCTGGACCAGGACTCGTTCCGGAGCAGGAAGAGCTTCCGTTTGGTCACCTTGCTGTCCAGACCGGCTGCGCTGTCGGCCAGGCGTAGCCGGTTGAGCGCCGCGTTGCCGTGGTGTTTGTCGCTGATCGCACGGAAACACCAGTGCACCTGATCCTCGGTGCGCTCATCGAGGTTCAGGCGCAACCTGGCGTGCAACGCGGGCTTCGCGCTGGGCAGCGGATCCACACTGAACGCCGCGCCTCCTTCGCCCCGCTCCAGGATCCACGCAGTCAGCCCGGCTTCGAGCAACCTCGGCATCAACAGATCCTCGGTGTCGGCCTCCAGTGGCGTCATGACATCGGCGGTGTCCTGCAACGCCTCGAAACGGGCGTCGTACTCGGCCAGCATTCTCGCGTCCGCGGTGGACACCGGTGCAGGGACGGTCGATACCGGCGCGTTGCCCCGTGGCCCATCGAGTCGAGTCAGTTCGACGACGGTGCCGGAGAGCAGGCAGGCTCGAATGTGCTCATCGATGGTGATCAGCAGTTGCCGAGGCGTGAACTCGCCCGCATCGTGGAACGCTTCGGGCCGTACCGGCCAGGTGGGGTACGGCGGTACGAAGCCGACGGCGTTGAAGAACATCTCGAACCGGCGGGCGATGATCTCGCGCGCGAGATCCTTCCTCTTGATGGTGGTCAGCCGAGGTGCTTCCCGGAACCGGTCGCGCACGGTGGCTGTGGCCTTCGTCTTGATCTCCGTCCAGGTGGTGGGGAGACAGGCCACCACGGTCAACGTCCGGCGGGTGCGTTCGCGTAGCGACATGAGTCCACCGGCGATTCCCTCCAGAACCACTGGATCGTACGAGTACGCCGCATTCGTCTCTGGCAGGTGCGCCTCATCGGCACCCAGCGCCGACTGCGCCAGCAGCACGTCTACCTGGTCGACCGCCATCACCGCCGGGCCGGTCAACGCCAGGAGCCGGGACAGCTCCTGGACTATCTCCTCGGCGGTACGCGGGGCGCGGCGCATTCCCCACACCGCGCGTTCACCCGGGAGCGCCTCCTCGCCGCACACGAAGTAGTTGTCGGCGATCTCACGGTGGGCCAGGTCGGCCGAGGCGCTGAGTGCCAGGGCACGCGCGGTCTCCTGGCTCGTCCGAACGATGTACTCGTCGACCGCGGCCAGTGCTTCGATGAAGAGGTCCAGCGCCTCCCTTGTCAGCGCGGTCTCGCCCATGAAGGCACGGCGAACGGCACGGGGAGCCCCCACTCTGGCTGACAGCCGCCGCATCAGCAGCAGCAACTGGGACTCGCTGTCGGGTACGGGACGGGCCAACCCGTCCAGCATCGAGGTCAGCACGCTGACCCAGAAGCGCTGTGCGCTGAGCACGCTCACCAGGAAGAAGTACCCACCGCCCTCCTGTACCTGGTGGCGCAACCAGCCGAGCAGATGTGTCTTGCCGGAGCCACGCTGCCCTTGGAGCGCCAGGCCGATCGGACTACCGCTCTCGCTGGCGGCAGCCTCATCGAGACCACCGCGTACCGCCTGGACGACGCCCGCGTGCAGCCCGTCCACATGGAACCGCATGGGCCGCCACACATCGTCGGGCACCGCTGCCCAGTTGAATCTGAGGGACGCTAGGGCGGCCCGTTCCGCGTCGTTCATCACACCCCAATCGCCAACAGATGCCTGTCCTGGCGCCCCAGGCGTATCGCCGCGGTTCGGTCGACCTCGGTCAACGACTTCTGGTTCTCCTCCGGCACCAGGTCGACATCCGGCGCCTGGCTCAGTCGGCGCAGCGCCGCGTCCACATCGGCTCTCGGCATGTCCTCGAAGAACGGCCGGAGCCGTGCCAGGGCCACCCACGCCCCGGGCTGGGTCGCAAGCGCGGCATACGCGTTGCGGAGGCGAAGCTCCAGGTTGGCCGACGGCTCAGGCGGCGCGATGTCCGTGCGCGAGAACATCTCGGTCAGGTTGTGATATCCGGTACGGGACAGCACACGATTCAGCAGATTTAAATGCAGCGCGGCCAGCGCCCCCCCGATAGCCCGCGCTTTCGGACTGCTGACGTCCAGGTCCTTCTGAACCAACACCCAACCCTCATCCGTCAGTTCGTGCGAGTAGGTGCGGCCCGATCTCTGACTACGGACAAGATGTAACCGATTGAGCTTCTCCCGACGATCCTTGATCACGTCAATTCCGTACAGCTCGACGAGTTCGGTGTTGAGCACCGTGCGCGCCTCAGCCATCAGGGCAATGAGAGTCGCACTGTCGGACGGCGTCAGGCTGTCATTGGCCATGCTGTTCCTTTCCCCGGTTCACATCGGTGACCTGCCCCGCGTACTCGTCCCGTCGTGATCGCGGGCCCCTTTCGGCCCGTCATCCATCCGCTCCCAACCCACCGGGCAGTCCGTCCGCGCGCAGCCCGAAGAGCAGGATTCGGCGGACCTTGCCGCGGTCAACCGCCGGGTCGGCGGTGAGCAGAGCGAGATAGCGCTCGACAGCCTGGTAGGTGCCCGCATTCACCTCGGCCAGCAGGGCTTCCTGATCACGAGCGTCGAACAGCAACGCGCCCAACTCGGACGCGGCGTCCTGGTCGCCACCGTCCGCCGCCGCCCGCAGTTGGGCAAGTTCCGCTTCGTGCGGTCCCGCATTGACGTTCCGCTCCCGCAGCCGGTCCAGGTAGAGACCGGCGATCTGGTCGCCGGCGTCCACTCGTCGCTGGAGATCCTTCTCCCTGCCGAGACTCCCCAACAGTTCGGCAAGACGCTGCCCGACGAACACATTCCCCCCGCTCGCCAGTTCGCGCAACTCGTCGACGCATCCTCGGTCGGCCAGCAACTCGGCCAGATCTTCGAGCGCGACCGCGTCGCCCGCCGCGGCGCGCGTCCGCAGCGCGTCGGCGCGCCCGCCATCCGCGAGCAGCTCTGCCAGCCGTTCCGCCGCACGTATGTCGCTCGCCGCTCGCTGCCGAAACTCCTCGGCCCGGCGCCCCACCCGGACCAGCTCGGCGTAGAGGCCCTGTCGCTGGTCATCCGGATGGGCTGCCTGCCAGGTGTCCACCAGCGTGATCGCCTCTGCGATCCGGTCCTGGCGGCGCAACAACGCGACGAGCTTGGTCAGCGCGGCACCGTCGCCGTCCAGTACGAGCCGTCGGAGCGCCTGCTCCGCGTACTGGTAGCGCATTCGGGCGAGTGCCGTGCTGGCCAGGTGACGCAGGTCGTCCGAGTCGTTGACGTTAGTCACCAGCGCACGCCACAGGCTGTCCGGTGGGCAATGAACGCGGCGTTCTGAGCCGATATGCTGGGCGAGGTAGTCGGCGACCACGTACCCGACCGCACTGCCGGGCTGCTCGCTGGCCATCGGAATGAGCGCCGACACCTCACCGTGCAGCCGTCTGGTGGCGGGCCCCAACGCCTCATCCCGCCACGTTTCGACCGGCGCCGAGCGCTGGGCTGGGGTGAGGTAGTCCACCATCGCGTCGGTCAACACCTCAGCTGGAAGAGGGCTCCGCACGCCGAGGCGACGTGCGTCTGCGGCGGCCGAGATCATGGCTTTGCCGTACGCGCCCGCTTGTTCCCACAGAATCACCAGGTCGGGGCCTGCGGCCAGTACCTGGGTGATCCCCGCGTCCAACACCGAGAGGGCGACTTCGATCCTGCGGTCTTCCGCCGCCTTCTTCGTGGCCTCATTCCGCTCGGTCGGGGAAAAAGTGCCCGGTACGGGGATCACGTCGGCGAAGTCGAGGAGCCGGCGATCCTCGGCATGGAGGTTGCCACCGTCCGCCGATAGGCGCTTGCACTTGAAGTAGTCCTCCGGCCAGAGGGTGCCCACCACGATCATGCCGGTCGTCCGAACCAGCGTAACCATGTGTGCCTTGAGCAGCGGCGGATCGGTACCCAGATAGCGGTTGAATTCGTCCAGCCACAACACGGTGCGCTCGGTCGGCGCTGCGCATAGGTCGTGGATCTCCTGGGTTTTCGCCGGCTGTATCAGCCACCAGTCAGGTACGACATCACTTACCGCCTCGTAGAGCGAGCGGGTCTTACCCCAGGACGATCCACCGACCAGGAGGACAAAGCACCCGCGATCGACACCCTGGGCGATCAGGTCGCGGAGCGTCTCGTCGAAGTCGCGCGGTATGTACGCGGGTAGTTCGCCGTGCGCGCCCGCGACGGAAATCGCTGGGTGAACACCGAGTTCACGCGGGGAAACCTCATTGACGCGTGGCGCATTGGCAGGCCCCTGCCCCACCGTAGCATTGATCCGCTGCCACGCATCAACCACCTTCGCGCATTCGGCTGCAGGCACCCGCCACGCCTTGAGCAGGCTTTCCAGAAGATCCTTCTTCACCGGTCGCTTACCACGTAACGCGTCGCTGACGGTACTGGTCGGTAGTTCCCTGAACCCGTGCCCGGACGGC
>NZ_JBJMIE010000178.1:0-46591 GCF_045807065.1 Actinophytocola sp. | reverse complement strand
GTCGGCCTGCTCACCGGCGCACTACGCATGGCGGAGGACGGCTCGATCGAGGAAGTCGGCCTGACCACCGGGCTGAGCCGGTGACGCTGGTAGCAGCAGTGGGTCTGTGCACGGTCGACGTGGTGCAGCGAGTGGAGACGTTGCCCGCACCAGGCGAGAAGGTGCAGTCCCTGTCCGTGGAGGTGGCAGCAGGCGGCCCGGCCACGAACGCGGCAGTAGCGGTAGCCGCGTTGGGCGGCCGGGTTCGCTTGTCCACGGTGCTGGGCGCACATCCCCTCGCTCGCCTGGCGGCGGCGGACCTGTCCGCATGCGGCGTGGAACTGACGGACGCGCTGCCAACCCGCACGGATCCACCGCCAATTAGCGCGGTATCCGTAAGAACGGTCGACGGCGAACGAACCGTGGTGGCCCACAATGCAAAGGGCGTGCAGACCCCGGCTGTGATCGACCTGACGGACGCGACCGCCCTGCTGGTGGACGGCCACCACCCGACACTGGCGATGCACGCCGCACGCGAAGCCAAGAACCGAGGCATCCCGGTAGTACTGGACGCAGGCAGCTGGAAACCAGTACTGACAGACCTCCTGCCCTTTGTGGACATAGCGGCATGCTCAGCGGCCTTCACCTCACCAGAGCCGCTGACCACCCCCATTGTCATCAGAACAAACGGCGCAAACCCAGTCACGTGGTCAACAGCCGAAACAACGGGCGAGGTACCGGCAAAGCGAGTAACCGCAAAGGACACCTCCGGCGCAGGCGACGTATGGCACGGCGCACTGACCCTGGCTGTTGCCAACCTGGCCCGAGTCCCAACCGCGTCGGACCTACCGCGATTGATCGAGTACGCGAACGAAGCGGCGGCAATCCGAATCCAGCATGAAGGAGCGAGGGCATGGGTAAAGCCAATGCTGGACCTGATGCCGTGAAGTTCACCGACCTGGTAACGAGAGCCCGCGGCCTGGGCCCGGGTCGAGTGCTACTGGGCATCTGCGGCGCGCCAGGCGCCGGAAAGTCCACACTGGCCGAACGCCTGGTGGCAGCGCTGGGAAGCGAAGCGGTGTACGTAGGAATGGACGGCTTCCACCTGGCGCAAGTAGAGCTGAACAGATTGGGCAGAACCGCAAGAAAAGGCGCCCCGGACACCTTCGACGCGGAAGGCTACGTAAACCTCTTATCTCGTCTGACAACCGAAGTTGCCACCACGGTGTACGCCCCACAATTCCGCCGAGAGATGGAGGAACCAATAGCAGGAGCAATCCCCGTCGGCCCCGAGCATCGGATAGTAGTAACGGAAGGAAACTACCTGCTGCTGAACGAAAGACCGTGGTGCCAGGTGAGAACTCACCTAACAGAAACCTGGTTCTTATCCCCAGGTGAACCACTAAGGCAAGAACGCCTGATGGTCCGACACCAAGCCTACGGCCGCAGCCCAGCAGAAGCCCGCGAACGCACCCTGGGCTCCGATGAACGCAACGCCGTGCTCATCAACGCCACCCTCCCTGCAGCAGACCTGGTAATAACCGCCGTACTGGGCTAACTCGCACCGTCAAGCTCCGCTGCAACTCGACCAAATCGCCCCGCAACAACCCCCTACCTGCCTCCTCGGCGCGTCTCTCCACAGCACGGTCCTAGGGCCTCTGGCATACGGTTTTGCACCGCTCACGGACGGCCCAAGCACCACCAAGACTTGCTCAAGCCGAGCCGGACAGCATCAGCGAATCCTGTTCCTCGGTAGGGCCACCACTCACTACCCATCACCGACTACCGCGCAAGCCACCCGCAGCAAGCCAGCAGCACTCGACTCCGAACCTTCGCAGGCCTCGAAGGCTCCTTCAAGAAGCCTGGAGCCACCCCCGCGTCGTCGTTGTCTCCCCGCCATCAGGCGATCAGCTCCACCCGCGACCCAGTGCGCGTCTTGTGAACCCGCAGTCGGGTAGGGATGCGGTCCCGCAGCTCCTCCACGTGAGACACCAGCCCCACCACTCGACCGCCCGCGCGCAGTTCGTCCAGCGTGTCCATCACCTCATCAAGGGTGTTCGCGTCCAACATGCCGAAACCCTCGTCCACGAACAGCGTGTCCAGCAGCGCACCGCCGGTCTCGGCGGCCACGACGTCCGCCAACCCAAGCGCCAGCGCGAGCGAAGCCAGGAACGTCTCTCCGCCCGAAAGCGTCTTCGCCGACCGCGCGTTGCCCGAATAGGCATCCAGCACGTCCAGCCCCAACCCGCCCCGCGTGCCACGCGGCCCAGCGACATCCGTGTGCACGAACGAGAACCGGCCGTCACTCATCTTCCGCAGCCGGACCGACGCCGCGATCGCGACCTCCTCCAGCCGCGCCGCCAACACGTAGGCCCGCAGCGACATCTTCCGCGCGTTCTGCCCACGCCCGTTCACGACGTCGGTGAGTGCCGACAGCTCCTCGAACTCGGCCAGGGCAGGTCCCAACTCCGCCCAGGCCGCACGCAGACGCACCGCCAACTCCGTGACGTCCACGACGCGCTGGCGCGCCAGCCGCGCCGCGGCGACCGCCGCGTCCATCTCGACACGCGCGACGGAGTACGCATCCGCAGCCGGCCCCACCTCAACCCGCTGATTCGGGTCGACACCGACCAACTCCGGATCCGCCAGTACCCGTCGCAGCCCAGCCTCCCGCGCCGCCGCCTCGTTCAACCGCCGCTCAAGCGCGGCGTGGTCCGGCCGCGCAGCGGCGAGGGCCGCAGCCACGTCCGCGAACCCGGCCGCCTCAACCGCATCACGCATCACGCCGCCCTGCTCCTCGACGCGGCCCCACGCCACAGACTGCTCCGCCAGTGTCGAGGCCAACGCGTCCAGCCGATCCGCGACCGACAGCAGATGCGCTCTCCGCGCCGCCACGTCGGCATGCTCGGCCCGCGCGGTCGCCAAGCGCTCGGCTCGTTCGGTTATCCGGTCAACCAGCGCCACCCGCTCATGGGCGAAGCCGGTCGCCTCCTTCTCCGCGGCCCGAAGCCGCGCCATCACCTCCTCGGACTCGTTCTCCAGTGCCCGCAACCGCTCCCGCAGCCGTCGATGCTCACCCGCGAGCAGAACGGCGTGCTCATGCGCCTCGGCGGCCGCACGCAACGCCTCGTTGAGCTTGTCAGCCTCCCGCCCACGCAGCCGGTCCAGCAGCGTCGCCAAGGCCTGCTCGGCACGCGCCAACTCACGAGCAGCCCGCTGCCGCGCGACGTCAGCCTCCTGCTCCCGCACCGCCGCCGCCCGCTCATCCGCCGCGGTGACCTGCACCATCGCGCCGACCGCCGGCAGCGGATGGTCAGTCGATCCGCACACCGGACAGTGCTCACCGTCGACGAGGCCACCCGCGAGCTCAGCCGCCATCCCGAGCAACCGCCGCTCCCGGATGTCCAACACGGACTCCCGGGCGCCCTGATGAGCGTCCACCGCCACCTGCGCCGCGTCGATGCGCTCGCGGACCAGGCGCCGTGCCGCCGGAACCTGCTCGGCGTCGCGAACCAACGCGGTCAGGTCCTCCCGTGCGGCCACCAACGCCGGCAACTCCGCGACCGCCCGCGCCGCGTCAGCAAGCCTCTCCCGAGTGCCCTCGACCTCGCCAGGCAACTCGGAAAGCCGCTTTACACACGACGCGACCACGGCCTCGGCACGTTCCGCCAGCGGCCCGAGCTCGTCGACCCGCTTCTGGTCGGCCACCTGCAACCCGGCTTCCTCGACAAGGCCACCCAACGCTCCGGCGACCTCTCGCAACCGCCCGGCCCAGACCCGAGGATCGAGCCCCGCCAGGCCGCGCTCACCCGGCCCGGAACCCGTCCGCCAAGCCGCAGACACGGCCCCGGCCTCATCGAGTCCCACGCCTGGCGACCACGGCTCACGGATGACTCCGTCGGACTCATCGCCCGACAGAACACCAGCGGCGGTGTCCGCGGCACCCTTCGAGGCGTCGGCGCCGACCTGGTCATCGACGCCGTATCCGGCGACCAGACCTCGCAGTTCCTCGACTGTCGGAGCTTCCGCAGCGAGCGCCGCGACCGCGTCGTCCGTGGCGCGGGCCACCGCCTCGACCCGTACAAGCTCACGGTGCGCTGCGACGACCGGCATTGCCCGACGAGCGGCCGCGAGTTCCTCGGCCCACGTTGCCCGGCTATCCGCCTCCGCCGACAACACAGCCAGCTCGGCGTGTGCCGCCGCCACACGGCGCACCCGGTCCGCCAGCTCCCGGCGGGCGAGCAGTTCCGCCTCGGCTTGATCCCGCGCGACGGCTGCAGCGAGCTCACGTGCGACAGCCTCTGCGGCCTCTTCCTCGGCCGTGGCGACGAGCGATGCCAACCAGGCCTCGTCAGCCGCGTCGTCCGTCGGTGGCTCGGAGCCGACGGCCTGAGCCAGCCGGGCGACCAACTGCAGGCATCGCAGCCGTCCGGCCTCCAATGTGCGGCCCTGCTCCACGCGCCGGTTGCGGAACCACTCCTCGACCAGCGCGAAGTGCTGCGTGCCGAACAGCTTCTCGAGCAGCTTCTCCCGCTCAGCAGTCTCCGCACACAGGAACCGCGCGAATTCGCCCTGCGGTAGCAGGACCACCTGGAAGAACTGGTCCTTGCTCATCCCGAGCAGCCGTTCGATCGTGCGACCGACTTCGTCGATTCTCGTCAACCCGTCGGGCGCGTGCCCACTCGGCGCCGTGCCGACCCAGGTCAGCGATGCCTTCGCGTTTTGTTTTGTAGTGCCGTCACCTCTCTTCTTCGGACGTAGGTACTCCGGACTCCGCGTCAGTCGCAGTCGGTGCCCGCGCACGCTGAGCTCAAGCCGAACTTCCGTGACCACGTCCGGTTCCGCGTAGTCACACCGCAACCGCTTCGCCTGGTCGCGTACGCCGGGCACGGCACCGAACAAGGCGAACGCCACCGCGTCCAGCAGCGTCGTCTTGCCGGCACCCGTGTCACCGTGGAGGAGGAACAGCCCATCCGCGCCGAGCCGGTCGAAGTCCACGACCTCACGACCGGCGTACGGCCCGAACGCGGTCAGCTCCAGCCGATGCAGCCTCACCGCTTCTGGCTCACGGCCGCTCCTCGCAAACCCGTGCGGCTCGTGGTAGCCGCTGGGTTCGAGATTCGTTCCGCCTCGTGGTGGCGCCGCGCATGCTCGGCGCCACCACGGGCCAGCCGGCCGGCGGTAAGCCCTCTTCGCTCATGCGGCCTCCCTGTTCCCGCGCTGCCGCGCGAGCTCCGCGCGTTCGTCGTTCGCCACGGCTGCGAACGCCTTCAGCAGGAGGGCCCGCTCGCGTTCACTCGGCTCCGCACCCCGGCACTCGGTGACGAAGTCGCATGCCACGTCGTGGTCGGACCGGTCTCGCACGGTCGTGGCGTAGCGCAGTGGCGTGGCCAGCGGGCCGCTCGCCGGCCGCCACTCCACATGCACGGCATGCGGGAACCGCTCCTGTAGGCGGCGTAACGCGTCCGTCGGCCGCACCTGATCGGTCAGTTCGACCGACAGATACGCCTCGACGAGCTGCCCATGTGCCGGCGAGGTGAGCAACTCCTCGAGGTTGCCGCGGACCGTGGCGAGCGAGCGGGGGATCGGCAGCTCCCGCCGCTCGACTCCGGCGAGCCCGCCGGCGTCCAGTTCCACGAGCCACACCGACTTTCGGTGCCGCGCCTCGGAGAACGAGTACGCCAGTGGACTGCCGGAATAACGGAGGTGCTCGGCCAGCCGTTGAGGCCCGTGGAGATGGCCGAGCGCCACATAGTCGACGCCGTCGAACACGGTGCTCGAGACCTGTTCGACGCCACCGACCGAGATCGTCCGTTCCGAAGCACTCGGCGCGCCGCCGGTGACGAAGGCGTGCGCGAGTACGACCGACCGCACGCCCGGTCCACGTGCGGCGAGGTCGGCCCGCACACGGCGCATCGCCTCCGTGAGCACGCCGGCATGCCCGGTTGCCTCGATCTCCAGCGAGTGCCGCGCGGGCTCCGGCTCGAGATACGGAATCCCGTACAGCGCAACGGGTCCGTGTGTGTCCTCGAGCAGCACGGGACGGTCCAGCTCGGCGACCCGCGTACGCAGGTGCAGGCCGCCCGCCGCCGCGAACTCGGCGAACGCGCCCAAACGCGGCGCCGAATCGTGGTTTCCCGGTGTGATGACCAACCGCGCGCCGGCGTCACGGATTCGATCCAGCACCCGGGTGCAGACCGACACCGCCTCACCGGACGGCACCGCGCGGTCGTAGATGTCTCCGGAAACCACCACGACGTCAACCTGCTCATCGGTGACCACGTCGGCCAGTCCGCCCAGGACGGATTCCTGGTCGGCAAGCAGGTCTCGGCCGTGGAACATCCGTCCCACGTGCCAGTCGGAGGTGTGGAGCACTCGCATGCCCCACAAGTTATTCGGCCGGGACGACGATCGGAGGGAGGCGCGCCACCCCATTGAGCGACAGGCCCCAGGAAAACCGGCAGAAATTCAGTTCGTCAAACCTTCCGTTCGCGTTCCAAGCCGTCCAATCGCGCTCGGCGCGCCGGTGTCCGTGCGGAATTTGTCGGTGTCGTGGTTCATGATGCGTCCACTCGGTTCGATCCAGGAAAGGGGATGTCAGTGGCAGCGGTGTTGGGCACCGTGGCGTTCGTGTTGTTGCTGCTGCTCATCGGCGGCGCGGCACTGTTCCGGCGGCTGTACAACGACAGCCAGCGCAGGCTGGACGAGGCCGTGCTAGCCGTGCGTGCGGAGCGCGACCGGTCCGAAGCGCACTCGGCCGCCCTCCGTCGTTACGAGGTGATGTTCGCGTCGATCAGCGGGCGAGGTGAGCTCGGTGAGCAGGTGCTCGTGGAGACCGCGCGCTCGCTCGGCTTACGTGAGGGTCTGCACTTCACACTGCAGACCGACGTCGCCGGTGGCGGGTCCGTGCGGCCGGACATGCTGCTGTCGGTCGGCGACGGGCGGCTCGTGCCTGTCGATGCGAAGATGACGGTCGCCTGCTGGGTCGAGGCGGTCGAGACCGAGGATCCGGAGGAGCGGGCGGACGCGCTACGCGTGCACGTGCGCAACATCCGGTCGCGGGCGGCGGAGCTCGCGAGCAAGGGATACCAGCGATGGGCGGACGCGATCTACGGCACGATCATGTTCGTTCCCTCCGACGCCGCGGTGGTCGCCGCCCTGGACACCGATCCCGACCTGCTCCGCTGGCTGCTCGACCGGCGGGTGTTCGTCTGCGGGCCGACGGGATTCGCGGTGATCGCGTCGGCGGCCATGCTCGCGGCGAGCGAACGGGTGCTGGCGGCCGACATCGACGCGTTGCGTGGGCAGGCGCTCGCGGCGCACCGGGCGGCGGAGAGCGCGGTGGACGCGGTCAACGTGTCGAGCACACACCTGCAGCGGTTCCTGCAGGCGCGGCGGCGCGAACTCGACGCGCTGACCCAGTTCACGTCCGCCGTCGTGCCGCTGACGGACGCGGCGGCCAGCCCGACGCCACTGCCGGCGGTGCGACGATCGGACGAGGTGGCCGCGAATGCCTCGCCTACTGCGCGTGACGTGGTGCCGGTCGAACAGTACGACGAACTACCTGATGTGGAGGTGCCTATCGAGCGATGACCACCGACAACTCAATATGGCCACTGGGCTGAGCGCTGGAAGCGGACAGTAAACGTTTGTGTCCTGGTTCACATCTTGGTGTGGCATCAGGAGTGCCGTTTTCAGAACGCTGGTCAGGTTGGCCTGCGGACCCACTAACGTGTGCCTCGTGACCGCGACCCGCGATCGCAGGAGCGATCCTGAAACAGACGCCGGACTGGCGTGGGACGACCGTCCGATTTATGGGCAGTTCCGTGGACTGCCTTGGTGGGCGGCGGTCCTGCTCGCCTTCGGTGTGACGGCGATCGCCGCGTTCGTCGACATGCAGCGGCAGGACTCACTGGGCCGGATCTACCAGGGTGCCTTCGTGGTGGGCTGCGTCGTCGCGGTCTGCTTCGTGCGGAGGCGGAGCCTGTTCGGACCGATAGTGCAGCCACCGTTGGTCTTCGCCATTACCGCTATCGGTGCGTTCGTGCTGCTGGACCCGAAGTCCGGCAGTGGCGGCCTGAAATCGCTGATCCTGTCGGTGGCACTGCCACTGACCAGCAATTTCCCGACGATGGGCATCACGACCGCCGTCGTGGTCGCGATCGGAGTGTTCCGGTTGTGGCGGGAACGCAACCCCAACCCGGAGGCGCGTCCCAACAAGCCGCCGAAGGAACGTGTCGCGCGCGGGGCCGATGTCGGACTGGCTGACGAGCCTGGGCAGAGCACTGGCGGGCGTGACCCGCGGGAGCGCCCGAGCAAGGACCGGGTCGCGCCACCGGGGCGTCGAGGCCGGCCTGAGTCGGAGGGCGCACCGGAAGAGGAGCGCGTTGCTCGGCGCATGCCCGGTCGGGGGCCGCGTCCGTCGCCTTCGCGTGAGGCGGCTGGCCGGGACAGCGGTCGCGATGCGGGCCGGGACGGTGCCCGCGACTCGCGGCGTCGGGATGCGGCTGGTCGCGATCCGGCTGGCCGGGATGCCGCTGGTCGCGGTGAGCGAGGCCGAGGTGAGCAACCACCACCGGACGCCGCTCGGGGTCGCGGTCGTGGCGGTGAGCCGCCGGCGCGCCGGCGGGAGCCGGGTGGCGAGGGCGGTGCGTCCCGCGACGACCGCGGTGCCGGTCGGCGGGATCCCGGTCGCGACGCTGACGGTCGTGACTCCGATCGGGATGGCCGAGGTGGCGCGTCAGGGCGCCAACCGCGGCGTCGTCCGCCTGAGGAATACCGCTGACGCAGTCCGCCTGAGGAATACCGGTGACGCCGACGGCTGGCGCTGACCTGTCCTGCTGACGTTGGTGGGTCCGGACCACGACCCATCGGGTGGTGGCGTCGTGCTGTGTCGACTGCTTAGCGGATGTTGCCCTGGAGGTCGTTGTCCTTGAGTGCCTTGCGCAGCTCGCGTGGGAGGGCGAACGTGACCTTCTCGTTGGCGGTGGTTACTTCCTGGACACCGGCGAAGTCGCGGTCGGCGAGCCACGCTAGGAGGTCCATGACGAGGATCTCCGGTACGGACGCGCCGCTGGTCACGCCGACCGTGGTGACGCCCTCGAGCCAGGTCGGGTCGACCTCGCGGGCGTAGTCGACCAGGTGCGCCGCTCGTGCGCCGGCCTGCAGGGCCACCTCGACCAGACGCTTCGAGTTGGACGAGTTCTGCGAGCCGACCACGATGACCAGGTCGCACTCCGGGGCCATGGCCTTCACCGCGACCTGGCGGTTCTGGGTGGCGTAGCAGATGTCGTCGCTCGGCGGGTCCTGGAGTT
Source organism: Actinophytocola sp. (assembly GCF_045807065.1). Lineage (GTDB taxonomy): Bacteria > Actinomycetota > Actinomycetes > Mycobacteriales > Pseudonocardiaceae > Actinophytocola. The sequence goes on along the minus strand of NZ_JBJMIE010000178.1, from coordinate 37,298 downwards.
CGGGGAAGCGGGCCTTCAGCTGGTTGACGCGCACCATGGTCTCGTCGACCGACAGCGTGGTCTGTGACAGCCAGACGACCTTGGACGGGTCGCGGACGGTGACCTTCTCGACGTCCTCCGCGGTGTCGACCAGCTGGACGTGTTGCGGCGCCTCGCCGGCGGTGCCCTCGACCTCCTCGTGGCCCTCGTGGCCGATGAGCAGGATGTCGTAGTCGTCGCGGGAGAATCGTTTCGCTTCCTGGTGGACCTTCGTGACCAGCGGGCAGGTGGCGTCGATGGTGCGCAGCTGCCGTGTGGCCGCCTGCTCGTGCACGGCGGGCGACACGCCGTGCGCGGAGAACACCACGAGCGCGCCCTCCGGCACCTCGTCGGCCTCGTCGACGAAGATCGCGCCGCGTTCGGTCAGGGTTTCGACCACGTGCTTGTTGTGGACGATCTCCTTGCGCACGTACACGGGGGCGCCGTAGGTCTCGAGCGCCTTCTCCACGGTCACGACGGCGCGGTCGACCCCGGCGCAGTAGCCGCGCGGCCTGGCCAGCAGAACTCGCTTGGTCATGAGACCCAGAGTACGTACCCAGCGTACGTACCGGGTGCCTGTGTAGGCAGATCGGTGGGACTGGTGCAGGCTAGATGCATGAAGTCACTCCCGCTCCCGATCCGGGTTGCGGCCGGCCTCGCCGTCACCGCCGTGGAACAGGCCCGCTCGCTGCCCACCAAGCTCGCCGGGCTTCCCGTCACCGTGGCGAGCCAGGCTCTGCAGGTCTCCATGCGCGTGCAACAGCAGGTCACGGAGCTGGCCATCCGCGGCGACGAGGTACTCGGCAGCTTCCGGCACGTCGAGGAGACGCCCGAATGGGCCACTTTCGACGAGGACGTGCAGGACGACGACTTCGACGCCAGCAAGCCCGTGCCGTTCGACTCGGCGTTCGACCGGGTCGACGACGAGCTGGAACGACGTAACGGTGACCACAGCGTGAGCGGCGAGACATTCGCCACACCCGATCCGTGGACGCAGGAGGAGCAGGCGCTCGCCGAGGAGACCGGCGCGCACGAGTCCGACGTGTACGAGATCAGCGAGCCCGAGGGCACCGAGACTGATGGCGCTGAGTCCGATGGTGGCGAGTATGTGGCCGATGCCGGCGTTGAGGTGACGGACGAGCGGCCGCTACAGGAAGTCACCGGGTACGACGAGCTGTCGCTGCCGCAGCTGCGTGCCCGCCTGCGCCGGTTCTCCGCCGACGAGCTGGCCGAACTGCTCGAGTACGAGCGCACCCACGGCAACCGGCCGTCCTACGTCGGCATGCTCACCCGCCGCATCGCGACGGTGCGCGACCAGCGGTGACGGAACCAGCAACCAGTCCGGAGAAGCCCTGGCCGGTGCGGACAGTCGCGCGCAAGGTCGCCGACTGGATCAACCGCCTCGGGGACGTGTGGGTCGAGGGCCAGGTCACCCAGATCTCCAACCGCCCGGGTACCGGCACCGCCTTCCTCACGCTGCGTGATCCAGCCGCGGACGTCTCGATGACCGTCACGTGCTCTACCGGCATGTTGCGCGAGCACCAGCCGCCCCTGTCCGACGGGACACGGGTCATCCTGCACGCCCGTCCTGCCTTCTTCATCAACCGCGGCACGCTGTCGCTGCGGGCCGACGAGATCCGCGCGGTGGGCATCGGTGAGCTGCTCGCGCGGATCGAACGGCTGCGCAAGCTCCTCGCCGCGGAAGGCCTGTTCGACCCGCGGCGCAAGAGGAGGCCGCCGTTCCTGCCGAACACCGTCGGCCTGATCACCGGCCGGGCGTCCGCAGCCGAGCATGACGTGGTGGTGAACGCCCGGGCCCGCTGGCCGGCCGTCCGCTTCCGGATGGAGAACGTCGCCGTGCAGGGGGCGATGGCCGTGCCGCAGATCGTCGACGCGCTCGGCGCCCTCGACCGCGACAAGAACGTCGAGGTCATCGTGATCGCGCGTGGCGGCGGCAGCGTCGAGGACCTGTTGCCGTTCTCCGACGAGACACTGCTGCGCGCGGTGTCGGACTGCCGCACGCCGGTGCTGAGCGCCATCGGGCATGAACAGGACACGCCGCTGCTCGACCACGTCGCGGACGTCCGTTGTTCGACCCCGACCGACGCCGGCAGACGGGTGGTGCCGGACATCGCGGAGGAGACGGCCAGGATCCGCCAGCTTCGTGACCGTGCGCGACGGGCGTTGCACGGATGGGTGGATCGTGAGCGTCGTCTGCTTGATGCGTTGCGGAGTCGGCCGGTTCTGGCGGACCCGTTCACGCCGCTGGAACAGCTGAATGCGCAGGTCAGGATACTTGCGGAGCGATCAAGGCGGGCCGTCATCACCCTTGTCGCCGCCGAGCGGGCGGCCCTCGACCACACAAGAGCCCGCTTGACGACGCTCGGACCAGCCGCCACGCTTGCCCGCGGGTACGCGGTCGTGCAGTGGGTGGACGCGGAAGGAAGCCCACGAGTGCTCCGCTCGACGGCAGAGGCGCCGGACGGGACCCGGTTGCGGGTCCGTGTCACTGATGGCGCGGTGCACGCGATCGCGTCGCCCTGGGGTGACGCGAGCGGAGGTAGCGGTGCCGAGACCGGAACGTGAGCCGACCTTCCTGCCGTTGACGATCGATGCCACCCGCGCCGTCGCGCGGGCCATGGAGCATGAGCCGGCGTTACGCGTCCCCGCTGACGTCGTCTCCCGTCGTGCGCGTGAGGCCAACGCCGCGGCGGCGGACTGCTGGGTCGCGCTGCTCGCCGGCTGCGACGCGCCCGGCTGCCGAAACCTGCCGATCCGGCTGCGTGCGCTGTCCGAGGCGACGTCCGACTACGCTGGCATGCGCTGGTGGCTCGGCCGTGGCTCGCAGCACCGCCATCGGGTGAGTCGTGCGCTGGAGCGCATCGAGGAGGCGGTGGCCGAACGTGACGGCGCCGACTTCGCGGAGGCGTTCGTCGGCTACGACCAGGCCGTGGCCGCCGCGTTGGTGAACGCCCACAGCCGATTGGAGACCCACGCCCAGTGAGCGAGCTAGCCGGCGGCGCCGCCCTCGACTACGAGGCGGCCCGTGACGAACTGGCGGACGTGGTGGCGAAGCTCGAGGCGGGTGGCCTGTCGCTCGAGGAGTCGCTGGCGCTGTGGGAACGTGGCGAGGCGCTGGCCAAGATCTGCGACCGCCACCTGGCCGGCGCGAAGGAACGCATCGAGTCCGCTCTGGCCGCCGCCGAGTCGGAGAACTGACGCAGCGGAACCCTCCACCAGCGCATCGACGAGGTCTCGCGCGCTGGCACACCCTTGAGCATTCCTGCGTCCACAGCGTTTCCCCAAGTTATCCACAGGCGATGCAGTTATCCACAGCCAAGATCATTCCGGCCGTCCCTGTCGATGGGTACCGATAGACTGGCATCGGGGCCGCCCCCGGGATCGGGTGGGGGGTGCCGTCTCACTTACGAGGCGGATTTGGCGAAATTCGGTGTTTCGGCGTTGGCTCGTTTCTGAGTTTGTGCCTGGCGAGTGGGGTGATTAGGGACGGGGAAGGTGAGTGCACGGGAACGCGTAAAAGGAAGGGGCGAAAAGGCGGGCGCCCTCGGGTTGCGGCGGTTGGCCGGGCTTGCAAAGCTCTGAAGCTGGTAACTGGTCGTATGGCGGCCAGTGCCGAATAGTGTGGAGTTGCTGGCAGGGCTGGGTGACTGGTGGGGCGCGGGCCTGGGCGGTGGCCTTGTGTGTTTTAGGGAGACTTGGTGAAGGATTGAGCGGGCCGGGTCGACGGCTGTCCACGCTAGTAGGCACCGCGGTCAATTCATCGGACGGAACAAGGGCCACGGCGTCGCGCGTGAATATGCGGTTGGACGTGTGGATAGGGCTAGTGGCCGGTGAAATTCGGGGTTCGTTTCGCTACGAAGGCGTCCACTGCTTCGCGATGGTCAGATGTTGCGCCTAGTTGGGACTGGGCCGCGTCCTCTGCCGCCAGGGCTTGTTCCAGGTTAGTGCCGGCGGCTGTCAGGAGGGCTTCCTTGATCTTGGCGTAGCCGGTCGTGGGGCCGGTGGCCATGCGGGACGCCAGCTCCCGGGCCGTTGACAGGGCGACCTCGTCGTCCACCACCTGTGTCACCATGCCCATTGCCAGGGCCTGGTCGGCCGTCACCGGCTTCGCCAGCAGCATCAGTTCCATCGCTCGGCCGTAGCCGATCAGCTTCGGCAGGGTCCACGACGCGCCCGAGTCCGCTGTCAGGCCGATTGTCGCGAAGGCCATCAGGAACTTGGCTGAGCGGGCCATCACCCGCAGGTCACAGGCGTAGGCGAACGACGCGCCCGCGCCGGCCGCCATGCCGTTCACCGCGGCTATGACCGGTTTGGGCATCGACGTGATCGCCCGGACTATCGGGTTGTAGTGCTCGGCGACCGTGCGGAACGGGGTCGGGTCGTCCGACCGCAGTGCCGCCACGTGCTCCTTCAGGTCCTGGCCCGCGCAGAAGGCCTTGCCCGCACCCGTCAGGACCACGGCACGCACGGCCGGATCCGCCGCGGTGTCGGTCAGGGCATCGCGCAGGGCGTCCTTCAGCTCGACCGTCAGCGAGTTGTACGCTTCCGGACGGTTGAGGGTGAACGTGCGCACTCCGTCACTGTCGTCGACCAGCAGGGACGTCAACGGATCCTCCTCAGGCGCTCGACCTGGTATGTCGGTTCAGGCAGTCGGACAGGAAACTCTCCGCGGCGGGGGCCAGGCGGTGCGTGTGCTCGTCGAAGAACTCCGCCGCCGCCGTGCCCGGCCAGTCCGGGGGCAGGACCAGCGACGGCAGGCCGGGATCGCGGAACAGGAACTTTCGCCACGCGTGGAGCAGGCGCTGCGACGCGGCGAAGGCCGCCGGCGGCCTGGTACCGTCCACAGCGGACACGACGGGTAGCCACTCGGTCACGAAACCGCTGTAGTCGGCGGCGAGTGTGTCCAGGTCCCAGGCCCGCGCGGCCAGGTCCTTGTCGTCGCCCTCGTGCTCGCCGTGGAACACGCGGGCCGGGGTGTCCTCCAGGATGTCCGTCAGCTCCGGGGACGGCCGCGGCGCCACCCAGGTAGTGGGACCCAACGGTCCGTAGCCGATCAGTCGCAGGGAAGAGTCGAGGCGGTCGCGGACACCGCGGTTCGGCAACTCCTCCAGGACGAGCACGTGCCAGTGGCCGTCCCATGTGGAGGGTCGGGTGCGGTAGATCCGCGAGGCGGCCTCGTCAAGCCGCCGTTCGGCACGCTTGGTCAGCGCGTATCCGGGCCCGTCGGCCAGCCTGACCGGCCGGAGCCAGTCCTGTCGCACCATTCTGGACACGGCGGTGCGGATGGCCGGGGCCTCGAAGCCCAGCGGCTCCAGCAGCCGGACCAGGGCGGCGATCGTCGCCGAGCCACCTCGGGCTCTGAGGTAGCTGCCGTAGACGTCGAACAGCGCGGACCGGGCTCGCACGATTTCCGAGTCTAGTGCGGTGCACGTGCGTCTTGGCCGGTCATCGACACGCAGGTGATCGGTTCGATTTCACCCGCGAGATGCCATAGGGGAGAATGTCAGGGTCTTTGGCCGGGGTACCTCCGGCCGAGGTGGCAGGCTATGACGGAGGGAGCACGCTATGGCGGCCATGAAGCCCCGGACCGGTGACGGTCCCCTCGAGGTGACCAAGGAGGGTCGGGGCATCGTGATGCGCGTACCACTCGAGGGTGGTGGGCGCCTCGTCGTCGAGATGTCGGCTGAAGAGGCAAGTGCCCTGGGTGACGCGTTGAAGGTCGCGGCTGGCTAACGGTCCAGAGTGGAGGTTCTGTTCCGTCGAGTATGGAGGTCCGTTGCGAACACCGGTGCCCGCGATACCGACGGCACTTCCCGAGGTGGAGGTGATCCCCGCGCCACGGCAGGCGACGCCGCTCGCCGTGGTGTACCGGGCGGGTGACGCCACCCCGTCCTCGCTGTCGGCGCTGGGCGACGATCTGACCGGCGAGTGGATGGCCGCCGTCGCGCTCACCGGCAAGGCGGGCGAGGTCCAGCCGGGGCCGGTCGGCTCCCCGGTGCGCTGGGTCGCCGGGGTCGGGGAAGGTGCGCCCGGCCAGTGGCGCACCGCGGGTGCCGCCCTGACCAAGGCGCTGAACGCGCGGATCGCGCAGGACACCGACGCCGGCCGCGCCGCCGAGCGGACGCTGCAGCTCGAGCTGCCGTCCTCGGTGGGGCCGGACGAGGTCGCCGAGCTGGTGTGCGGGCTCCGGCTCGGTGGCTACCGGTACGCGGTCACGGCGAAGTCAGCCGCACCGACCGTGCGCACGATCCGGCTGGTCACAGCCGACTCGGCACTGGAGGCGCCGGTGCGGCGGGCCGCGGTGCTCGCGCAGGCCACCGCCCTCGCGCGGGACCTCGCGAACACGCCGTCGAACGTGAAGGACCCGGCGTGGCTCGCCACCATGGCGACGCGTACCGCGGGCAAGGTCGCCGAGGTCGTCGTGCGGGACGAGAAATGGCTGGCCGAGCAGGGCTTCGGCGGGGTGCTCGCGGTCGGCGGCGGCTCGGCGCGGCCACCGCGGTTCGTGGAACTGTCGTGGCGCCCTGCTAGAAAGAGTCCGCACGTGGTGCTCGTCGGCAAGGGCATCACGTTCGACACAGGTGGCGTGTCCATCAAGCCGGCGGACGGCATGCACCTGATGCGGACGGACATGTCCGGCGGAGCCGCCGTGATCGCCGCCGTGGAGGCGATCGCACGGCTCGGGTTGGACGTGCGGGTGACCGGCCTGGTGTCGTGCGCGGAGAACCACGTCTCCGGGTCGGCGTACCGGCCGGGCGATGTCGTGCGGCACTACGGCGGCCGCACGACCGAGGTGACCAACACCGACGCCGAGGGTCGCATGGTGATGGCCGACGCGCTGGCCTACGCCGTCGACCGGCTGAAGCCCGACCTGCTGGTCGACGTGGCGACGCTGACCGGCGCGATGAAGGTCTCGCTGGGCCTGCGCACGGGTGGCTTGTTCGCGTCGACGGACGCGGTCGCGGCGCGCGTGCTGGCCGCGGGCGAGGCCGCCGGCGAGCGGTGGTGGCGGATGCCGCTGGGCTCGGACATGGGCTCGGTGGCGGACGAGTTCGCGGAGACGGTACGCAGCGAGATCGCGGACGTGCGGCAGTGCCCGCCGGGGCCCGGTGGCATCGCGGCGGCCATGTTCCTGCGTGAGTTCACCGGCGGGTTGCCGTGGGCGCACCTGGACATCGCCGGTCCGGCGCGGGCGGACCGCAACTACGACGAGGTCAGCGCCGGTGCGACTGGTTTCGCCGCGCGGACGCTGGTCGAGTTGGCCGCGTCACACGGGTAAAGGGGACAGCGCCGCGTACCCGCGTTCGGCGCGGGCGGCGAAGACCCGGTCGAAGACGGCGAACTTGGCCAGGAACACCGGCCCGCTCGCCGCCAGGTAGCTCAGCGTCAGCGCCACCGGCCGCCAACCGCCTGGGAGGAGCGGGAGGACCAGCCACTCGGCGGCCGTCGTCAGCGCGATGGACGCCGCCCCGCCCAGCAGCGTCACCGTCAGGTACGTCGTCAGCTGGGCGCGCAGCCTGCCCGGCGGCCACGCCCAGTGGCGGACCATCAGGAAGTGCGGCACCGAACCGGCCAGGAACGCCGCCGTGCTCGCGACCGTCGCGTCGAACGGGGTCCACGCGTACAGCACCAGCAGCACCACCTGGCTCAACGCGGTGGCGATCGCCGACGCCACCGTGAAGCGGGCCAGCCTGGTGCGCGAAGGTGCCATGCGCCGACGCTATTGCGCCGAGCCTGAATGCGCTCTCAGGCAGATCCCTGAGTCTCCCCCTATCAACCCCGGTCAGGGGTGAGACGCCAGATGATGTCCACGCCGTCCTCGCCCGGGGTGAGCGGCTCCTGTGGCGAACGTCGTTCCACCTCGGTGAAGCCCAGGCGTCTCGGAACCGCGGCGCTGCGGAAGTTCGCCACGTCCGTCACGATCTCGACCCGCCGCACGCCGACCCGGAAGGCCTCCGTGGCCAGCAGCGACGCCGCCCTCGTCGCCGTGCCACGACCGACGTACGCCGGGTGCAGCCAGTAGCCGATCTCCAGGCCGCCCGGGCCGACGCGGGCCATCAGGCTCGAGGCACCGGCGAGCCGGCCCTGGACGAAGATCGCGTAGTTGTACGCCGCGCCGCTCTCCCAGTCCTCCCGGGTCGCCGCGAGGAACGTCGCCGCGGCCTCCGGCGGGTAGCCGTTCGCCACCCACGCCATCCACGGTCGCAGGTGCTCGATGGACTCGGTCACCACCCGGTGCAGCGCCGCCGCGTCCGTCTCCCGCCAGCGACGCAGCGTCACCTCACCCGCACCGAGTTGCGCCCGCATGGCGGCTCAGCCGAGCACCGACCGGTAGACCGCCACCGTCTGCTCGGCCACCGACGCCCATGAGAACTCGTTGACCGTCCGCTCCCGGCCGGCCTGGCCCATTGCCTTCGCCCGATCGGGGTCATCCAGTAGGGCGTTCACGGCGTCCGCGAGGCCGACGCGGAACATGGACTCGTTGGCCGCGTCGTAGTGCACCAGCAGGCCCGTCCGGCCGTCGTCGACGACCTCGGGGATCCCGCCGACATCGGAGGCGACCACGGCCGTGCCGCACGCCATGGCCTCCAGGTTCACGATGCCGAGCGGCTCGTACACCGAGGGGCAGACGAACACCGTGGCGTGGCTGAGGAACTGCCGCACCTCGGCCGGCTGGAGCATCTTCTGGATCCAGTACACGCCGGGCCGGGCCGCCGCCAGCTCCGACACCGCCGTCGTCGTCTCCTCGGCGATCTCCGGCGTGTCCGGCGCGCCGGCGCACAGCACGAGCTGCGCGTCCTCGTCGATCTGGTGCGCGGCGGCGATCAGGTGGCCGACACCCTTCTGCCGGGTGATCCTCCCGACGAACACCACGATCGGGCGGTCCGGATCCACTCCGTAATGGCGCAACGCGTCCGACTCCGCCACCGGGTGGTACGCGGACGCGTCGATGCCGTTGCGGACGACCTTCACCCGGTCGGGGTCCAGCGCGGGGTAACAGTCCAGCACGTCGGCCCGCATGCCCTCACTCACCGCGATGATCGCGTCCGCGGACTCGTACGCCGTCTTCTCCACCCACGACGACAGCCGGTAACCGCCGCCGAGCTGCTCCGCCTTCCAGGGCCGGCGCGGCTCCAGCGAGTGCGCGGTGACCACGTGCGGCATCCCGTACAGCAACTTCGCCAGGTGGCCCGCGTGGTTGGCGTACCAGGTGTGCGAATGCACGAGGTCGACGCCGTCGACGGCCGCCGTGATCGACAGGTCGACCGAGAGCGTGCTCAGCGCCTGGTTGGCGTGCTCCATGCCGGGCGCGGGAGTGTGTGAATGGACACCCTCGCCCGACCGGGGCCCGCCGAAGCAGTGCACGTCCACATCGACCAGCTCCCGCAGCCGAGGCACGAGAAACTCGACGTGGACGCCCGCGCCGCCGTACACGTCCGGCGGCCATTCACGAGTTAACAGCCCGATACGCACGATCCTCAAGGTAGCCGTACCAGCCTGTACGCCGTTAGGGTCAGCCCCGTGAAGTGGCAGCAGCCGCACGTGCTCGCGATCGTGCTCGCCGGGGGCGAAGGGAAGCGTCTGTGGCCGCTGACCGCGGACCGCGCGAAACCCGCCGTCCCGTTCGGGGGCAACTACCGGCTGATCGACTTCGTGCTGTCGAACCTCGTGAACGCCGGCTTCCACCGCCTGTGCGTGCTCACCCAGTACAAGTCGCACTCGCTGGACCGGCACATCTCCACGACGTGGCGGCTGTCCAGCGTGCTCGGGCAGTACATCACGCCGGTGCCGGCGCAGCAGCGGCTCGGGCCGAGGTGGTACACGGGCAGCGCGGACGCGATCTACCAGTCGCTGAACCTCGTGTACGACGAGAAGCCGGACCACATCGTGGTCTTCGGCGCGGACCACGTGTACCGGATGGACCCGGCGCAGATGGTGTCCCAGCACATGGACTCCGACGCCGGGGTGACGGTGGCCGGGATCCGGGTGCCGCGGGCCGAGGCGAGGGCGTTCGGGTGCATCGACTCCGACGCGACCGGCAGGATCACCCGGTTCCTGGAGAAGCCGGCCAACCCGCCGCATGTCCCGGACGACCCGGACGTGACGTTCGCGTCGATGGGCAACTACGTGTTCCGCACCTCGACGCTGCTCGAGGCCCTGCGTGAGGACGCCGCGAACCCCGAGTCCATGCACGACATGGGCGGCGACATCATCCCGATGCTCGTCGGCCGGGGCGATGCGCGGGTGTACGACTTCGACGACAACGAGGTGCCCGGCGCGACCGAGCGGGACCGCGGGTACTGGCGGGACGTGGGGACGCTCGACGCGTACTACGAGTCGCACATGGATCTCGTGTCGGTGCACCCGGTGTTCAACCTGTACAACCACCGCTGGCCCATCCGGACCGCGACGCCGCCGTTGCCGCCGGCGAAGTTCGTCAACTCGGGCAACGCGGTCGAGTCGATGGTGGGGCCGGGGACGATCGTGTCGGGGTCGACCGTGTGCGAGTCGGTCATCAGCGCGGACGTGATGATCGAGGACGGCGCGCGGGTCGAGGGCAGCGTGCTGCTGCCGGGCGTGCGGGTCGGCAAGGGCGCGGTCGTGCGCCGGGCGATCCTCGACAAGAACGTGGAGGTGGCGGAGGGCGCGGAGATCGGCGTCGACCTGGACGCCGACCGGCAGCGGTGGACGGTCAGCTCGGGCGGGATCGTCGTGCTCGGCAAGGGCGAGCGAGTCGAGTGATTTCGGTCCTTTTCGCCGGGGACGCGCCTACGCTTGGCGGATGGAGCCACCCGCGGAGAAGGATCCGTACCGGGCCGTGTGGCAGATGTCGCAGGTCGGGGGGAACGGCGGGCGTCGGGACCGACGGATCCGCTGGCGGGCCGGCATCCTCACGGGGCTGGCCGTGTTCGCGCCGTTCGCCCTGGTCGTGATCATGTGGGGCTACTTCTCGGGCGCCGCACTCGCGATGTTGATCATCGGCCTGTCGATAGCGGTGAGCGTAGGCGGCTACGTCGCGACGAACGACGACTAGTTATCCACAGCTCCAGCTATCCACAGGCAAGATCAACAACCCCCTGAATGTCGGTGCCCACCGATAGAATGGGACCGGGGCCGCCCCCGGGATGGGGTGGGGGGTGCCTACCTTACGGGCGGAAGTTTTCGGTGAAAGTTTTGGTGTGGTGCGGCGGGTAGGTGGGGCGAGGCGGAGTTTGCGGTGGTGAGGCGTTTGGGTATTCGGAGTCTGTGCCGTTCCGGGTGGGACAGCGTGGCTTGGGGGCGTGAGGCTTTAGGGCGGTGGGGTCTCGGGGCTTGCGGCGTTGAGCTGGAGCCTTGGAGCTTGGTCCGGAGCGTTGAGGCCTGGGCTGGATCGCTGGGGCTCGGTCCGGAGCCTTGCCGCCCGGTCTGGAACCCGGGGGACTTGCGCTGAAACCCGGGGACTTGCGCTGGGACCCTTGAGGCCTGGCCTGCGGCCTGGGGACTTGCGCTGGCACCCTTCAGGCCTGGCCTGCGACCCTGGGACTTGCGCTGAAACCGGGGCTTGCGCTGGAGTCCCTGAGGCTTGGTCTGGAGCCTTGGAGCTTGGTCGGGGCCTCGGCGGTCGCGCTGGCGTGGGCCGGAGTCGGGGCGAGGTGAAGGCGCTGGTCAGCGGGCCTTCGCGGCCACCAGTAGGCCGTCGCCCAGTGGGAGTAGTACTGGGACCAGGCGGTCGTCGTCGCGGACTGTGCGGGCTACGTCTCTCAGGGCTACGGTTTCCGTGTCTCGGCGGGTGGGGTTCGCTACGCGGCCGGACCAGAGGACGCTGGCGAACGCGATGACGCCGCCTGGGCGGAGGAGCCGCACGCCCTGTTCGTGGTAGCTGGGGTACTCGGGCTTCGCGGCGTCGACGAACAGCAGGTCGTAGGCGCCTTCGGTCAGTCTCGGCAGTACGTCCAGCGCGCGGCCCATGATGAGTCGGGTCCGGCCGGGTGCGATGCCCGCCGCCGAGAACGCGCGTTTGGCCGCGCCCTGCGGCTCGGGGTCGACGTCGATGGAGGTCAGGACGCCGTCGGGGGCCATGCCGCGCAGCAGGTACAGGCCGCTCACCCCGGCGCCGGTGCCGGCCTCGACCACGGCCTTGGCCTGCAGCGCGGTCGCCAGGAACCGCAGTGCCGCGCCCGCGCCCGGAGAGACCGGACCAGCGCCCAGCTGGTCGGCCCGCTTGCGCGCGGCCGCCACGGTGTCCTCCTCGGGGAGGTAGCCCTCGACGTACGCGTTTACCGCGTCCGAGTCGATCGTCGGCGTATCGGATGCCACGAAAGGTGAGATTAGCGTTGTCCGCACCCAAACCGGGTGGTAAGGCCCCGGTCGATTCTCAGGCGCTTCTCAGATGACTCTCACTAGCTTCACACCAGCACCCGAAATGATTCCGGGTGACAGTACGACACAGGTCGGGGGACGGGGAACACGATGAGCGCGGTGCACGTTGAGCACGACAGTGGGTTTACCGACCCGGAAGAGGTGGCACAAGCCCTCATGCCAGCGACGACAGAAGCGACAGCCGCCGCCGCGCCTGTGACCCTCGACGACGAGCCCACCTGGACGCCGCCGTCGTGGGACGAGGTCGTGCGTGAGCACGCCGACCGCGTCTACCGTCTCGCCTACCGGCTGACGGGTAACGCGCACGACGCCGAGGACCTCACGCAGGAGACCTTCATCCGGGTGTTCCGGTCGCTGGCGAACTACAAGCCGGGCACCTTCGAGGGCTGGCTGCACCGCATCACCACCAACCTGTTCCTCGACATGGCACGTCGTCGCTCGCGGCTGCGCATGGAGGGGCTGCCGGAGGACACCGACCGCCTCGCCGGCGACGACCCGAGTCCGGAGCAGGTGTACGTGGCGAACCACCTCGACCCTGACCTGCAGGCCGCGCTGGACGAGCTACCCCCGGAGTTCCGGGCCGCGGTCGTGCTGTGTGACGTCGAAGGTCTCTCCTACGAGGAGATCGGCGCCACACTCGGCGTGAAGTTGGGTACTGTGCGCAGCAGGATCCACCGGGGGCGGCAGGCACTGCGCGCGTCGCTGGAGCGGCGCCGTGAACTGGTACGGGAGGGTAGGTCGTGACCGACGAGCGCGGTTGGGGTCTGTCCGAACAGCACTTACTCCCGGACGTCGTCGTGGCGTTCGTCGACGGTGAGCTGTCGGCGACGGCGCATGATCGGGCGTCCTCACATCTGGCCAGGTGCGCGGTCTGCGCCGCGGACGTCGCGGCACAGCGCCAGGCCGCGTCGGCCGTCCATGCGGCCAACGCGTTCTCCGCGCCCGCAGGGCTGCTGGCCAGCCTGCGGGCCATACCCGATCAGGTCGAGATGCCGGAGATGCCGGACGGTCTCGCCGTGACGCAGGACGGCCAGCTGGTCGCCGTGCAGCGGCCGGACCGGGTGGCGGCGTTGGGGGGCACCGCGCCGTTGGGCACATCCGCCAAGCTCGGCGAGGGCAGCGCGGTCCTCGGGCGTAGGTCCGGTCGTCGGGCCGTCCAGGGCGCGGGCGTCGTGGTGTCCGGTCTGGTGCTTGGTGCGCTCGCGATCGCGGGCACGGCCAGCGGCGGTGGCGACACCCCGCTGAAGGCCCCGGCCAGCGGTGACCGGCCCGCGGTGGTCGGCGGCAGCATGCAGCAGGTCGGTTACGCGACCCTGCGGTCCACCGACCGCTGACCAGGCACAACCCGTGTAAGGCCGCTGTGAAGCATCTCCGCGGGAACAGAACGCTGACTTCACCATCCCTCCGGCACGCTTGGCGACGATGAGCAACCAGTGGAACTCCGAGCCGGGCACGCCGCTGAACGGCAGCGCCGTTCCCGGTGCTGACGATCGGCCCCGGCTCGGGCCACGGCCGTTGCACCGCCCGGAGGTCGACCCGCACACCGCGGCCGTGTTCGGCCGGCCATCAGGCGTCGACGGTGCGTTCTCCCCGCAGGCGGGCGGTCACCCGACGCTCGGTGAGCTGAAGACCGCGCCGCCGGCACCGGAGTCGCTCGCCTCGGCGTTCGGTCGCCCCGAGGGCAGCCAGGAGCTGCTGCAGCGCCCGCCCGCCGACGAGCACGGCGTCAACGGCGTCGACCCGTGGGATCCGGACGCCGCGCACGACCCCTGGCGCGACCCGTCGGCCGGCGCGGTGATCGGCCCACCCGCCGTCGGGCCCGACCGGGACGGCGACGGCGCGAAGCCCGCGGGCAAGCCGGCCGCCAAGCTGCTGAGCCTGCCCGAGGTGCTGTTCGGGCGCCGGGTGAAGCCGACCGCGCTGATCATGCTCGCGGTGCTCGCGCTGGTCATCGGGGCGGGCGGCGGGATCGCCGCGTACTTCCTCGTGAACCGCGGCGACGAGCTGTACAGCGACACGACGCTCGCCGAGGTGCAACCGGCGAAGGAACGCCCGGCCGGCTCGGTCGCGGACATCGCGCGGCGGGTGCGGCCCGCGGTCGTCACCATCGAGGTGCGGACGGAGCAGGGCACCGGCATCGGCTCCGGCGCCGTCATCGACAGCGCCGGCTACATCGTGACCAACGAGCACGTGGTGTCCCTCGGGGGCGCCGTCACCCAGGGGCAGAAGATCACCGTCGTGTTCAACGACCGGCGGCGCGTGGCCGCGAAGCTGGTCGGCACGGACCCGAAGATGGACCTCGCCGTCGTCAAGGTGGACGCCGACGTCAGCACGGTCATCCAGCTCGGCAAGTCCGCCGACCTGGCCGTCGGCGACACGGTCCTCGCGATCGGCTCCCCGCTGGACCAGGCCGACACCGTGACCGCGGGCATCGTCAGCGCGTTGAACCGCCCGGTCGTGCTCGGCGGCGAGGACGGCCAGCCGGCGGCGTACGACGCGATCCAGACCGACGCGGCGATCAACCACGGCAACTCCGGCGGCGCGCTGGTCGACTCGACCGGGGCACTCATCGGCATCAACTCGTCGATCATCTCGACGTCCGAGGAGGGCGGCAGCATCGGTCTCGGCTACGCCATCCCGATCGACGACGCGCGGCCGGTGGTCGACTCGCTGATCAAGACGGGCCGAGTCAACCACGCCGACCTGGGCGTGAACGCGTCGTCGGTGTCCGCGGAGACGGCCGAGGGCGCCCGGGTCCAGAACGTCCGCGGAGGCGGCGCCGCCGAGAAGGCGGGCATCAAGCAGAACGACGTGATCCGCAAGGTCGGCGACCGGGTCATCGCGAACGCGGCCGAACTGATCGTGACGGTTCGGCACTACAAGATCGGCGACACCGTGCCGGTGGTGCTGGCCCGTGACGGGCGCGAGCTCACCGTTCAGGTGACGTTGCAATCCGACTGACCGGCTACTCTGAATACCAGAGGGCGGGGGTTTCGTCGCGGGAGGGCGGCCACAGTGTTCGACAGCATCGGCTGGTCCGAGATCCTCATTCTCGTCGTGGCGGGCCTGTTCATCCTCGGCCCGGACCGCCTGCCGTCCGCGGCGGCGTGGCTGGGGCGCAACGTGCGGAAGGTCCGCGAGTACGCGACCGGCGCCCGTGAACAGCTCCGCAACGAGATGGGCGACGACTTCGAGGAGCTGCGCAAGCCACTGCAGGACCTCCAGCAGCTGCGTAACTTCGACCCCCGGCGCGCGGTGGCGAGGCACCTGTTCGACGACGTCGACGTGTCGAACGGCGGCACCAAGCCGAACGGCCACACCCCGCCGCCCGCCACCCCGGCGCCGACCCCGGTCAAGGAAGACCCGAAACCGCCGGCGACCGGCGAGGCGAAGTTCGACCCCGACGCGACCTGACTGTGTTCCGCGGGCCCCCCTCGCCGAAGAGGGCCCCGCGGTTACTCAGGCCGGGGAGACGGAGAGCATGCGGCCCGCCAGGCCACGCGCGCGAACCGACAGCTTGGTCGCGATGCGGGTCAGCTCCTGGGCCGCCGCGGAGTCCGGGACGGACGTGACGATCGGCTCGCCCTTGTCGCCGGCCTCGACCATCCGCGGGTCCAGGGGGATCTTGCCGAGCAGGGGCACGTCCGCGCCGATGGTCTTCGTCAGGGAGGCGGCCACGGTCTCGCCACCGCCCGAGCCGAACGGCTCCATCCGGGTGCCGTCGGGCAGTTCCAGCCACGACATGTTCTCGATGACGCCGGCGATCCGCTGCCGGGTCTGCATGGCGATGGCCCCGGCCCGCTCGGCCACCTCGGCCGCCGCCTGCTGCGGGGTCGTCACGACCAGCAGCTCGGCGTTCGGCAGCAGCTGGGCCACCGAGATCGCGATGTCGCCGGTGCCCGGGGGCAGGTCCAGCAGCAGCACGTCCAGGTCGCCCCAGAAGACGTCCGCCAGGAACTGCTGGAGTGCCCGGTGCAGCATGGGGCCCCGCCACACGACCGGCGTGTTGCCCGGCGTGAACATGGCGATGGAGATGACCTTCACACCGTTGGCCACCGGCGGCAGGATCATCTTCTCCACGCGGGTCGGCCGGCCGTCGGCGCCGAGCATGCGCGGCACCGAGTGCCCGTAGATGTCCGCGTCGACCACGCCCACCGACAGCCCGCGGGCGGCCATCGCCACCGCGAGGTTGACCGTGAGGCTCGACTTGCCGACCCCGCCCTTGCCGGACGCGACGCAGTAGACCCGTGTCATCGAGCCGGGCTCGGCGAACGGGATCCGCGGCTCCTCGGAGGTGCCGCGCAGCTTCTGCCGCAGCTCGGTGCGCTGCTGGTCGGACATGACGTCCATCTCGATGGTCACGTGCCGGACGCCGTCGACCGCGGAGACGGCCGAGGTCACGTCACGGTTGATCTTGTCGCGTAGCGGGCAGCCGGACACGGTCAGGTAGATCTCGACGTGCACCGTGCCGCTGTCGCCGATGGACACGTTCTTGACCATGCCCAGGTCGGTGATCGGCCGGTGGATTTCCGGATCTTGCACGGTGGCCAGCGCCGCACGCACAGCCTCGACATCTGGAGTGGTCACCCCTACATGCTACGGGCCAGTTCCGTAACATCCTCTTCGTGCCTGAACACGGGGTAACACGATTGCCTACCGCGACCGAACTCGACGCTTGGCGATCGTTCCTCCGTGCGCACGCACGGCTGACACGAGTGCTGGAAACCGAGCTGGTCGCCGAGCACCCCATCACCCTGGGTGCCTACGACGTGCTCGTTCAGCTGGCCGAGGCCCCGGGGCGGCGGCTGCGGATGGCCGAGCTGGCCGATGCCGTGCTCCTGTCCCGGTCGGGTGTCACGCGGCTGGTGGACCGGCTGGAGGTCGCCGGCATGGTCACCAGGGAACGCTTCGACGGCGACGGGCGCGGCGTGGTGGCGGTGATCACCACCAAGGGCATCGACACGCTCCGCTCCGCGGCCGGGACCCACCTCGCGGGTGTCGTCCGCCACTTCGTCGAAGCCATGGACCCCGACGAACTGGCCGCCTTCGGCGAGCTCAGCTCCCGCCTGGCCGACTGAACCCGCACCGGGGTGCGCGAGCAGCGTCTACGGAACACCGGCGTCCGAGCACCCCTGCCGGACGGAGATCCGCAGGACAGGCGCTACTCGCCGGCACTCGTGGCGTCCGCCCAGCGGTGGTCGTCGCGGACCGATTCCGCTGCCGGGCGGGACTTGCGGGGCTTGCGGACGTCGAGGAGGTCGGTGCGGAGGCGGTCCAGCTCGCTGCGCAGGTAGTCCCGGGTCGCGACCTCGCCGACCGCGAGCCGCAGGGCTGCCAGCTCGCGGGCCAGGAACTCCGTGTCCTCCTTGGTGCGGGCCGCGCGGGCCCGGTCCTCCTCCAGCGACACGCGGTCGCGGTTGTCCTGGCGGTTCTGGGCCAGCAGGATCAGCGGCGCCGCGTACGCCGCCTGCGTCGAGAACGCCAGGTTCAGCAGGATGAACGGGTACGGGTCCCAGCGCAGCGACGCCGCCGCCAGGTTCAGCGTGATCCACACGACCACGAGCAGCGTCTGCCAGAACAGGAACTTGCCCGTGCCCAGGAACCTGGCCAGGCGTTCGGACAGCCGCCCGAACGCCTCGGGGTCGATGGACACCCGGAAGCGCCCCTGGCGTCGGGGCTGGTCGAGACGGCGGCGGGAAAGCAGTTCAGGCATCCGCTGGCTCCTCGCTGCCGGACTCCCGCCACCCGGTGGGCAGCAGGTGGTCCAGCACGTCGTCGACGGTGACCGCGCCCAGCAGGTGATCCGCGTCGTCCACCACCGGGGCGCACACCAGGTCGTAGGCGGCGAAGTACCGCGTCACCTCGTTCAGTGTCGCCGCCGGGGTGAGGCGCGCCAACTCCATGTCCAGGGCGCTGGCGACCAGCTCACCCGGTGGCTCCCGCAGCAGGCGTTGCAGGTGGACACAGCCCAGGTACCGGCCGGTCGGCGTCGCGGACGGCGGGCGGCACACGAACACCATGCTGGCCAGCGCGGGCGTGATGTCCGGGTTGCGGACCATGGCCAGCGCCTCGGCGATCGGGGCGTCCGGCAGCAGCACGATCGGCTCCGGCGTCATCAACCCGCCCGCCGTGTCCGACGAGTACGCCAGGAGCCTGCGCACCGGGTCGGACTCCTGCCGCTCCATCAGCGACAGCAGCCGGCTCCGGTCCAGCTCGGACAGCTCGCCGAGCAGGTCCGCGGCGTCGTCGGGGTCCATCGCCTCCAGGATGTCCGCCGCCCGCTCCTCGTCGAGGTGCGCCAGCAGCTCCTGCTGGTCGTGCTCCGACAGCTCCTCGAAGACGTCCGCCAGGCGTTCGTCGTCGAGGCCGTCGGCCACCTCGTAGCGGCGCTTCGCCGGCAGGTCCCGCAGCGCGGTGGCCACGTCCGCGGCCCGCATGCCCTCGAACACGCTCAACAGGTGCGTCGTCTCCTGCGGCGCGGACGCCAGGTCCGTGACGCCCGGCGACTCGATCTCCTCCCAGCGCCGCACCTGGATCGGCCCGCGCCGGGTGAGCCTGCCCGTCCGCTCGCGGATGGCGACCCGGCTCAGCACCCAGTCGCGGGTCCTGGTCGGCTCGATCGCCGCGTCGACGATCACGGCCTGCCGCCCCGTCTCGACGATCACCGCGCGCGCGTCCAGCAGCTGGCCGACGACCAGCACCTCGTTGGGCCGCTGGTTGAACCGGCGCAGGTTCACCGAGCCCGTGGACAGGGTGACCGCGTTTGCGTCGATGGCGGTGACGCGCAGCATCGGCACGAAGATTCGGCGGCGCGTGGCCAGCTCCACCACCGCACCGAGCACGCGTGGCGGCGTGCGGTCGGTGCGCAGCGCGGCCACGACGTCCCGGATCTTGCCGATGGACTCGCCGTCCGGCCCGAACACCGGAAGGCCGACCAGCTGCGCGACGAAGACCCTGCTCACCCGGCAAGGCTAGCCGTCCGGGCCGACGCTCACCCGGCGGTGAGCCCCCGCACCAGTGTCGGGTCGAGCACGTCGGCCAGCTGGCCGTACGGGATGTCGACCGTGGGGATGCCGCACGCGTTGGGCCGGTCGAGGGCCGGCAGCTCCACGGTGAACGACGCGTGGTCGCGGGTGAACGCCACCTTCACCTGGTCGCCGAGGTTGTCCTCGGTGAGCGTGAGGTCGCGGGTGGGGTTCAGGTCGGCCGACTCGCACATCTCGCCGGTGGCGACGAGGACGCCGGCGAGCGGGCCGGCCGCGCCGGGCCGGTAGATCTGGTCGATCGTCAACGCCTTGCCGGTCCGCAGGTCCACGGTCACGGTGTCGTAGCTCTGCCACGAGCTGTTGGAGATCAGGCTCGTGTCCGGCTCGTTGTCGTAGCGGACGGACAGGTAGTCGGCGTTCTGGAGCAGCACCGTGGCCGTGATCGTGATCGTCGCCGGGTCGTCCCAGCGCTCGTCGCCGGAGTCGCGCATGCCGGAGCGGACGTCGTCGAGGTTGGCCCGCAGCTGGCGGACCCGCGTGTCGACCGGGGCACGCAGCGCCGCGTTCAGCGCGTCCGCGCCGCCGACCCCGGACACCCGCACGACCTGCGCGGACACGTCCACGTTCACCTGGTAGTCGGCCCGCTCGGTCACCGTGCTCACCGACAGCGCCTCCTGGGTGACACCCGGCGGGTCGTCGCCGGTGGTGTTCACGATGATCACGGTCGCGCTCACGACCACCGCGGCCCCGACGACCACCGCCGCGATCTTGGCCGCCGCGGCGGCGATCGCGGACTTCGCGGCGGCCGCGGTACCCGCGGCGCCGGCCGCCCCTGTCGCGGTGGCGGTGGCGCCGGCCGAGGTGAGCACGCCGGTCGACGACACGAGCCAGGCCATCGGCGACACCGCCAGCAGCGCACCCGCGTAGCCGGCGAGCCGTTGCCAGCCCCTGGTCTCCCAGTCCCTGCCGTACCCGGCGACCGCGGCGGCCTCCAGCTCGCGGACGAACGCCGCCGCGCTCGGCGGCCGTGCCGAGACGTCCTTCGCCATCCCCCGCGCCACCAGTGCCCGCACCGGCTCGGGCACCTGCTCGACCGGTGGCGGCGCGGACCGGTGCGCCTGTCGCAGGCTCTCGGTGTCGGTGTGCTGCCGGAACGGCCGGGAACCGGTGACGCAGAAGAAGAACACGCAGGTGGCCGCGTAGACGTCCGTGGCGGGTGTGGCCGGTGCGCCCTGCCACTGCTCGGGCGCCATGTACGCGGGCGTGCCGCCGGAGTGTCCACTGTGGCCGGACAGCAGCGCGATGCCGAAGTCCACCAGCTTGCTCTGCTGGTTGGGCTGCACCAGCACGTTGCCCGGCTTGTAGTCGCGGTGCACGGTGCCCACGGCGTGCGCGGCGGCGAGCCCGAGCAGCGAGCCCCTGAGGATCGCGAGCGCGGCCTCGGGTGGGAGCGCGCCGTGCCGGTCGAGGATCTCCTTGAGCGACACCCCCGGCACGGCCTCCATCACGATCGCCGCGCCGCCCGCCGTCTCCACGAACTCGTACAGCCGCGCCACGTGCGGGCTCACCACGCGGCGCAGGATCGCGGCCTCGTGCCGGAACTGGGCACGCGACGGCTCGTCGGTCGAGTGCAGGTACTTGATCGCCACGACCCGGCTGGAGGCGTCGTGCCGCGCCAGCACCACGCGGCCGAACCCGCCCGCGCCGAGCACGGTCAGCTGCGTGTAACCCGGCACCACCCAATCGGACACGGTCAGACGGTAACCGGGATCAGGCCAGCGCTGTGGCAATTCGGGAACATCTGTCACCCATCCAGTGGCCTGGACCGCTGTGGAGCCAGTTGCCGATCGCGCGGACGAACGTCCACCTCCTGGCCAGGTCGTGGTCCATCCCGGTCATGTCCACGACCGCGGCCAGCCTGCCGGGGATCGAGGTCCCGCCGAAGCGGTTCCACAGCAACGGGATCGGGCCGAACTCGCGGTCGCCCGCGATGGGTTTCGGGTCGATCACCAGCCACGGCTCGCGCTCGCCACGCAGCACGTTCTGGAAGTGCAGGTCCTCGTTGACCAGGTGGTCGCCCGCGCGCGGCCCCAGCTCGCGGCAGTAGGCGACGGCCTGGGCGACCAACTCGTCCGGCACGACCCCGGTGTTCCGGGCCGGCAGCTCGTGGACCCAGCGCGCGGCCACGTCCCGCAGGTGCCTGATCCCCGGCGGTGCCGGTCTGGCGAGCCGGCGGATCAGGCCGGCGACGACCGCGAGCGCCTCGGGCAGCGGCTCGCTCTCCAGCGTGACGTCCGGGTCGAGCCGTTCCAGCAGCAGGGCCCACGCGGCGGGATCGTGGGCCAGCAGGCGTACCGCGCCCGTGCCGTCCCAGACGGACAGTGCGAGCGCCTCGTGCTCGGCCTCCTCGTGCGGCCAGCTGATCTTCACCACCGCCGGCTCGCCGGAGGGGCGGCGGACCGGCAGGACGAGTGCGCAGGCGCCGTGCATGGGCTCGCCCTCGACGGTCAGGTCCCACTGCCCGAGCACGGACTCGGCGAGCGCGGGGAGCCTGGCGAGCCAACGCTGGTCCCCGAAGCCCTCGGCGAAGCTCTCTGGCACGGTCAAGGTCACCCCCCAAGGGTGGCGTAGCCGACACGTGTGCGGCGAACCAGTTTCGGAGCCCCTATGGTTACTGGGAAGTAACTCCGGGGATTCCGCAGCGCAGGGAGGCTCGATGAGGTCACCGAAGGACTTCTTCCGTCCGCTCGCCGTCGGCGCGCCGCAGCCGCCGAGGCAGATCCCGTTCCGCCCCTCCCGGATGATCCACTTCTTCGACCCGGGCAACGAGAAGATGGCGGCCAAGGTACCGGGCATGGTCGGCCAGGTCGACGTGCTGCTCGGCAACCTCGAGGACGCCATCCAGGCCGACCGCAAGGAGGCCGCGCGCGCCGGGCTCGTGCGGATCGCGCGCGAGGTGGACTTCGGCGACACGCAGCTGTGGACGCGGGTCAA
The DNA here is from genome assembly GCF_045807065.1 of Actinophytocola sp. Lineage (GTDB taxonomy): Bacteria > Actinomycetota > Actinomycetes > Mycobacteriales > Pseudonocardiaceae > Actinophytocola. The sequence goes on along the minus strand of NZ_JBJMIE010000178.1, from coordinate 14,919 downwards.
CAGCCTCGACTCGCCGTGGGTGCTCGACGACCTGGTCACGCTGGTGACGGAGGTCGGCGACAAGCTCGACGTGATCATGGTGCCGAAGGTCGAGGGCGCCGAGGACATCCACTACGTCGACCGGCTGCTCGCCCAGCTGGAGGCCCGCGCGGGGCTGACCCGGCCGCTGCTCGTGCACGCGATCCTGGAGACCGCGAGCGGCATGGCGAACGTCGAGGAGATCGCGCTCGCCAGCCCACGCATGCAGGGCATCTCCCTCGGCCCGGCCGACCTGGCCGCGAGCCGGCGGATGAAGACGACACGGGTCGGCGGCGGCCACCCCGGTTACCTGGTGCGGACCGACCCCGCCGGCGACGACCTCTCGGCGGGGCGGGTCACCTACCAGCAGGACCTGTGGCACTACACGGTCGCGCGGATGGTCGACGCGTGCGTGCAGGCGGGGATCCTGCCCTACTACGGGCCGTTCGGGGACATCCGCGACACGGTCGCGTGCGAGGACCAGTTCCGCAACGCCTACCTGCTCGGCTGTGTCGGCGCGTGGAGCCTGCACCCGGCGCAGATCGCGATCGCGCGCAAGGTGTTCTCGCCGGACCCGGCCGAGGTCGCGTGGGCGCGGCGGGTGATCGCGGCGATGGGCGACGGCACGGGCGCGGTCATGCTCGACGGCAAGATGCAGGACGACGCGACGGTCAAGCAGTGCCAGGTGGTCGTGGCCCTGGCCGACGACCTGGCCGCCCGGGACCCGGAGCTGGCGGTGCTGTACAAGGAGGCCGGGGAATGAGGCCACGCAGGTCCGTCCTGTACATGCCGGGCGCCAACGAACGGGCGCTGGAGAAGGCGAAGGCACTGCCCGCGGACGCGTTGATCCTCGACCTGGAGGACGCGGTGGCACCGGACGCCAAGGCGGCGGCCCGGGAGCGGGTGTGCGCGGCGGTGGGCTCGTACGGCTCGCGCGAGGTGGCCATCCGCGTCAACGGTCTCGGCACGCCGTGGCACGCGGACGACCTGCGGGCAGCCGCTGCCGCCGGTCCGGACGCCGTGGTGGTGCCGAAGGTGAACTCCGCCGCGGACGTGCACGCCATCGAGAAGGCGCTGTCGCACGCGCCGGACCACACGGCCATCTGGGCCATGATCGAGACCCCGGTCGCGGTGCTGGACTGCGCGTCGATCGCGGCGGCGGCCGAGCGGCTGACCGTGCTGGTGCTCGGCACGAACGACCTCGTGAAGGAGCTGACCGCGGCGCAGGTCCCCGGCCGCGGCCCGCTGCTCGGCGCGCTGTCGACGTGTGTGCTCGCGGCCCGCGCGACCGGGCGAGTGATCCTCGACGGCGTGTACAACGACGTGCGCGACCCGGCGGGATTCGCCGCGGAGTGCCGCCAGGGCAGGGACTTCGGCTTCGACGGCAAGACGCTGATCCACCCGAGCCAGGTCGAGCCATGCAACGAGATCTTCGCCCCCTCCGAGGAGGAGGTGTCGCGGGCGCATCGGGTGATCGCCGCGTTCGAGGAGGCCAGGCGGGAGGGCCGGGGCGTGGCCACCGTGGATGGCCGCATGATCGAGAACCTGCACGTGGCCGACGCGGAACGAATCCTCGCGCTGGCGGAGGCCGTCACACGCTGACCACCGGCGTAGCATCGGTCCCGAGGGGTGGTTGACCGCGGGAGGCGCCGATGCTTGCCAGCATTCTTCTGCTGATCCTCGTGGTGGTCGTGGTCGGCGTGGCGTCGAGCCTCCGCGTCATCAAGCAGTACGAGCAGGGGTTGATCTTCCGGTTCGGGCGGGTCCAGCCCGGCCTCCGCGGCCCGGGGCTGGCCGTGCTGACGCCGGTCGCGGACAAGCTGCAGAAGGTCAACATGCAGATCGTGACCATGCCGATTCCCGCGCAGGAGGGGATCACCCGCGACAACGTGACCGTCCGGGTCGACGCGGTCGTGTACTTCAAGGTGGTCGATCCGATCTCGGCGATCATCAAGGTCGAGGACTACCGGTTCGCCGTCGGGCAGGTCGCGCAGACCTCGCTGCGCTCGATCATCGGCAAGAGCGACCTCGACGACCTGCTCGCCAACCGCGAGCGGCTCAACGAGGGCCTCGAGATGATGATCGACAGCCCCGCGCTGGAATGGGGCGTGCACATCGACCGGGTGGAGATCAAGGACGTCGCGCTGCCCGAGTCGATGAAGCGGTCCATGTCCCGCCAGGCCGAGGCCGAGCGGGAACGCCGCGCACGCGTCATCTCGGCCGACGGCGAGTTCCAGGCGTCGCAGAAGCTCGCGGACGCCGCCAAGGTTATGGACGGGAATCCCGCCGCGCTCCAGTTGCGTCTACTGGAGACCGTCGTGCAGGTCGCGTCCGAGAAGATCTCCACGCTCGTGTTGCCGTTCCCCGTTGAGCTGCTGCGGTTCCTCGAACGCAGCGGCAGCCCGGCGTTGACCCCCAAGCCCGAGGAGAAGCCGTCCGAATAGGGTGGCGCGGTGGGGTTGTTCAACCGAAACCGCCAACCGGCCGAGCCGACCGACGAGGCCCTGCCCGAGCTGACGGTCAGCAAGGCGCAGCGGCTGCGTGACCTCGTCCGGGGCAGCATGGCCGTCGCGGGTTACGAGGTGACCGTCTACGCGGGACACGTCGAGGACGCCGACGGACGGCAGTTCGGACTCGGCGGCCTCGCCCGTCGCCTCGCCGCGCCCCGCGTGCCCGACAAGAAGTGGCCGACGATCGTCGACGACCACGTCCGCCGCCTGCTCGCGAGCGTCGACGGACCGGACGAGTTCGACGTGCCGACCGACGACCTGCTCGAGCGGACCTACCTGCGCCTGTACGAGGCGGGCGCGCTGCCGAGCGGCAACTGGTGGACCTACGGCCGCGAGGCGCTGCCCGGCGTGCTCGAACTGCTGGCGCTTGACCTGCCGGACTCGGTCGCCACGTTCAACGACGAGCAGGTCGCGAAGCACGGCCTCGATCGGCTGCGCACGGCGGGCCTCGCCAACCTGCGCCGCGAGGAGGCCGACGAGCGGGCGACGCACGAGGGCGTGGAGATCCTCGTCGGGTCGATGTTCATGGCGTCCACCGTGCTCGTGTTGCGGGAGATCGTGCTGCGCACCACGGGGGAGGCGCACCTGCCCAACGGCGTGCTCGTCGCGGTGCCGTTCCGCCACCAGCTGCTGTACCACGTGCCGCGCGACGGCGGCGTGGTCGAGGCGCTGAACACGATGGCCGGGAACGCCGCCGCGGGGTACGACACGGAGGTCGGACCGATCAGCCCGCACGTCTACTGGTGGCAGGACGGACATTTCCAGCAGATCACGCATCGTGATTCGGATGGCCGGATCGAGGTACACCTGGAGGGTGGATTCGGCGAGGTGTTCACTCGCCTGTTTCCCGGGTCGTGATGTGAACACGATCGGTCACGATTGCTACGGAGCAGGGAAGCGGACGTTACGGAACGTCAAAGGTTGCCGTGATATAACGCACAGATAACGACGAATACTTGGCATACACCCACCCCTTCGAGTGAAGCTGTCGGGCATGGGTAAGCATCGACTTGGCAAGGAGAGCGGAAGAGGGCCGCGTCTGTTCGGCCGTTCCCGTCGGGATGACCTCTTCGAGCGGAGCTTCCGCACCTGCCGTGACTGTGGTGCCGACGTGTACGTCCTCGTCGACGAGTGCCGCGACTGCGGCTCCCGCGCCGAACTCCCGGTGAGCTGACATCGCGTCCAGTGGCGCTGCGCACAACCTCGGCGCGAACGAGCGTTAACCGGTGGATACTGGCCGGTAACTATCGTCGACCGGAGGGAGCGCCCACGATGGCCCGCCTCGCTCAGACCGCCGGCCTGACCGACGTCCAGCAGGAAATACTCGCCACCGTCCGTGATTTCGTCGACAAGGAGATCATCCCGCACGCTCAGGCACTCGAGCACGCGGACACCTACCCGCAGGACATTGTCGACGGGATGAAGGAAATGGGGCTGTTCGGCCTCACCATCCCGGAGGAGTACGGCGGGCTCGGCGAGTCACTGCTCACCTACGCGTTGGTGGTCGAGCAGATCGCGCGGGGTTGGATGAGCGTGTCCGGTGTGATCAACACGCATTTCATCGTGGCGCACATGGTCCGCCAGCACGGCACGGACGAGCAGAAACAGAGCCTGCTGCCGCGAATGGCCACCGGCGAGGTGCGTGGCTCGTTCTCGATGTCGGAGCCGGACCTCGGCTCGGACGTGGCCGCGATCAAGACGCGCGCCAAGCGCGACGGCGACGAGTACGTCATCGACGGCGCGAAGATGTGGCTCACCAACGGCGGCAGCTCCAACCTGATCGCGTTGCTGGTGAGGACCGACGAGGGCGCCGAGAAGCCGCACCAGAACCTGACGACGTTCCTGGTGGAGAAGCCGTCCGGGTTCGGCGAGGTCGCGCCCGGGCTGACCATCCCGGGCAAGATCGACAAGATGGGCTACAAGGGCGTCGACACGACGGAGGCGGTGTTCTCCGGCTACCGGGCCCCCGCCGCCGCGGTGCTGGGCAGCGCCCCCGGCCGGGGTTTCGCGCAGATGATGGACGGCGTCGAGGTGGGCCGCGTGAATGTCGCCGCCCGCGCCTGCGGCATCGCGATCCGCGCCTTCGAGCTGGCGGTGGACTACGCGCAGCAACGCAGCACGTTCGGCAAGCCCATCGCCCAACACCAGGCGATCGCGTTCAAACTGGCCGAGATGGCCACGAAGGTCGAGGCCGCCCACCTGATGATGGTGAACGCGGCGCGCCTGAAGGACTCCGGCGAACGCAACGACGTCGAGGCGGGCATGGCGAAGCTGCTGGCGTCGGAGTACTGCGTCGAGGTGACCCAGGAGTCGTTCCGCATCCACGGCGGCTACGGCTACTCCAAGGAGTACGAGATCGAGCGCCTCATGCGCGAGGCCCCGTTCCTGCTCATCGGCGAGGGCACGAGCGAGATCCAGAAGACCATCATCAGCCGAGGCCTCCTCCGCGAGTACAAGTCCCGCTGACCTCGCGAGTCCAACGCACGCGCCCGGTGAGTCCAACGCACGCGTCGGGTGAGTCCAACGCACGCGGCCGGTGAGTCCAACGAAAGTGGTCGGCAGTAGCTGGCCGGATTCGTTGAACTCGCGGGTTCGGTGCGTTGAACTCGCGAGTTGCGGGCGTTGGACACGCGGGTTGCGGGCGTTGGACACGCGGGCTGTGGGCGTTGGACACGCGCGGTCGGTGTCGGGTTAGCACTGTTCGCCCCTTGTTGGCAGGATGGTGTCAACTGCTGAACAGAGGTGAGCAACGGTGACCGGTTCGTTCTCGGGTGGGGCGCGGGGGAGCCAGGGGCTCCCCAAGGTGCCGACTCCGCCGTCTGGCTGGCCGATCGGGTCCTACAACACCTACCAGGAGGCCCATCGCGCCGTTCAGTACCTGGCCGGCAACGAGTTCCCGGTTCAGGAGGTCACGATCGTCGGGGTCGACCTGATGCTGGTCGAGCGGGTGATCGGGCGGTTGAGCTGGCCGAAGGTGCTCGGCACGGGTGCGTTGTCCGGGGCCTGGTTCGGGCTGTTCGTCGGGCTGTTGCTGGGTCTGTTCAGCTCCCAGACGATGTCGTTCGCGCCGATTCTCGTCGGGTTGGTCGCCGGGGTGGTCTTCGGGCTGGTCTTCGCCGCGGTCGGGTATGCGACCACGCGCAGTTCGGGGCGTGAGATCGCGTCGGCGAGCCAGCTGGTGGCCGGTAGGTACGACGTGCTCGCCCAGCCGCGCAGCGCCGAGAAGGGGCGCGACCTCCTCGCCAAGCTCGCGATGCGGCCGTCCGCCGCGGCGGAGTAGGCCGGTTTTCCGCTTCGGTCCGTTACGGGCCTTGACCGGATCGTTGTGCATCTCGCTTGCGACTCGTGATCATCGGGCCTAGGTTCAGTGGACCGTGAAACATGATTCCCCCAGGCACATGGAGGTGCCAAGCGCCTCCCGTGCGGGCGGGAAGGGAGGCAGGGTTCTCATGCGATGGCGAATGCTCGCCGTCAGCGGAGTCGCACTCGCCGTGGCGCCGTTGGTCGCTGCCTGCGGCTCGGATGGTGGCACAGAGATCAACGTCTACTACGCGCCGGAGGAACACTTCCAGTCGGTCATCGACCGGTGCAACCAGGAGGCGAAGGGCCGCTACGAGATCGTCTACCGCAAGCTGCCGCGCGATGCGGACGGCCAGCGCGAGCAGATGGTCCGCAGACTCGCGGCCGGCGACACCGACCTCGACGTCCTGGGTCTGGACGTCACCTGGGTGCCTGAGTTCGCCGAGGCGAACTGGCTCCAGGAGTGGACCGGCTCGAACAAGAGCGAGGCCGAGGACGGCGTGCTCGAGGGGCCGCTGAAGACGGCGCAGTGGAACGACAAGCTCTACGCCGCCACGAAGAACACGAACGTCCAGCTGCTCTGGTATGACGAAACCGTGACGCCGCACCCGCCGCAGACGTGGTCGGAGATGATCACCGTCGCGAAGCGGCTCAAGGACGAGAACAAGCCGTACCGGATCGTGTTCACCGGCGCGCAGTACGAGGGCCTCGTGGTCACCTACAACACGCTGGTCGCCTCGTACGGCGGGCACATCCTGTCCGAGGACGGCAAGAAGGTCGTCATGGACTCCGGCGCCGTGGACGCGTTGAAGCTGCTCAAGCAGGTCACGACCGAGGGCATCACCGACCCCTCGCTGACCAACGCGCAGGAGCAGCAGGTCCAGCAGGCGTTCGAGGCCACGGACAGCAAGGCCGCGTTCGAGCTGAACTGGCCGTACGTCTACGCCGCCATGCAGACCGGCAACCCGGACCGCGCCAAGCACTTCAAGTGGGCGCCCTACCCGGGCATCGACGGGCCGGGCAAGGCGACGGTCGGCGGCTACGACCTCGCGGTGAGCGCGTACTCGCAGCACAAGCCGGAGGCGTTCGAGGCGGCGTTGTGCCTGCGCAGCGCGGAAAGTCAGCGGTACTCGGCCATCAACGACGGCGTGCCGCCCACGATCGAGTCGGTGTACGACAAGAGCGACGCGGACTTCGTCAAGGCGTACCCCATGTGGCAGACGATCCGCGACGAGCTGCAGGACGCGACGGTGCGGCCGTTGACCGTGGTGTACCAGAACCTGTCGACGATCACGTCCAAGGTGCTCTCGCCACCGCAGAACATCGACCCGAAGTCCACCGCGGACGAACTGCGGGACCAGTTGCAGAAAGCCTTGGATTCCAAGGGAGTTCTCCCGTGAGCGAGCTTGCGAGCGATCCATCAGCTCAGACCCGGACAGTTGACGCGCCCACGGGCGAGGCGCGGGCGAAGGGAAAGCCCGCCCTGTCCGAGGGCAAGAAGGCCGAGCGGAGACTGGGTCTCCTGCTGTGCGCGCCGGCCGCGATCGTGATGCTGGCGGTCACCGGCTGGCCGATCATCTACTCGATCTGGCTGTCCCTGCAGCGTTACGACCTCCGCTTCCCCGACCAGCGCCAGTTCGTGGGCCTGGACAACTACGTCGCGGTCCTGTCGGACGGCTACTGGTGGACGGCGTTCGGTGTCACCGCGCTGATCACGGTGGTGTCGGTGGTGATCGAGCTGGTGCTCGGCATGCTGCTGGCGCTCGTGATGCACCGCACGCTCGTCGGCCGCGGCCTGGTGCGCACGGTGTCGCTCATCCCGTACGGGATCGTGACCGTGGTGGCCGCGTTCTCCTGGTTCTACGCGTGGAACTCCGACACCGGTTACCTGGCCGCGCTGTTCGGCGCCGAGGCCCCGCTGACCGACCGGGCCGCGTCGCTCGCGATCATCATCCTCGCCGAGGTGTGGAAGACCACGCCGTTCATGGCGCTGCTGCTGATGGCGGGGCTCGCGCTGGTGCCGGACGACCTGCTCAAGGCGGCGTCGATGGATGGCGCGACCGCGTGGCAGCGGTTCACCAAGGTGATCGTCCCGGTGATGAAGCCGGCGATCCTGGTGGCGCTGCTGTTCCGCACGCTCGACGCGTTCCGCATCTTCGACAACATCTTCGTGCTCACCAAGGGCGCGAACGACACGTCGTCGGTGTCGATGCAGACCTACAACAACCTGATCCGCGGCCTGAACCTCGGCATCGGGTCGACCATGTCCGTGCTGATCTTCATCGCGGTGGCGATCATCGCGTTCATCTTCATCAAGTTGTTCGGCGCCTCGGCGCCCGGCAACGACCCGGGAGGTAGGCGCTGATGACCGACGTTGTTGTTGACCCGACCCCCCGCACCGCACGCGCCAAGTCCGCGGGGCCCACACTCGGTGGCCGCAAGGCCCGGTGGACCCTTGTGGACATCGTGATCGTGGTCTACGCGCTGGTCCCGGTGCTGTGGACGCTTTCCCTGTCGTTCAAGACGCCGGAGACGCAGACCGACCGGAACTTCTTCCCGAGCGCGTGGACCTGGCAGAACTACAAGGACATCTTCACGACCAGCGAGTTCATCCGGGCGCTGGTCAACTCGATCGGCATCGCGATCATCGCGACGGTGATCGCGGTCGTGCTCGGCACGATGGCCGCCTACGCCATCGCGCGCCTGGACTTCCCCGGCAAGCAGCTGCTGGTGGGCGTCTCACTGCTGATCGCGATGTTCCCGCAGGTCTCGCTGGTCTCGCCGCTGTTCGAGATGGAGCGCAACCTCGGGCTGTTCGACACGTGGCCGGGCCTGATCCTGCCGTACATCACCTTCGCCCTGCCGCTGGCGATCTACACGCTGTCGGCGTTCTTCCGGGAGATCCCGTGGGAGCTGGAGAAGGCGGCCAAGATGGACGGTGCGACGCCCGCGCAGGCGTTCCGGCGGGTCATCGCCCCGCTGGCGGCGCCCGGCGTGTTCACGACCGCGATCCTGGTGTTCATCTTCTGCTGGAACGACTTCCTGTTCGCCATCTCGCTGACGTCCACCGAGGCGTCGCGCACGGTGCCGGCGGCGTTGTCGTTCTTCACGGGCGCCTCCCAGTTCGAGGCCCCGGTCGGGACGATCTCCGCGGCCGCCGTGGTGATCACCATCCCGATCATTCTGTTCGTGTTGTTCTTCCAGCGCCGCATCGTCGCGGGGCTGACGTCCGGTGCCGTGAAGGGCTGAGGGGATATGGCTGAGATCGTTCTGGACAAGGTGACCAAGCGGTACCCGGATGGTGCCCTTGCCGTGTCCGAGGTGAACATCGAGATCGCGGACGGCGAGTTCATCATCCTCGTCGGCCCGTCCGGCTGCGGTAAGTCCACGATGCTGAACATGATCGCCGGCCTGGAGGACATCACGGCCGGCGAGCTGCGCATCGACGGCCAGCGCGTCAACGAGAAGGCGCCGAAGGACCGGGACATCGCGATGGTGTTCCAGTCCTACGCGCTGTACCCGCACATGAGCGTGCGGGAGAACATGGCGTTCCCGCTGCGACTGGCCAAGGTGGACGACACCACGGTGCGGCAGAAGGTCGAGGAGGCCGCGAAGATCCTCGACCTGACCCAGCACCTGGACCGCAAGCCGGCGAACCTGTCGGGTGGCCAGCGCCAGCGCGTGGCCATGGGGCGGGCCATCGTCCGCAGCCCCAAGGCGTTCCTGATGGACGAGCCACTGTCCAACCTGGACGCCAAGCTGCGCGTGCAGATGCGCACGTCGGTGTCGAAGCTGCAGAAGCAGCTCGCGACGACGACCGTGTACGTGACCCACGACCAGACCGAGGCCATGACGCTGGGCGACCGGGTCGTGGTGCTGCGCGGCGGGGTCGTCCAGCAGGTCGGCTCGCCGCAGTTCCTGTACGACAACCCGGTGAACCTGTTCGTGGCGGGCTTCATCGGCTCCCCGTCCATGAACTTCCTGCCGGGCACGCTGGAGAACGGCCAGCTGTCGACGGGACTCGGCCAGGTCGCGCTGTCCGACCGGGTGCGGCGGCTCGCCGAGGCGGCCAACGCCCCACGCGAGCTGATCGCGGGCATCCGCCCCGAGCACTTCGAGGACTCGCACGTGCTGGACGAGACCACACTGACCGGCGGCAGCACCTTCACCGCGACGGTGGACGTGCTGGAGTCCATGGGCTCGGACAAGTTCGCCTACTTCACGGTGGAGGGCGAGGCCGCGACGGCCGCCGAGCTGGAGGAGCTGGCCGCCGACGCCGGCGCGGCGGACGTGCCGGCCAGCGGCTCACAGCTGGTGACCCGCCTGTCGGCCACCTCGGCCGCGAAGGAGGGCGCGCAGCTGGAGGTCTGGTTCGACGCGGACAAGATCCAGCTGTTCGACCCGGCGTCGGGCAAGAACCTGACGTACTCGGAGTAGCTCACGACGGAAGTGGCGTCCTGGCCCGCGGGGCTGGGGCGCCACTTCCGCGTTCACCGCTGGTCCCAGGCCGTGCTGGTGCGAAAGGTGGCGCTGCTGTCGGCCAGCAACCTGATGGTGGTGGGCGCGCGATTGATCACCTCGGCGTCGGCGTCGCGGACCACGACGGATTCGGTGAAGTCCGGGTGGATGAGTGACATCGCGTCTCCTTCTCAGACCAGGAACAGCAGGACGGCGCTCACGACGACTACCACGGCGGTCGCGAGATGGATGCCGAACGCCACGGTCTTCGTGCCGCCGTTGCGCAGGACGACGACCATGTCGCCGAGTGGCACGAGCGCGACGACCAGCATGAACCACGTCTCCGCCCGCACGCCGGCGAAGGCCAGCAGGGCCAGGCCGATGAGGCCGTAGCTGCTGTCCCGGATGCCCTTGATCGTCAGGTAGGCCCGGTCCTGCTTCGCCGGCACGCCGTACGCGGCCGCGGCTGCCCACGGGACGAACAGGAAGCGCAACCCGATGAAGAGGATCATCAGGTCGAGGACGATGGCCAGCCCGTAGGCGACGGTGGTGAGCATCTCGGCTCCCTTTCTAGCATTGCTAGGAACAGGAGTGACGCTAGCATGAGCGTCGGCAGGTTGGCTAGCGTTGCTAGAATCACGAGCATGGCGATTAACCGCGTCGGGAGCGCGCGGAGCGGGAGAAGCTGATCGTCGCGGCGGCGCGCGAGCTGGCCGAGACAATCCGTTCGCATGCGCCGGCCGAGAATCTGGGGTCGCTGACGGAGCTCGGCGAAGTCCATGCCGGGCGCGCACTCACGGCCAGGTCCCGGCCGCGGTAGACCTCGGCCAGCGCGTCCAGGGGTGGCTGTTCTGGGCGGCCTCCCGGCCTCGTGACGTTCATCCGTGACGGGCGGCTGCCTCGCGAGCAGCACGTCCGCAGGCCGGCGCTCCTGCTCGCGGGCTTCCGGTAGCACACGGCGGCGTCGACTTCCTGGCTGTCGCCGCCGTCCCCACGTCGCCTGTCACGGGCCGCCATCCTGCTCATCGGCGCGTGAGTGGGGCAGGCTGCTCGCCCGGCCGCCGTAGCGGTCAGCGGCGGGAGATGGCGCGGAACAGGTGTCGCTCGGCCGAGTGCGGGGTCGCCCTGGACGTCGCTTCCGGGTGGTGGCGTGCCAGCAGCACGACGCCGACGATCGCCGCGGCCGCACCGCAGACCAGGCCCGCGCCTGTCCAGCCGCCCGCGTCGGCCGTCTCGTCGAGCAGGCCGATCGCGATGGCGGTGGCCACGAGCGGACTCAGCACCGTCTGGCAACCCACCACGATGTCCGGTGGGCCGCTGGCATACGCGAGCTGGATGAACCACGAGCCGACCGCGAACGCCGCGACCAGGCCGGTGACCGGCAGCGGTGGGACACCGCGCAGGCCCGCGGACTGGAACGTGTACGTCACGTCACGGACCAGCACCGACACCAGCCCGTACGCGCAGCCCGCGCCCGTCGCCAGCAGGACGCACCGCACCAGCCCTCTGGTCAGGGCCCCGGCCACGCCGAACAGCACGACCGCACCCGCCGTCAGCTGACCCGCCAGCAACACCGCCGTGGTCGGGAAGTGCACGGCCGACGCGTGCCTGGACGCCAGGGCGACGAACAGCGCCACCCCGAGCGTGCTCGCCCCGATCGCGACCACCACCGTTGTGTCGAGCCGCTCACCGGAGGACCGTGCGTTGAGCACGGCGACCGCCGGCAGGGCGAGCACGACGATCGGCGCCACGATCGTCACCGGCGCCAGCGCGAGTGCCAGGATCTGCAGCACCGTGCACGTGAACAGCACGGCGAACCCGAGCAGCCACGAGCGGTTGTGCACCAGCGCCGACACGGCACGCAGCCGCAGCCCCGTGTCCTTGGTCGCCGAGCGGACGCCCTTGTGCTGCAGATGTGCCCCGACCGCGCTGCAACACGCGCCGAGCACGGCGAAGACGATGGCGAGTGCGATCATCCGGTGGCCTCGGCTCTCGCTGGCTGCCCGCGCCCGCGAGCCGTGCTGACGGTGACCCGCAACAGGTGGACCGCGAGCGCCATCAACATCAGCATCTCCAGGCCGAACAGCGCGCGCTGGACGAGTCCGGAGACACCCCGTCCGTCCAGGATGCCGGGCATGGCCAGGCCAGGGAAGATGTCGGGCAACCTGGTGGCGAGGTACGCCGCCGCCATCGCCATCGCCACCACGGCCATCCGCCGCACGACCCGCCCGACGTGGGTCCACCGCAGGTCGGCGACGAGCCGCTTCGCGAGTGCGATGCCCGCCAGCGGCAGGCTCACGAACAGCGACGCCCCGGCGACCTGGTGGATCAGGCCGGACACACTGGTGATCGACTTGCTGTTGTCCGTGGGGAAGATCGCGCACAGCGTGAGGCTCGTGCACCACACCCCGAAGAACGCGCCGGCCCGCGCACCGAGCCGCAGCCCGGCCACCCGCAGCCCGACCAGCATGGTCACGGTGCCACCCGCGAGGACGATCGCCGCCGTCGCGAACACCTCACGACCGTCACCGTAGAACACGTAGTAGCTGACCGCGCGGGAGAACGGGTCCACCTCGGAGTGGAAGTGGATGTTGAGGTACGTCATCGCCACGAGGGACCGCACCATCGCGACGATGGACACCACGGAGAGGGCGGCTGTCAGGACCAGGAAGCCACCCAGCAGCGGACTCCGACGGGTTCGCGTCGAGCCTGGGTCGCGGTCCATCGTCCTACCCCCTGCGGAGATCAACGCACGCACGCGCGTTCACATTCCCGCACCGGGGCTGAGACGTGCCTCAGCTGAGGTGCCGACGCACTCGGCCGATGACTTCCAGCGGATACGACTGTGCTCGAAATGGGTGAGGACCGGGTGCTCCTATTCAGTTAGGGGTTTCCGCATGTGCCTCCTTCGGGGGAACGCAGTGGGGTCGGGAACTGAGGTCCCGCCGGTCTCGGGGACCGGAGGACGAGTGAGTGGTTGGTGGGACGGCTTTCGTCCGTGCTGGGCGTTAGTCGTCCCAGATTTGTACGCCGCGGACGACGTAGGGGGATTCTGGTACGAAGGTGCCGCCGCCGGGGTAGGTGTCGAACTCGGCTTCTGTCGAGCAGTCTCGGCCCTGGTAGACCGTTACCGGTCGTTTCGAGCGGTTGGCGAATGAGCGGGCGTCGAAGCCGTCCGGTAGGGGAACGCATTCGTTCGGGTTCGCGGTTGCCAGGGCCACGCGGAGGATGTCGCCCCCGTAGGACTCCGTTGGCCACAGGCAGAACTCCCCGCGCTCACACGGTTGTGTTTCCGCGGTTGCCGTGGCTGTCGTCGTCGTGCTGATCAGCAGCCAGGCCGTGATGACGACCGGAATGGCCAGGATTTTCATTTCTGTGGACTCCCCTGTGATGTGCGCCGTGGAATGTGGCGTACTGCGAGTCTCGCCGAGGGGGAGCGAGTGGCGAAAACGGTTGTCCACAGGGGATGAGTTGTCCACAGGTCGATGTGGACAACTTGACGAAGGGGCGCGAGGGAGTTAACGGCGTTTGCTGTCCCGCACCGCCGAGATGACCTCGTCGTCCCAGCGGTGGGTGCGGATCAGGCGGTAGCGCTCGCTCGCGACCCACATGTAGGCCTCGGCCTCGGTCTGGGTCTCGATCATGCCGGCCTGCCGCAGCATGCGGACCACCGGCACGAACTCCTCGTCGTACCAGCGTGTGGCCACTGTCACCCGGTCGAGGTAGCGACCCTCGTCCTGCATGAGGCGGAAGCCCCACGCCTCGACCGACTCCGCCAGCTCCGCGTAGTCCCACGGGTCGGTGAGCAGCACCGCCTTCCGCGCCTCGCCGGTCAGCGGCACGCGGTCCAGGAAGATCCGTCGGTAGTCCTTCACCAGCAGGTCACCGCGGTAGCTGATGCCACTCGGGGACAGGCGGGTGACGACCTCCGTGACGTACGCGTCGATCGTCTTCAGGCCGAGGGCGTGGGCCACCGACACCCGATGGTGGCCGTCCATCACGAAGTGCATGTCCCCCACCCGGTATACCTCGATCGGGGGAATCGGTTCGCCTCGGCGTTGGGCCAGTGCGAGGCGTTGCCACCGTTCGCGGACCTGGCCGGACGTCGGCCGGAAGCGGCGGTCGAACTCCCGCGACCGGTCCACGCTGCCGACGATCGAGTCCAGGGTGATGACCTGCAGGCCCAGGCGCCGCTCGCCGAGCCTGCCCAGCGCCGCGACCACCTCGTCGAACGGCAGCATGATGTTCACGTCGTCCGGCGCGCGCCGCAGCCACGCGGCCAGGCGCGAGAGGACCTGCCTGCGGCGCGCCCGCAGGAAGTCGTTCTCGGCGTCGGCGACTGGAAAGCCGGTGTCTCGCTTCATGGCAGTTCCAGGATGCGGTATCCGACCGTGTTGAGCACCTTGGTATTACCAAGCACACGGTCCGGCACCGGTTGCCCGTGCGGGTGAATGTGGCCGTGCACGAGAACGGTGGGTTTCAGCCGGTCGACGACCATGTGAAGGCATGCGAAACCACGGTGCGGAGGATCCTCGCGGTCGCCGACGTCGCGGGGTGGTGAGTGGGTCAGCAGGACGTCCACCGGCTGGCGGTGCGCGGCACGGACCAACCGGGCCGCCCGGCGGGTCTGCTG
>NZ_JBJMIE010000177.1:0-3740 GCF_045807065.1 Actinophytocola sp. | reverse complement strand
GGTCTGCGCGGGGTGCCGGTACCTCGTCGCGCTGACCTCGTTCTGGCTGCTCGACATCCGCGGCGCCCAGATGGTGTGGGTGGTCGCGTCCGGGGTCGGCAGCGGGCTGTACTTCCCGCTGCCGGTGCTGCCGGACTGGCTCGTCACGGTCCTCTGGGTCGGCACGCCGTTCCCCGCGCTCATGCAGGCGCCGCTGGACGTGCTCGTCGAGCGCGGCGGCATCGGGCACGGCCTGGTGCTCGTCGCCGGACAGTCGGCGTGGCTGGCGATCACGATCGGGCTCGGCCGCGTGGTGCAGCGGCGGGCGTTGCGGAGGCTGGTGGTGCAGGGTGGCTGAACGGAGCGGCGCGGACGCCGAACACCGATACCGGCCCTACCGCCAACTGCTCGTCGCGCAGGTGCGCAGCCAGACGCAGTACCGGCTGTCGTTCGCGCTCGACCTCGGGTTCTCGACCATCCTGACCGCGCTCGACCTCGCCACCCTGTGGGTGCTGTTCGCGGTCAACCACAGCCTCGGCGGGTTCGGCGCCCGGGACATCCTGCTGATGGTCGGCGTCGCCGCGTTCGCCTTCCCCCTCGCGGACCTGGCCGTCGGCAACACCGAGAAGCTGCGGGTCTACGTCCGGTCGGGACTGTTCGACGCCGTGCTGCTGCGGCCGCTGTCGGCGCTGGGACAGCTGGTCGCGATGGACTTCGCGCCGCGGCGGGTCGGCCGGGTGCTGCAGGGCGCGGTCATCTATGTCGTGGCGCTGACGGTCGCGCCCGTCCGGTGGTCCGCGCCGGTCGCGGTGCTGGTGGTGCTCGCGCCGCTCGTCGGAGCCGTGTTCTTCGCCGCGATCTTCGTGGCCGGTGCCACCGTCGCGTTCTGGTGGATCGACTCCGGCGAGATCGCGAACGCCTTCACCTACGGCGGCAAGGACGTCGCCGCCTACCCGATGACCGTGTTCGGCGGCCTGTTCCGGCGGTTCTTCGCCTACGGACTCGGATTCGCCTTCGTCGCCTACCTGCCGGCACTCGCCATGCTCGACCGGTCGGATCCACTCGGGACACCCGACTGGTTGCGCTGGTGCTCGCCACTCACCTCACTGGTCGTCGCCACGCTCGCCGGGATGTTCTGGCGCGCGGGCGTCCGTCACTACCGGAGCACAGGATCGTGATCATCCAGACTTCGTCGCTGCGCAAGGACTTCACCGTGCGGAAGAAGGTCGGCCGGTTCCGCAGGACGTCGACCACCGTGTCCGCCGTGGACGGCGTGACGCTGTCGGTCGCCGAGGGCGAGATGCTCGGCTACATCGGACCGAACGGCGCCGGGAAGTCGACGACGCTGAAGATGCTGACCGGCGTGCTCACCCCGTCCGGCGGCACGGTGTCGGTGTGCGGGCTGACGCCGGTGCCGCAGCGGGCGCGGCTGGCGCGGCGCATCGGCGTGGTGTTCGGGCAGCGGTCGCAGCTGTGGTGGGACCTGCCGCTCATGGAGTCGTTCTCCCTGCTGCGCCACGTCTACCGCGTGCCGGCCGCCGACCACGCCGCGCGCCTGACGTACTGCCGGGCGCTGCTCGACCTCGACCCCTTCGTGGACACCCCGGTGCGGCAACTCTCGCTCGGCCAGCGCATGCGGGGCGAGCTGACGGCCGCGTTGCTGCACGGGCCCGCCGTGCTGTTCCTCGACGAGCCGACGATCGGGCTCGACGTGCTGAGCAAGCAGGCGGTGCGCGGCTTCCTCGCGGAGGTGGCCGCACGCGGCGACACGACGGTCGTGCTGACCACGCACGACCTCGCCGACATCGAGAAGCTGTGCCGGCGGCTGGTGGTGATCGACCACGGCCGCGTCGTGCACGACGGCACGCTGGACGAGCTGCACGCGGCGTACCGCTCGAAGCGGCGGGTGGTGGCGGACCTGGACGCGCCGTGGCCCGGCCTGACCCTGCCCGGCGCGGCGGTGGAGAGCGTCGAGGCGGACGGGTTCCGCGTCACGCTGACACTGGAGGGCGCGACGGCCGGTGAGGTGGTGGCGCGGCTCGCGCAGGCCGTGCCGCTGCGGGACCTCTCGGTGCAGGAGCCGGAGATCGAGGACGTGGTGGCCAGGTTGTACACCGGCGCTAGTCGTGCAGGAACCGCGCCACGAGGTGATCGGTGAACTCGCGGGGCACCGGATCGCCGGTGACCAGCACCCGGTAGTAGATCGGGCCGACCAACTGGTCGACGGCGAGGTCGATGTCCAGGTCGGCGGGTAGCTCGCCGCGTTCGACGGCCCCCTGGAGGGGGACGCGGTCGTGCTCGCGTAGCCGGCTGAGGTAGTCGGCGCGCAGCCGGGCGGCCAGCACGGGGTCGTGTTGGGCCTGGCCGGCGAGCGCGCGGAACACCTCGCCCGGGTCGGACTCGGTGAGGAACAGGGCCAGCCGGTGCAGGTGGGCGCGCAGGTCGTCGCCGACGTTGCCGTGGTCCGGCGGGAACAGGTGCTCCTCCATGTCGTCGGCGAACGCCTCGAGAAGGATGTCCACCTTGGACGGCCACCAGCGGTAGATCGTCTGCTTGGCGACCCCGGCCCGGGTGGCGATGCCCTCGATCGTCACGCCCGCGAAGCCGCGTTCGGTCAGCAGGTCGTCGGCCGCCTCGAGTACTGCCTGCCTGGCCGCCTCGCTGCGTCCGTGCCGGTTGCCGGTGTGCCGCATACGTAGAGCGTAGGGCCCGCTAGACAAGACGCTACGTTGCGTCTACTCTAGCCGTCATGACAACTCTGCGGAGTCCTTCCGTCCATGGTGTGCTCGACCGTCTGTTCACGACCGCGGCCGATGACAGCGTTCCGTCCGTGTTTCCCGCCGAGGTGACGTCGCAGCAGGCGGCGGACCTGCTGGCCGACGTCTACATGCCGATTTCCGCCAGAGGTGGGGATCTGTTGTACTCGCTCGTTCGAGCGAGTCGGCCGTCCACTGCGGTCGAGTTCGGGACCTCGTACGGGATCTCGACGCTGTACCTGGCCTCGGCCGTGGCAGACAACGGTGTCGGGCACGTGTTCACGACCGAGCTGAGCGCGGCCAAGGTCGCTGCCGCGCAGTCCAATGTGGATGAGGCGGGGGTGGCTGAATGGGTGACGATTCTGGCCGGGGACGCGTTGGAGACACTCGCTGATGTCCCTGGGCCTGTCGGGTTCGTGTTGCTGGATGGGTGGAAGCACTTGTGTCTGCCGGTGCTTCGGTTGTTGGAGCCCCGGTTGGCGCGGGGTGCGCTGGTGGTGGCTGATGACATCAAGCTCGCGGACTTAGGGGAGTACCTGGAGTATGTCCGGGAGCCGGGGAACGGGTATGTGAGTGTTGCTTTTCCGGTGGAGGACGGGATGGAGATCAGCTGTCGCGTTTAGATGATTGATTCCGTGAAGTTGGTGTTGGTGGTCGTCGGCGTTGGGTGATCGTTTGCTGGTCATGCCGGTTGTCCAGTTGTGTCAGATGCCCGCGGCCATGGCCAGCAGGCGTTGGGTGACGTGGGCGAACACGCCTGTGGGGGTGCGTTCGCCGATTGTCGGGTTGGCCAGGCATCAGGAGATGGGCATGCCGTCGCCGGTGCACACGAGGTAGAGCTTCAGGCCTCAGTACCAGCGGGAGTGTGACGCGCAGTAGCCGTAGCCGGGGTGTCCGGCCAGGTCGGAGCGTTTCACGGTCTCGCGGGGCATGCCGCAGGGAACGGGGGTGGCGTCGGTCATCCACAGGTCCTCGAACCAGGACGGGCAGCATGCCGCGAGAGTG
>NZ_JBJMIE010000176.1:0-6831 GCF_045807065.1 Actinophytocola sp. | reverse complement strand
GTGACGGGGCGACTGCGCGTGGCGGCGGCCGCCGCCAGCTCGGCAACGGTGCGGTGCTCGAAGACGTCCCGCACGCTCACGTCGAAGCCGATCTCCCGCAGCGCGCCGACCACGGCGACGGCCCGGATGGAGTGGCCGCCCAGCTCGAAGAAGTTGTCGTGCACGCCGACCTGGTCGACACCCAGCACGTCCTGCCAGACCGCCGCGACACGGCGCTCGTCCTCGGTGCGTGGCGACACCGGGCCGCCGGTCACGCCGAGTGCGTCGCGGCCGGGGGCCGGCAGCGCGGCGCGGTCGAGCTTCCCGTTGGTGGTGCGGGGAATCCTCGGCAGCACGACGTAGGCCGGTGGCACCAGGTAGTCCGGCAGGCGCTCGGCGAGGAACTGGCGCAGTGCCGCGAGATCCGGCGCGGGGCCGGCCGGCACCACGTAGCCGACCAGGCGTTGCCGGCCCGGGGTGTCCTCGCGTGGGACGACGACCGCCTGCGCGACGGCCGGGTGGCTGGCGAGCACCGCCTCGATCTCGCCCGGCTCGATGCGGAAACCGCGGATCTTGACCTGGTCGTCGGCGCGCCCGAGGTACTCCAGTGTGCCGTCCGGCCGCCAACGGGCGAGGTCGCCGGTGCGGTACATGGTCGAACCGGGTGCGAACGGGTCGGCCAGGAACCGCTGCGCCGTCAGGTCCGGGCGGTCGTGGTAACCGCGGGCGACGGGCGCGCCGCTGAGGTACAGCTCGCCGACCACCCCGGGCGGCACCAGCCCACGCCCCTGGTCCAGCACATAGGCCCTGGTGTTGGTGAGCGGCCGGCCGACGATCGGGTCGGGGCTCTCGTCCAGCCGGCACCACAGGGTGTCCACGGTGCACTCGGTGGGGCCGTACAGGTTGTAGACCGTCATGCCCGCGTTCCGCAGCGTGGTCCACAGCGCCGGTCCGGTCGCCTCGCCGCCGAGGGCGAGCACGGCCGGCCGTCGCCGCGCGGGGTCGAGGAACCCGAGCGAGACCAGCTCCTCGGCGTAGGTGGGCGTGATGTCCACGAAGTCGATCTCGTTGGCCGTGACGTAGTCCAGGAACGCGGCCGGCTCGCGGCGCAGCTCGTCGTCGACGAGGTGCAGCTCGTGGCCGTCGAGCAACCACAGCAGGCCCTCCCACGACGTGTCGAACGACAGCGAGGCGGACAGGGCCGCCCTGCGGACGGTCGCGCCCGCCGTGGGCCGGATCAGCGTCTCGCGGTGGTGGCAGAAGAGGTTGACCAGGCCGCGGTGCTCGACCACGACGCCCTTGGGCGTGCCGGTGGAGCCGGACGTGTAGATGAGGCAGGCCGCGTGCCCGGCCTCGTGGCGGACGGCAGGATCCACATCGGACAGATCATCGAGCACCCTCCTGGTCGCCGGCGCGTCGAGCGCGATGCCCGGCACGCCCGCCGGCGCCAACGCCCGCGTGGTGAGCAGCACCGCCGGCCGGCTGTCGGCGAGGATCATGCCGACCCGCGGGGCCGGGTAGTCCGGGTCGATCGGCACGTACGCGGCGCCGGCCTTGAGCACCGCGAGGAGCGCCACGATCGCCTCGGACGTGCGGGGCAGCAGCAGTGCCACGTACCGGTCCGGTCCGGCGCCGTGCGCGACGAGCAGCCGGGCCAGCCGGTTGGCCCGTCGGTTCAGCTCGGCGAAGGTGAGGGTGGCGTCGACCGCCACGAGGGCGGTCCGGTCGGGGGTCGACCGCGCCTGCGCCGCGAACAGCTCGGGCACCGTCACGTCCGGCAGCGGGCGCGCGGTGTCGTTCCACTCGTCGAGCAGCAGCTCGCGTTCCCCGGGGAGCAGCGGGTCGATGTCGGTGACGGGCACGTCCGGGCGCCGCGTGATCCGCTGGAGGAACGCCGTGAACCGGTCGAGGTGCGTGGCCAGCTCGGCGCGGTCGTAGCAGTTCGGGTTGGCGTCCAGGGCGATCCGCAGCCCGTGGCCGTCCGCGCGGTCGTAGATCTGGACGACCATGTCCTCGACCAGCCCGGCGCTCACGTTGTGCACGACACCCGGCTGGCCGGCGAAGCGCAGGTGGTAGTCGAACGGCATGATGTTGACCGACGGGCCGAAGAGCTTGCGCTCGCTGCCGACGAGCCGGAGGTCGCGGCGCAGCTGCTCGTACCGGTACCGCAGGTGTGGCCTGCCATCCCGCAGCTGCCCGGCGACCTGCCCGGTCAGGTCGGTGACCGTGGCGCCGGGCGGGACGCGCACCCACAGCGGCACGACGTTGGTGACCATGCACGGCACCCGCACCGACACCGAGCCGAGGCGGACCATGACCGGCAGCGCGAGCGTCACCTCCTCGGCGCCGGTCATCCGGTGCAGGTACGCGGCGAACGCGGCGGCGAGCGTCTCCGTCCACATGCCGCCGACCTGGCTCGCGACGGCCTTGAGCGCCGGGATCGCGTCGTCGAACTCCGCCTCGACCCTGATCACCGACCGGGCCAGCTTCCCGGTGCGGCGCGCGAGGACCACGGGTGCCGGTCGCCCGGTCGCGACGCCGGCCCAGTAGTCACGGGCGGCCGCACACCTCGGTGAGTCCAGGAAGGACCGGTCGTCGACGGCGACCGTCTCCAGCGAGCCGAACCAGCACGGCGGCGGCACCCTGTCCTCGACGAGCGCCGTGTACACCTCGGCCACCCGCCGCGCGACGAGCGAGAGCCCGTACCCGTCGAGGGCGATGTGGTGCACCCGTTGGTACCACAGCAGGTGGTCGTCCGCGAGCCGGAACAGGGCGTGGCAGAACAACAGGTCGGCGCGGAGGTCGATCGGGCCGGCCAGCTCGATGCGCATCCACTCGAGTGCCGACGCGCGGGGGTCGTCCTCGTCGCGGACGTCGACCACGTGCAGCGGCCACGAGCGCGCGGCCGCGGTCGTGCCGTCCGACCGCCAGCCGAGGTCCGTGCGGAACCGTTGCCACGTACGGCCTTCCTCGTCCGCGCCGAAGACCACGTGCAGCGCGTCCGTCTCCGCGACGGTTCGGCGGATCGCCGCCTCCAGCCGGGTGAGGTCCACCGGACCGCGGATCTCCACGTACTCGGCGGTGTTGAACGCGGGGCTGTCCCGGTCGTACTCCTGACCGGTCCAGATCCCCTCCTGTGCGGACAGCAGCGGCAGCGCGTCGGGCATGGGCGTGGCAGTCCAATCCTGGTCACTCGTCATAGACGGACACCACCGGCTCCGGCACCACGGCGTGCGCGGCGCGGTGGACGAGGCTGTGGTTGTCCCAGACGAGCAGGTCGCCCTTTTCGAACGCCTGCAGGTGGATGTTCTCGTGCTGGTAGGTCGGGTCGAGCTGGCCCGTCGCCTCCAGCAGCGCCGCGAGCAGGTCCGGCCGGTCCGCGCCGTCGGTGTCCTGCAGCGCCAGGGTGAAGCCCTCGCTGATGTGCAGCACGGTCTCCCCCGTGCGCGGGTGCCGGTCGACGGCCGGGCCCGTCACCGGCGGGGTCCGGCCGTTGACCAGGTCGACGATGTCCGCGAGCTTCTGGCCCTTCTCACGCGGGCCCAGTTCGGCGTAGCGGAGGACGCCGTAGGTCGCGGTGGCGTACCGGACCTCGAACTTCAGGTCGTTGGGCAGCCGCTCGTAGGCGGCCGCCATGTCGATGAAGTACGTGGGCACCTCGCGCGGGTAGCTGAGCGAGAGGTCGAACGGCGCGGTGGTGAGATGGCGGTTGGAGTGCCAGAACTTCCCGGCCTGGCAGTAGACCGGCAGGTGGTGGTCGGCCCTCCTGCCGAGCCGTCTGCCGAGCGCCAGGAACCGCTCCGGTGTCAGCTCCTGGCCCTTCACCACGGCGATCTTCGCGGCGTAGACCGCTTCCTTCAGCGCGGCGACGTCCGCCGCGGACGCCTCCTCGCCGGCGAAGCCCTCGACGGTCACGCCGAGCACCTTCCCCGACTGCGCGGTGATGTTCATCGACAGTTCCTCGCGTCCGCTCGCCTCGACCGACTGTCCTCACGCGGCTGTGGCCATCTCCTTGGGCTCGACCTCCCCCGCGTCGGCACCACGCGGTGTCGCGTCGGCCGTCAGCGGTCGGAACCGCCGCAGCCGCAGGCTGTTCGACACCACGAACACGGAGCTGCCGGCCATGATCAGCCCGGCGAGCATCGGGTTGAGCAACCCGCTCGACGCCAGCGGGATCGCGGCGACGTTGTAGGCGAACGCCCAGAACAGGTTGCCCCTGATCGTGCCGAGCGTCCGGCGGGCCAACCGGATCGCGTCCGCCACCACGCGCAGGTCGCCCCGCACGAGCGTGAGGTCGCTGGCCTCGATGGCCACGTCCGTGCCGGTGCCCATCGCGATGCCGAGGTCGGCCCGCGCGAGCGCGGCGGCGTCGTTGACCCCGTCGCCGACCATCGCGACGACCTTCCCCATCTCCTGTAGCCGCCTGACCTCGGCCACCTTCTCCGCCGGCAGGACCTCGGCGATCACCTCGGTGATGCCGACCTCGGCCGCGACCGCCCTGGCCGCCGCGGCGTTGTCGCCGGTCAGCAGGACGGGGGTGAGCCCGAGCCCGCGCAGCTGCCGGACCGCCTCGGCACTGGTCGGCTTCACCGTGTCGGACACGACGAGCAGGCCGCGCACCGCACCGTCCCAGCCGACCGCGACCGACGTCCGGCCCGCCGCGTCGGCCGCCGCCTTCGCGTCGGCCAGCTCGGCGGGCAGCTCCTCGGCCCACTCGGCCAGCAGCGCGGTCCGGCCGACGATCACGTCGTGGCCGTTGACCGTGCCGCGCACGCCGAGCCCGGCCTCGTTGGTGAACCCGTCCACCGTGGGCAGTAGGCCGACCCGCTCCCGCGCGCCGGCCGCGACGGCCCGCGCGATCGGGTGCTCGGAGGCGTTCTCCAGCGCGCCGGCCAGCCGCAGCAGCTCGACGCCCGTCACCCCGCCCACCGGCACGGCGTCGACGAGGGACATCTCGCCGGTCGTGACCGTGCCGGTCTTGTCCAGCACCACCGTGTCCACGGTCCTGGTCGACTCCAGCACCTGCGGACCCCTGATGAGGATGCCGAGCTGCGCGCCGCGGCCGGTGCCGACGAGCAACGCGGTCGGCGTGGCCAGCCCGAGCGCGCACGGGCAGGCGACGATCAGCACGGCGACGGCGGCGGTGAACGCGGCCGCGGCCGGCTGGTCCGAGCCGAACCAGTAGCCCAGCGTGGCGAAGGAGAGCGCGATGACGAACGGCACGAAGACCCCGGACACCCGGTCCGCGAGCCGCTGCACCTCGGCCTTGCCGGTCTGCGCCTCCTCGACGAGCCGCGCCATCCGCGCGAGCTGCGTCTCCTCGCCGACGCGCGTGGCACGCACGACGAGCCGGCCGCCGACGTTGACCGTCGCGCCGACCACCTCGTCGCCGGGGCCGACCTCGACCGGCACGGACTCGCCGGTGAGCATGCTCGCGTCCACCGCGGAGGAGCCCTCCTCGACCACGCCGTCGGTCGCGACCTTCTCGCCCGGCCGCACCACGAACCGGTCACCCACGACCAGCTCACGGACTCCGACCGTGACCTCGACACCGTCCCGCAGCACCGCGACGTCCTTGGCGCCCAGCGAGAGCAGCGCCCGGAGCGCGGCGCCGGACCGGCGCTTGGCCCGTGCCTCGAAGTACCGTCCACAGAGGATGAACAGCGTCACGCCGGCGGCGACCTCGAGGTACATGGTGCCCGTGCCGTCGGTCCGCTCGATCGTGACGCGGAACGGGTGCGTCATGCCGGGCATGCCGGCGTCGCCGAGGAACAACGTGTAGAGCGACCACACGAACGCCGACAGCGTGCCGACCGACACCAGCGTGTCCATGGTCGCGGCGCCGTGCCGCAGGTTCGCGAACGCGGCCCGGTGGAACGGCCACGCGCCCCACACGACCACCGGCCCGCACAGCGCGAGGCACGCCCACTGCCAGTACTCGAACTGCAGTCCGTCCCACATGGACATCGCGATGACCGGCACGGCCAGCACCGCGACGATCCACACCCGGTTGCGCGCGGCCTTGAGCTCGGCGTCGTGCCGCGCCTCCTCGGCGTCCGGAGTGTCCACAGTAGAAGTTACGGTGGTCTCGCGTGCGACCGGCTTTGCGGTGTAGCCGATCTCCTCGACCGCGGCGATCACCCGCGCGGCGTCGACGCCGGCCGGGAGCGTCACCCTGGCCTTCTCGGTGGCGTAGTTGACCGACGCCTCGACCCCGTCGATCCCGTTGAGGTGCTCCTCGATGCGGGCGGCGCACGACGCGCACGTCATGCCGCCGATGAGCAGCTCGCACCGGTCGTCGGCGCCGATCTCAGTGCTGATCTCAGTGGCCATGCGACATCCCACCCGAGGACCCGGTGGCGCCCTGCGCGGTGCCGCCGCTCAGCACGGCCTTCTCGTTCTTGGCCTTGATGGCCTCGTAGGTGGCCTCGTCGAGCCCGTGCGGCGGCGGGTTCTTGCCGCCGACGGTGACCGTGAACACGGCCGTGTGCACGACGCCGGCGTGCTGGAAGTCCAGGAACATCCGGTAGGTGCCGTAGGTCGGCGGAGTGGCCATGAAGTCGATGTCCGGGCCGGGCTTCGTCCTGCCGTCGCCCGGGGTGCCCTGCGGGTGGACGTGCAGGTAGGCCAGGTCGCCGTCACGCAGGATCACCAGGTGGCCGTAGGCGGCCAGGTACGGCTCGAGGTCGGTGACCGGCTTGCCGTCCTTGGCGACGCTGATCGTCAGCTTGTTCATCTTGCCGGCCGACAGCGTGCCCTTCGCGGTGAGCGTGTAGCCGTCGACGGTCGTCGTGGTCGACGGCGCCGGCAGGGCGTGCGGCTGGTAGTCGCCCGCCACCGAGACGTCCGAGC
>NZ_JBJMIE010000175.1:0-3743 GCF_045807065.1 Actinophytocola sp. | reverse complement strand
TGCGCCGGCTGCCGCCGAGGTTGCGCCGGGCACTGCGCGGCGAGTGGCTGGGGCACCCGGCTCACCCGATCGTGGTCACCGTGCCCATCGGCGCGTACGTGTCCGCGGCGGTGCTCGACCTGTTCCCGGGGAGCCGGGCCGCCGCGCGACGGCTGGTGGGGTTGGGCCTGCTCGCGACCCCGGTCGCGGTGGGGCTCGGGCTCGCCGACTACGCGGAGCTGAACGTCCGGCAGCGGCGGGTCGGCCTGGTGCACGCCACGGCCAACGCGGTCGCGTCCGTGTGCTTCACGACGTCCTACCTCAGCCGCTCGCGGAAGTGGGGCCTGCTGGGCCTCGCGGCCATGGGCGCGGGTGGCGCCCTCGGCGGCCATCTGGCCTACGCGCAGGGCGCCGGGGTGCACCGCTGGCAGCTGCCCGAATCCGAAGCGCTGGAACACAGGACGACCATCGCGTAGCGCCGAACCGGTCGCGCCGTCACGGAGAAGAAGTCACGGAGAAGCCGCGCCACAGAGCCACAGAGAAAGGCGTCCTCCCCCACCGCGGTGGGGGAGGACGCCTTCGTCAACTGTTGGGATTACTCGGCTGGCCGCGGGGGCGTGCGCAGCATGCGCGCCACCGACGACTCGGGGTCCCTCTCGTCGGCCGTCTCGGCGCGGCTGGGTTCCTCCGGGAAGTCGGTGTAGTCACGTTCGAACGCGACCGTGCCGTCCTCGTCGAACGCCCGGCCGGACAGCTCGCCCTCGGCGTCCATGCGGTCCACGGCGTCCCTGCGGTCCATCCCGTCGCGGAGCACGGTGTCGGGTCGCTCCGGCTGCTCCTCGCGCAGGCGCTCCTCGAGGTCGCGCGGTTCGGCGTCGTCGTGGTCAATGGCCGGGGACCAGCGCTCCGGCGGGTCCATGCCCTCTTCCAACGGGTCGAGTCGCAGCCGGTCCTCGTCCAGGTCCTCGGCGGCGTTGTGCCCCTCCGGATCCACTGGCTCACTCATGGCGTCACCTCCGTGATCGGGAGTGCCCGGATACGGCCGGTGGAAACCACCGGATCAGGCGCCCGGCGATGACATCAGGCACGTAGCAACGGGTCCACCAGCCGCTGGATCTCCGGTGACGGCGACACGCCCAGCTCGTCCCGCAGCAGCGAGCGGTACGTCGCGTACTGGCGGACGGCCGCCGCCGGGTTGCCGTCGGCCAGGTGCAGCTCGATGAGCCGCCGGTGCGCGCTCTCCCGCAGCGGGTCGCCCCGCACGGCCGCCGCCGCGGTCTCCTGCGCGCGGAAGTGGTCGCCCCCCTCCCGGAAGCGCTCGCTCAACAGCTCCAGCGCGCGCAGGCACAGCTGCCGCACCCAGTCCCGCTCGGCCACCACCCACGGGTCCGTCCAGCCGGGCAGCAGGTCGGCGGCCAGCACGGTCACGGGAACGACCGGGTGCAGCGCGACGACGTCGCCGGCCGCCATCAGCGACCGCACGAGGTGCACGTCGACCCGCACCGCCGTGCCGAGCCGCAGGTGGTCGCGGTTCGCCTCGACCAACGCGTGCAGTGGTTTCACCAGCCGCCACAGGGCGGACCGCAGACACGCGGCGGCCCGCGCGGCGGACGCGTCCGGCCAGAGGGTCGCCGCGACCGTGGACCTCGTCACCACCCCCTCGTGCAGGGCGAGGAAGGCGAGCAGGCGCTGGGCGCTCGGGATCACCGGCACCGGCTCGTCCTGGACGAGTAGCTCGAAGCCGCCGAGTAGCCGCACGCAGATCACGGGCGGGGTGTTCCCCGGCAGAACGCGCTCGCACATTTCTCCCGAGAAATTTTGAATCGTTCCGAACTGGCGCTGCGACGGGACGGTGACGATGCCGTTCCGGTGCCGTGGTGGCGGTGTGGCGCGACCGTCACTGCTCGTTCCTAACGTCGTCGGCATGTTCACCCACACGAGTCGACTTCAGTTCGATGCCAAGCCGGAGAAGCCGGACGCGCACTTCGCGCGCAAGCTCCAGGAGCTCATCGGTGGTGCCTGGGGCGAGATGACGGTGACGATGCAGTACCTGTTCCAGGGCTGGAACTGCCGGATGGAGGGGAAGTACAAGGACCTGATCATGGACGTGGCCACCGAGGAGATCGGCCACGTCGAGATGCTGGCGACGATGGTGGCACGCCTGCTGGAAGGCGCGCCGTCGGAGACGACCGCGGCGATGGTCGACAGCGACCCGGTCGTGGCCGCGATCATCGGCGGCATGGACCCGCAGCAGGCGATCGTCAGCGGCGGCGGCCCGACCCTGTCCGACGCCAACGGCGTGCCGTGGAACGGCCGCTACATCGTGGCGAGCGGCAACCTGATGGCGGACTTCCGGGTCAACGTGGCCGCCGAGGCGCAGGGCCGGTTGCAGACCGCGCGCCTGTACAACATGACCGACGACCCCGGCGTGCGCGGCATGCTGAAGTTCAACCTGGCCCGCGACACCGTGCACCAGAACATGTGGTCGGCGGCCATCGAGGAGCTGCAGGAGGACGGGCTGGAGGGGCCGGTCGTGCCCAGCGCGCTGTTCGACGAGGAGTACGTCGAGCACGCCGGCACCATCTGGCACCTGTCCGACGGCACCCAGGGCGACCAGGGCCGCTGGGCGTCGGGCCCGGCGCCGGACGGCATGCACGAGTTCAGCTACCTGCAGAACCCGGAGCCGTTGGGCGGCAAGGCATCCGCACCGAAGCCGGACCCGCTGCTGTACGCGACGAGCCCGGAGAACCTCGGCATGATCGAGAAGGCGATCAAGAAGCTCACCTGACCGCGTTCGCGCCCGCCGGCCCCGCCGGCGGGCGCCTTTTCCCTCTTGCCAAGGAGTTCCAGCATGGTCAGCTCGGTCGCTGTACCCGCCGGTGCGGCACCGTCGCGGGTGCGCGCGGTCACCTCGCTCATGGGCCCCGCGTTCGTCGTCGCGGTCGCGTACGTCGACCCGGGCAACTTCGCCACCAACATGGCGGGTGGCGCCGGATACGGCTACCTGCTGCTGTGGGTGATCGTCGGCGCGAGCCTGATGGCGATGTTCGTCCAGTACCTGTCCGCCAAGCTCGGCATCGTGACCGGGCGCAACCTCCCGGAGCTGTGCCGCGAGCACTGCCCCCGGCCCGTGACCGGGCTGCTGTGGGCACAGGCCGAGCTGGTCACCATGGCCACCGACCTCGCCGAGTTCGTCGGCGCGGCCGTGGCGCTGAACCTGCTCTTCGGCATCCCGCTGCTGCCCGCCGCGGGCATCACGGCGTTCGTGTCGTTCGGCCTGCTCATGCTGCAACCGGCCGGGCGCCGGCGCTTCGAGACCGCGATCATCGGGCTGCTCGGGGTGATCCTGGTCGGGTTCCTCTACCAGGTGCTGCGGCTCGGGCCGCTGACCGGCGCCGGCGCGGGGCTGGTGCCCGGGTTCGACGGCGTGGACAGCGTGCTGCTGGCCACGGGCATGCTCGGCGCGACCGTGATGCCGCACGTGGTGTACCTGCACTCGGCGCTCAACCAGCACCAGGCCGCCGGCGACCGGCGGCGGGCGCTGCGCACGAGCCGCCTCGACATCGCCGTCGCACTCGGCATCGCCGGGGTGGTCAACGTCAGCATGCTGGTCGTCGCGGCCAGCGCGCTGCACGGCACCGGCGCACCCGCCGAGTCCCTCTCGGACATGCACAGCAGCCTCGGCACCGCTCTGGGTTCGGGGGCGGCGGTCGCGTTCGCGCTGGCCCTGCTCGCGTCCGGGTTCGCCGCGTCGAGCGTCGGCA
>NZ_JBJMIE010000174.1:0-13826 GCF_045807065.1 Actinophytocola sp. | reverse complement strand
CGGCAGGGACAGCACCACGGTGAGGCCGCCGCCCGGTGTGTCCTCGGTCCTGATCGTCCCGCCCATCGCGTCCATGAACCCCTTCGCCACCGACATCCCGAGCCCGATGCCGCTCTTCGTCACGCCGAGGCGCTCGAACGGCGTGAACATAGCGTCCGCCGCGCCTTTCGGCAGGCCCTTGCCGTGGTCCACCACCCGCAGCTCCACCCGGTCCTCGTGCGCGCTCGCCCGGATCGCGATCGCCGGCTCGGCCGGCGGCACCGCGCGGTCCAACCCGGGCGAGCCGTGCCGGATGGCGATGTCCTCCACGTTCGCCACCACCCGCACCAACAGCCCGACGTCGGCGCGGACCGCCGGCAGCCGCTCGTCGACGTCCACGGCGATGGCGGACCAGCCGTCCAGCCCGGCCAGCGCGCGGGCCACCACCTCGTCGTAGGTGACCGACCTCAGCCGTGGCCGCACCGCGCCGGTCGCGAGCCGCGACGAGTCCAGCAGGTTGTCCACGATGGCCGACAGCCGGTCGGCCGACTCCTCGACGTCCGCCAGCAGCGCCGCCGTGTCCTCCTCGGACAGCGCGAGGTCGGGCGCGCGCAGGCTGCCGACCGCCGCCTTGATCGACGTCAGCGGGGTGCGCAGGTCGTGCCCGACGGCGGACAGCAACGCCGTGCGCAGCTCGGTGGTGTCCGCGCGCCGCCTGGCCTCGGCGGCCTCGGTCGCCATCCGCTGCTGCCGCAACGCCAGCAACGCCTGTCCCGCAACGGTTTCCAGGACGCCACGGGTCTCCGCCGGCAGTGCGCGGCCGCGCAGCGCGAGGTGCACGTCCGGCGTCACGACCACGTCCGCGTCCGCCTCGTCGGGCTGGTCGCACGGCGACGGCCCCACGTACGCGACCCGCCGCCACTCGCCGGACGTCCTCTCCAACAACGCGACCGACGACAACCCGAAGTTCTCCCGCACCTTCTCGAGCAGCCGGTCGACCGGGTCGGCCGAGAGCAGGACCGTCCGCGCGTAGGACGACAGCAACGCCGCCTCGGTCCGCGCCTCGGCGGCCTGGACCGAACGCCGGGCCGCCCGGTCGACGACGATCGCCACGAGCGCGGCGACGAGCACCATGGCCAGCAGCGTGACCGAGTTCTCGGTCTCGGCGATGGTGAGCGTGTAGAGGGGTTCGGTGAAGAAGTAGTTCAGCATCAGCCCGGACAGCACGGCCGCGAGCAGCGCCGGACCGAGCCCGCCGACCAACGCGACCGTGACGACCACCAGGAAGTAGCCGACCGCGTCGGTCGACAGGGACACGTGCCGGTCGAGCAGGGTGCCCAGGCCCGTCGCGAGCGCCGGCAGCAGCACGGCCGCCAGCCAGCCCGCGATCCGCCTCGGCAGGCCGAGCGGACTGTGCTCGGGGCGCGGGCGCCAGCCGCGGCCGGCCTCCGAGTGGGTGACCATGTGCACGTCGATCGGGCCGGACCGCCGCACGGTGGTCGCGCCGATGCCCTCGTCGAACAGCCGCGCGAGCCGCGACCGGCGGGAGGTCCCCACCACCAGCTGGGTCGCGTTCACGCCGCGGGCGAAGTCCAGCAGTGCGTCGGGCACGTCACTGCCGACCACCGTGTGGAACGTGGCGTCGAGGTCCTTGGCGAGCCGCCGCATCTCGGCGACGGCCGTGGGCGACGCGCCCTCCAGCCCGTCGTCGCGCAGGATGTGCAGCACCATCAGCTCCGCACCCGCCCGCGCGGCGATCCGGCTGGCGCGGCGGACCAGTGTCTCGGTCTCCGGGCCGCCCGTGACCGCCACGACGACCCGCTCCCGGGTCTCCCAGGTGTCCGTGATCCGCTGCTCGGCCCGGTACCGCTGCAACGCCACGTCGACCTGGTCGGCTACCCACAGCAGGGCGATCTCGCGCAGCGCGGTCAGGTTCCCCGGCCGGAAGTAGTTGCTCAGCGCGGCGTCGACCTTGCGCGCCGGGTAGACGTTGCCGTGCGCCAGCCGGCGGCGCAGCGCCTCCGGCGTGATGTCGATCAGCTCCAGCTGCCCGGCGCCGCGGACCACCGCGTCCGGCACGGTCTCCTGCTGGCGGACCCCGGTGATGCGCTCGACCACGTCGTTGACGCTCTCCAGGTGCTGCACGTTCAGCGTCGTGAGCACGTCGATGCCGGCGTCGAGCAGCTCCTCGATGTCCTGCCAGCGCTTGGCGTTGCGGCAGCCGGGCACGTTGGTGTGCGCCAGCTCGTCGACCAGCGCCACCTCCGGCTCGCGGGCCAGCACCGCGTCGAGGTCCAGCTCATGGACGTCCATGTCGCGGTAGCGGACGATCCGGCGCGGGATGGTCTCCAGCCCCTCGAGCAGCCGATCGGTCTTGTACCGCTCGTGGGTCTCGACGAGCCCGACGACCACGTCGGTGCCGCGTTCGCGCCGCCGGTGCGCCTCGCCGAGCATCGCGTAGGTCTTGCCGACCCCCGGCGCGGCGCCGAAGTAGATGCGCAGCTCGCCACGGCGAGATCCGGCCCGCTGCGGCGTGTCGGCCGGCTCTGTCTCGACTACCACGAGGCCAGTGTGCGCCCTGGGCGGTACGTCCGACTCGCCGAGGTCGCGCACGGAACGCGAGGGCGATGTTGCGGTCCGCAACCTATTGCACCAACAACTAGGCGATGAAGAAAAGACCGGTTAGTCTGTGCTTATCCGTAGGGGGTACCTCCGGATAAGGACTCCGATGACAGAGATACCGAAGCAGCGACGCGTCCGGGCCGACGCGCTCCGCAACCGCGAACACATTCTGAACGCGGTCGTTGACCTGTTGGTCGAGGAAGGGCCGACCGTCGCGCTGGAGACCATCGCGCGGCGGGCCGGCGTGGGCATAGCCACCCTCTACCGGCACTTTCCAGACCGGACGGTCTTACTCCGGCAGGTAGCGGTTGACGTGCTCCGTCAGTCGGCGCGTGCCGCGAAGGCGGCGTTGGCGGAGGAACCGGACGCGTTCACGGCACTGGCCCGCTACCTGCACGAGGCGATCGACATCCGCATCGGCGTGGTCATGCCGGTCCTGCACGACCGGGTGCTGATGGACGACGAGCTGAACGCCGCACGCGAGGCGTCCCAGGGCGCGCTGGCCGCCGTGGTGAAGGCGGCGCACGACGAGGGCTCGCTCCGGCCGGACGTCGGCTCCGGTGACATCGGCCTGCTGATGATCCGGATGACGCCGCCGCTGGCCGTGGACATCTCCCCGGAGGACAACCACCGACTGAGCCACCGCCAGCTGGAGCTGGTGCTCGACGGGCTGCTGCGCTTCCTCGCCGTCGACTCGCTGCCCGGGCGACCGCTGGAGCTGGACGAGCTGGGCTTCATCCCGCGTGACCCGGACGGGCGCTACGAGCAGGTGCTGGACAGCGGGCCGGTGCGCTGCCGGCTCACGTCCGCGCGCGGCGTTGACACCGTGGGCAGAAGTAGGACGAACGGTTCATGAACGGCTCGCGCCGGACGGCCGTGCCGCACCGGGGGCACGGCAGCCCTTCCTGCCCGTAGACCGCGAGGGACCGGTCGAAGTAGCCGGACTGCCCGTTCACGTTGACGTACAGGGCGTCGAAGGACGTGCCGCCCTGGCCGAGCGCCTCGCGCATGACCTCGGTGGCCGCCGTGAGGACCTCCGCCGCCTTCGCCGACGGCAGCGTCTCGGTGGGCCGTGACCAGTGCAGGCGGGCCCGCCACAGCGCCTCGTCCGCGTAGATGTTGCCGATACCCGACACCAGGGTCTGGTCCAGCAACGCGCGCTTCAGCTCGGTCTTCTTCCTCCGCAGCGCGGCGACCGCCGCCTTCGCGTCGAACCGCGGGTCCATCGGGTCCCGCCCGATGTGGGCGATGGCGGACGGCAGGGCGGCTCCGTCGACCGTCACCAGGTCGTCGACGAGGAAGCCGCCGAACGTGCGCTGGTCGACGAACCGCAGCTCGGGACCGTCGTCCGCGAAGCGGAACCGCACCCGCAGGTGCTTCTCGTCCGGGGCGGACGCCGGCTGGATCAGCAGCTGACCGCTCATGCCGAGGTGCGCGAGCAGGGCGAGATCCGGGTCCATGTCGGTGGCCAGCTCCAGCCACAGGTACTTGCCGCGCCGCCGCGTGGCCACGACCTTGCGGTTCGCGAGCCGGCCGGTGAAGTCACCGGCGCCCAGCAGGTGCCGCCGGATGGCCCTGGGGTGGTGGACCTCGACGTTCGACAGCGTGCGGCCGGTGATGTGCTCGTCGAGCCCCAGCCGGACGACCTCGACCTCGGGTAACTCCGGCACCCTACCTACCGCGCTGGTCGTCGTGTTTGTCGGTGCCGGCCTTGTCGGCGCCGGGCCTGGAGCTGCCTGACCTGTCGCTGCGTGGCTTGTTGGTGCCGTTCGCCTTGCTGGCGTTGAGCAGCTCGGTCAGCGTGCGCCAGGCGGCCTCGGCCGCCTTCTGCTCGGCTTCCTTCTTGGTGGTGCCGTCCCCGCTGCCCCGGTCCTGCCCCGCGACGATCACCGTGGCGGTGAACTCCTTGCGGTGGTCGGGACCCTCCTCCTGGACGCGGTACTCGGGCACACCGAGGCTCGCCGACGCCGTCAGCTCCTGCAGCGACGTCTTCCAGTCGAGCCCGGCGCCCAGCAGCGGCGCCTCCGCGAGCAGCGGGTCGAACAGCCGGTGCACGAGCGTGCGGGCGACGTCGATGCCGTGCTCGAGGTAGACGGCGCCGATCACGGCC
Source organism: Actinophytocola sp. (assembly GCF_045807065.1). Classification (GTDB taxonomy): domain Bacteria; phylum Actinomycetota; class Actinomycetes; order Mycobacteriales; family Pseudonocardiaceae; genus Actinophytocola. The sequence goes on along the minus strand of NZ_JBJMIE010000174.1, from coordinate 9,115 downwards.
TCCATGCCGTCGGCGAGGATGCTCGCCTTGTCCCGGCCGCCGGTCAGCTCCTCGCCCTTGCCGAGCAGCAGGTGCGCGCCCAGCCCCTCGTCGCCGAGGCCGCGGGCGACGCCGGCCAGCGCGTGCATGTTGACCACGCTCGCCCGCAGCTTCGCCAGGTGACCTTCCGGCAGGTCCGGGTGCGCCGTGTACAGGTGGTCGGTCACGACGAGGCCGAGCACGGCGTCGCCGAGGAACTCGAGACGCTCGTTGGGCGGCAGCCCACCGTTCTCGTAGGCGTACGAGCGGTGGGTCATGGCAAGCTTCAGCAGCTCGGGGCCCAGTTCGACGCCGAGCGCCTCGAGCAGCTTCTTGGGGTCGGCCGTCGGACCCCTCGCCGCCCTACTCGCCACCGTTTACCTACCGTCAGGCCGGCTCGGTGACCTGACGACCGGCGTACTGACCGCAGTGCGGGCAGACGACGTGCTGCGGCTTGGGCTTGCGGCAGGCCCGGTTGTTGCACTCCACCAGGTGGACCGCACTGGTCTTCCACTGGGACCGGCGCGAGCGCGTGTTCGAACGCGACATCTTCCGCTTGGGGACGGCCACGACTGCTTCTCCTTCAAACGATCCTGGTGGTGATCGGACAGCGCTCAGGCGTCACGATCTGTGCGGAACCGCTCCGTGAGCGCGGCCCAGCGAGGGTCAATCGTCTCATGCCGGTGATCGGGACCGAGATCGGCCCACCTTCCGCCGCAGTCCGGGCACAGCCCCGGGCAGTCCTCGCGGCACAGCGGCGCCGCCGGCAGCGCCAGCACCACCGCGTCCCGCACCACCGGTTCAAGATCGATGTTGTCGTTGACCAGGCGGAAGACCTCGTCGGAGTCGGTGGTCTCCTCGGTGATGCTGTCCGGGTAGGCGAACAGCTCGGTGAACTCGACCTCGACGTCGTGCTCGTCGGCCGAGATCGGGTCGAGGCAGCGCGAGCACTCCCCCGCCACCGGCGCGACGGCCGCGCCGGTCACCAGCACGCCCTCCACGACCGACTCGAGGAGCACGTCCAGCTCGATCTTCGCGCCCTTGGGCACGGCGATGACGCCCTCGACCCCGAGGGCGTCCCGGGCCTCGACGATCCGCTCGGCCCTGCGGGAGAGACCGGGCCGGCGGCCCAGTTCCCTGGTGTCGACGACCCACGGACTGTTGCGTTGTTCGGACATGGCTGTACGTGGGGTCCTTGCTTCGAGAAAATTCCGCGAATGCTCCGAGCACCACTCACAAGGTCGGCCGACCTCGGCTGGCAACGACACCCGCCTGGACGAGGTGCGGCCCGTCGGCCTGTTTCGAACAGTGCTCGCCCATCAGCTTACGCGGATCAGGCCGAGTAATCGAACGGGGCGACCGAGGCGGGCTCCGGGGCCGGCGGGGGTGGCGCGGTCGGCGGCAGGGCCGCACCCGACCGCAGGTGCGCGCGGCCCTTGCTGACCGTGCGGAGCGTGTGCGACAGCAGGTCGGCGAACTCGGCGAGCTTGCCGTCCACGTACTCGTCGCACTCGCCGCGCTGGCGGGTCAACTCGTCGGCCGTCGCGTCGAGGATGCGGGCGGACTCCAGGTGCGCGGCCTGCACGACCTCGGTCTCCGCGACGAGCCGCGCCTGCTCCATGCGGCCGTCCTGGACGGACCGCTCGTAGGACTCCCGGCCGGCCTGGATCATCCGGTCGGCCTCGACCTGGGACCGGTTGACGAGGTCGTCGTACTTGGCCTGCCCCGCGGCGATGGTGCGGTCCGCGTCGCCCCGTGCGTCGTTCACCAGCCGCTCCGCGTGCGCCTGCGCCTCGGCGACGATCCGCTGCGCCTCGGCGCGGGCCTCCGCGACGGTCTGCTCGGCCTCCAGGTTGGCCTTGCTGATGGTCTGCTCCGCCTGGTGCTCGGCCTGGCCGACGATCTCGTCCTAGCGGTCGAGCACGTCCTGCGCGTCGTCGACCTCCGTGGGCAGCGCGTCCCGCACCTCGTCCAGCAGCTCGAGGATGTCGCCGCGGGGCACGACGCAGCTCGAGGTCATCGGCACACCGCGTGCCTCCTCCACGATCGTCACCAGCTCGTCGAGGGCCTCGAAGACCTTGTACACGTGCGTCTCCCTCCTTCACCGCACCCCCTAGTCTGCCGTTTCCCGCGGGGTCGGTGGTGGAGGTTCCGCTGGTCGGTGTGTCAGTGTGTGATCGCCTGGTCTTGAATGGGGCCATGGTGGAGATCAGGCGTGCCGTCGCCGCGGACGTGCCGGCGATCGTGGCCATGCTCGCCGACGATCCGCTGGGGGCGCGGCGGGAGCGGCCCGGGGACGCCGCCTACGCCTCGGCCTTCGCCGAGATCGACGCCGATCCCCGGCAGTTCCTCGCGGTCGCCGTCGCCGAGGGCGAGGTGGTGGGGACGCTGCAGCTCACGTTCGTCCCCGGGCTGTCCCGGCTCGGCTCGACCCGCGTCCTGATCGAGGCGGTGCGGGTGCGTTCGGACCAGCGGGGCAACGGGCTGGGCGGTTCGCTCATCCAGTGGGCCATCGAGGCGGCCCGCTCCCGGGGCGCCGCCCTGGTCCAGCTGACCACCGACGCCAGCCGGCGCGACGCCCACCGCTTCTACGAGCGGCTGGGCTTCGAGGCCACCCACGTGGGCATGAAGCTGGTGCTCTAGCCGTTGCGCGCGAGGCGTTCCACCAGGCGCTGGTGCACCTTGTCCGACAGCAGGTGCCGGACGTCGCCGCCGTAGGTGGCCACCTCCTTGACCAGGGAGCTGGACAGGAAGCTGTTCTCGGGCTTGGTCGGCATGAACAGGGTCTCGACGCCGGTGAGCTGCTGGTTCATCTGCGCCATCTGCAGCTCGTAGTCGAAGTCGCTCACCGCGCGCAGGCCCTTCACGATGGCCTGGATGTCGTGCTGGCGGCAGTAGTCGACCAGCAGGCCGTGCCACGAGTCGACCCGCACGTTCGGGAGGTGGGACATGGCCTCCGCGAGCAGCGACAGCCTTTCCTCGACCGTGAACAGGCCCTTCTTGTTCTGGTTGACCAGGACCGCCACGGTGACCTCGTCGAACAGGCCGGCGGCTCTCTCCAGGATGTCCAGGTGGCCGTTGGTCGGCGGGTCGTAGGAACCGGGGCAGACGGCACGCCTCATGGGCGAAAGCTATCAGTCCGCCACGGCGGCCACCTGCCGGCGGTGGTGCTGGTCACGCCACTCGCGCCCAGTAGAGCGAGGTCTCGCCGTAGTGCTTGACCCGCAGCTCCACGAGTGGTTCTGGCCACACCACCGCCCCGGCACGGCGTGACCGCTCCACGATCACCACCGAGTCGGGTCCGACCCAGCCGCCCGACACCAGCGCGCGCAGCTCGCCCGACAGGTCCGTGACCGCGTACGGCGGGTCCAGGAACACCAGGTCGAACGGCGACGCGGTGCCCGAGGCGAGCACCGCGGCCACCTTCCCCGCGCGTACCTCGCCCGGCAGGCCGACCGCCGTGATGTTCTTGCGCAGCACGGCCAGCGCGGCCGGTGCGGACTCCACGAACAGGGCGAAGCCAGCACCGCGCGACAGCGCCTCCAGTCCCAGCGCCCCGGTGCCCGCGTACAGGTCGAGCACCCGCGCGGCCGACAGGTCCACAGCGGACTCCACCGCGCTGAACAGGGCCTCCCGCACGCGGTCCGACGTCGGCCGGGTGCCCTTGGGCGGTACGGCCAGCCGTCGGCCGCCGGCGGCGCCGGCCACGATCCTCGTCACATCCCCATGGTCTCAATGGGCAATCGAACAGGGTGTCCACCCCTTGCTCGCCGAATTCGCGTAGGCTCGCTCTTCCCATCCACACACGCGGCAACACCGGGGAGTGTGCGTGTCGCAGCTTTCCGACAGGCAGACCGAGATAGCGGTCGAACAGGCCCACGTCGACGTCGTCTACAAGCGCGTCGACGAGATGCGCAACGAGGCTCGGGCCATGCGCAGGAGGGGCGACCAGCTCGCGCACGGCGCCCGCAACGAAGCGATCTTCGAACAGGCGGCCATGCTGTTCGAGCGGGACGTGATGGTGCGCCACGCCACACAGATCCTGCGCAGCCTCGACGCCGAGCACGAGGGTCTCGTGTTCGGCCGGCTCGACGACACCGACGGCGAGACCATGTACGTCGGCCGGCTCGGCATCCGGGACGTGAACTTCGACAACCTGGTCACCGACTGGCGCGCGCCGGCGGCGGCCGCCTTCTACCAGGCCACGGCCGAGCAGCCCATGAACGTGGTGCGGCGCCGGGTCATCCGGTCCACCGGTCAGTCCGTTGTGGACATCGACGACGACCTGCTGGCGCCCGAGAAGCGACCGGCCGGCATGGCCGTGGTCGGCGAGGGCGCGCTCATGGCCTCGCTCACCCGCGCCCGCGGCGACAGGATGCGCGACATCGTCGCCACGATCCAGCGCGAGCAGGACGAGGCGATCCGCGCGCCGTGGAAGGGCATCACCGAGATCACCGGCGGCCCCGGCACCGGCAAGACCGCCGTCGCCCTGCACCGGGTCGCCTACCTGCTCTACCGGGACCGGCGGCGCATGGGCGGCTCCGGCGTGCTGGTCATCGGCCCGTCGCCGGCGTTCACCTCGTACATCTCGCGTGTCCTCCCCTCGATGGGTGAGGACACGGTCGAGCTGCGCTCGCTCGGCGAGGTGCTCGACGGCGTGCGCGCGACCGGCGCCGACCCCGCCGAGGTGGCCAGGGTCAAGGGGTCGCTGCGGATGCGCAGGGTGCTCAAGCGGGTACTGCGGGAGACCCCGCCGGACGTGCCGGCCGAGCTGCGCGTCACCTACCGCGGCGAGGTGCTCAAGCTCGACGCCCGCGACCTCGACAAGGTGCGCCGGGCCGTGCACGCGATGGGCCGGCCGCCGAACCAGTCCAGGGTGGACGCGGCCGAGGCGTTGCTGGACGCGTTGTGGCGCAAGGCGGAGGGCTACGGGCTCGGGTTCGACCGCAACGAGCTGATCACCGAGCTCGGCGAGCGGATCGACTTCCACCGGTTCGTGGTCGTGTTCTGGCCGATCCTCACGGAGTGGGAGGCGCTGCGGCTCCTGGCCGACCGCGAGCGGCTCGCCCACGCCGCCGGCCGGTCGCTGACCGCCGCCGAGATCGACCTGCTCGTCGCATCCTGGGCGGACCCGGCGAAGGGCCCGACGGTCGCGGACGTCGCCCTGCTCGACGAGCTGCGGGTACTGCTCGGCCCGCCGCCCAAGCGGCACCGGCGCCGGCTGCGGGCCGAGCGGCAGGAGTGGTCGACGCCGCGGCGCGGCGAGCACTACGAGGAGTACGCGCACATCGTCGTCGACGAGGCCCAGGACCTGTCCCCCATGCAGTGGCGGATGGTCGGGCGGCGCGGCAAGTACGCGAGCTGGACCGTCGTCGGCGATCCGCTGCAGAGCTCGTGGCCGGACCCCGCCGAGGCGGAGTCGGCACGCACGTCCGCGCTCGGCGCCCGAACCCAGCGCCGGCAGTTCCAGCTGCGCACGAACTACCGCAACTCGGCGGAGATCTTCGAGCTGGCCGCCCAGGTGGTGACGGACGTCGCGACGCCGGGCCAGCTGCCCCAGGCGGTCCGCAGCACGGGCGTGAAGCCGTCGGTGCGGGTGCTCGACCCGGCCGAGCTGGCCGAGGCACTGCGGGTGGCGACCCGTCAGCTGCTGGACGAGATGGACGGCACGGTCGGCGTGATCACGTCGTCCGCCCGGCTCGCGTGGGCGCGCTCGGAGCTGGCGGCGGTCACCGACGAGCGGCTGCACATCGTCGACGGCCTGGAGGCCAAGGGCCTGGAGTACGACGCGGTGGTACTGGCCGAGCCGACCGAGCTCGTGACCGAGTCGACCACCGGCCCGCGGACGCTGTACGTGGCCCTGACCCGCGCGACGCAACGGCTGACCGTGCTGACGAGCGACCCGGCCTGGCCCTGAGCCCTCGGGGCTCTGGAGCGGGAATGCGGGCCGGGAGGTCGCGGTTGGTTCACGGTATGGACGAAACGACTGTCGCTGAGCAGGTGCCGGCCGAGGACTCGCGGGGCGTGCCCGTGCTGGTGTCGCTCGGGAACGAGGACGTGCCCGTGTGCGAGGACGGGAGCTGCGCGCTGTGAGGATCGAGGTCTGGTCGGACATCGTCTGCCCGTGGTGCTACATCGGGAAGCGGCGGCTGGAGTCCGCGCTCGCGAGCTTCGGCCACGAGGTCGACGTCGAGTGGAAGAGCTTCCAGCTCGACCCGGAGTTCCCGCGTGACAAGGCCGTGCCGGTCTACGACGCGCTGGCCGAGAAGTTCGGCGGCGGCCGTGACCAGGTCCGCGAGATGACCGCGCGGGTGACGGCGCTGGCCGAGGTCGAGGGGCTGAAGTACGACTACGACCGCGGTGTCATGGTCAACACCTTCGACGCGCACCGGCTCGCGCACCACGCGAAGTCCCAGGGGCTCGGCCCGGAGATGCACGAGCGGCTCATGCGTGCCCAGCTCGTCGAGGGCGAGACGCTCAACGACGTGGACACCCTCGTGCGGCTCGCCGAGGAGGTCGGTGTCGAGGGCGCGCGGCCCGTCGTGACCAGCGACCAGTACACCGCCGACGTCGAGGCCGACATCCGCGAGGCCCGCCAGCTCGGCGCGAACGGCGTGCCGTTCTTCGTGCTGGACCGCAAGTACGGTGTCTCGGGCGCGCAACCGGTCGAGGTCTTCGAACAGGCGCTGCGGACGGCGCTCGACGACTCGGCCGCCTAGCGGCGCCGGGCGAGCACCCGGACGGCGGCGCCCGGGAGCGGCCTCGGTGCCCTGGCCTCTTCTCGTGCCGCCGCGGAGCGTTGCCCCAGTCGGGCGCATCTCCCGATCGCCCGCGAGGGCGCTCAGGGGTTCTCGTCGGTTCGCCTGCGGGCGGCGTGCGCGCGGACCTTCGCACGGTTGCCGCAGACGGCCATCGTGCACCAGGTGCGGCGGCCGCGCGGGTCGAGGAACAGCCAGCCGCAGCCCTCGCCCGGGCAGGCCTTCACGGTGTCGCGTGCCGGCCGGGACAGCAGGTCCGCGACCGCGAGCGCGGCCGCGTGGACCGGCAGCCGCGGGTCGTCCCCCGGCGGCAGGCGGAAGCCCCCCGCCCGGGTGAGCCGGCGCAGGAGGTTGGCCTCGTTCGCCTTCTCGGCCAGCGCGGGGAAGGCGGTCTCGTCGCGGTGGCGGAGCAGGCGGTAGGCCAGCGCCCGCAGCTCGCGGAGTTCTGTCAGGACCGTGTCGTCCACGGCTGGCCGCCGCTCGACCAGCCCGGCGAACTGGGCCCAGCTGGCGAGGTCGTCGGGGGTGTGCAGCCACTCGTGGCGGTGCTCGGGCGGCTCGTTCCACCCGGCGAGCGTGTTGCACAGCTCCAGCGCGGGATGCCCGGAGAGGGGTTTGGGCAGGAGGGTGCCGCCGACCCGCACCGCGTACGGCGGCACCTTCTGGCTAACCACTCATGTCACGATAACCGGTGTCTGGCGTGGGTGATGACCGAGAGCGCGGCGGGCCGCAACGCGTCGGTGCGGTCCAGCATGCCGGGCACGTCCCGCTGCCACCGGTGCCGCACAACCGCGAACCCGTGCCTGTCCAGCAAGGCGGCCATCTCGTCGGGCGAGAGGAACGACCGCCAGGGCTCCCCGTGCCCGGCGGCCACGGGCGCGACGGCCTCGACGTAGGCGTTGCCGGCCGCGTCCCGGAGGCCTTCGGGCAGCATGTGGTCGACCACCAGCTCGCACGGCGGCAGGGCGGCCAGGGTGTGCTCCAGTTCGCCGGCGGTGAGGTACATGGTGACGCCGAGCCAGCTCACCAGCGTCCGGCCCGCTTGTGCCAGTTGGTCGACCGAGCTCAGGTAGGTCACGTTCTCCGGAACCGCCATCCCGGCCCGCTCCAGCGCCCGCCTCTTCCATTCCTGGGTGGCAGGCCGGTCGATTTCGACGACCTCGACGCCGGCCGAGCGGTAGGCGAACGAGTCGAGCCCGGCACCGAGGACGACGTAGCGGTCGAAACCGTCGACGAGGTCCTCGGTGATCCGGCTCCGGCACGTGACCTGGGCTCGCGCGCCGGCGAGGACGGGGTGCTCGCCGTGGAGTTCGTGGTAGGCCAGCAGCTCCTGGGCGCGGTCACCGAGGAGTTGGGCGGCGAGCGGATCGACGAAGATGTGCGGCTCGGCGTCCACGACGAGGTGAGCCGCACGGGCGGCGGCAGCGGTCAACGCGGTTTGGCTGGGCAGTTCGGAGGTCACTTCCGGTACGTTACCCAGCCTTTCCGCATCATATCACAAAACAATAACTTCCGAAAGACGCGGCGGATAACAATGCTGGGCCGGTCCACTCGGAACCGGCCCAGCGAGGCGAGCTACGACAGCACCACCAGCAGGTCGCCGCCTTCCACCTGCTGCACCGAGCCGATGGCCACGCGCTGGACGGTGCCGCCCTTCGGCGCGGTGATCGACGCCTCCATCTTCATGGCCTCGATCGTCGCCACCGTCTCGCCGGCCTCGACGGTGTCGCCCTCGGACACCGTGAGCGTCACGACGCCCGCGAACGGCGCGCCGACGTGACCGGGGTTGCTCCGGTCCGCCCGCTCGGCCACCGGCAGGTCCGACGCCACCGAGCGGTCCCGCACCTGGGTCGCGCGCAGCTGCCCGTTGAGCTTGGCCATGACGGTCCGCATGCCGCGCTCGTCCGCCTCGCCGATCGCCTCCAGCTCGATCAGCATCCGCACGCCCCGCTCCAGATCCACCGGGTACTCGATCCTCGGCTTCAGCCCGTAGAAGAAGTCCTTGCTCGCCAGGACGGACGTGTCGCTGAACTGCTCGCGGTGCGTCAGGAACTCCTTGGCGGGCGCGGGGAACAGCAGCCGGTTCAGCGTGGCGCGCCGGTCGTCCGCGAGGCCTGCGTGGTCCTCTTCGGACAGTGCCGGCGGCTCGGGTGCCGGCGGCCTGCCCTCGAGCGCCTTGGTGCGGAACGGCTCCGGCCAGCCACCGGCCGGGTCGCCCAGCTCGCCGCGCAGGAACCCGATGACCGAGGCCGGCACGTCGAACCGGCCGGGGTCGGCCTCGAACTCCTTGGGGTCCACGCCCGCGCCGACGAGGTGCAGCGCGAGGTCACCGACCACTT
>NZ_JBJMIE010000173.1:0-11629 GCF_045807065.1 Actinophytocola sp. | reverse complement strand
GACGGCACGATCAACGACTGGCACACCTGTCCCGAGTCGGGCCGGATCACCGCGTCGAACCCGTGCAGCGAGTACATGCACCTGGACAACTCCAGCTGCAACCTCGCGTCGCTGAACCTGATGAAGTTCCTGCGCGAGGACGGCACGTTCGACGCCGGCCTGTTCGCCAGGTCGGTCGAGCTGGTCATCACCGCGATGGACATCTCGATCTGCTTCGCGGACTTCCCGACCGAGCCGATCGCCGACACCACCCGCAAGTTCCGCCAGCTGGGCATCGGCTACGCCAACCTCGGCGCGATGCTGATGGCCACCGGCCACGCGTACGACTCCGAGGGCGGCCGCGCGCTCGCCGCCAGCATCTCCTCGCTGATGACCGGCACCGCCTACCGCCGTTCCGCCGAGCTCGCCGGTGTGGTCGGCCCGTACGAGGGCTACGCCCGCAACGCCGAGTCGCACCAGAAGGTCATGCGCAAGCACGCGGCGGCCAACGACCTGATCCGCACGTACCACAACAACGACGCGACCGTGCAGCGGCTCGCGACGCAGGAGTGGCAGCGCGGCCTGATGATCGGCGCCGCGAACGGCTGGCGCAACGCCCAGGCGTCGGTGCTGGCCCCGACCGGCACCATCGGCCTGATGATGGACTGCGACACCACCGGCATCGAGCCCGACCTGGCGCTCGTGAAGTTCAAGAAGCTGGTCGGCGGCGGCTCGATGCAGATCGTCAACCAGACCGTGCCCCGCGCGCTGAAGGCGCTGGGCTACCAGGACGAGCAGATCGAGGCGATCGTCGAGTACATCGCCGAGCACGGCCACGTCCTCGACGCGCCGGGCCTGCGCCGCGAGCACTACGAGGTGTTCGACTGCGCCATGGGCGAGCGCTCGATCGCCCCGATGGGCCACGTCCGCATGATGGCGGCCGTCCAGCCGTTCATCTCGGGCGCCATCTCCAAGACGGTGAACATGCCGGAGGCGGCCACCGTCGAGGACGTCGAGGAGATCTACTTCCAGGGCTGGAAGCTGGGCCTCAAGGCACTCGCCATCTACCGGGACAACTGCAAGGTCGGCCAGCCGCTGTCCGCGGGCAAGGGCAAGAACGACGGCAAGGCGGAGCCGGAGAAGGTCATCGAGTACCGCCCGGTCCGCAAGCGCCTGCCGAAGAAGCGCCCGTCCCAGACGGTGTCCTTCACCGTCGGCGGCGCCGAGGGCTACCTGCACGCCGGCTCCTACCCGGACGACGGCCTCGGCGAGATCTTCGTCAAGCTGGGCAAGCAGGGCTCGACGCTGGCCGGTGTGATGGACGCATTCTCGATGTCCATCTCGGTCGGCCTGCAGTACGGCATCCCGCTGGAGTTCTACGTCTCGAAGTTCCAGAACCTCCGCTTCGAGCCGGCCGGCATGACCGACGACCCGGACGTCCGCATCGCGACGAGCGTGCTCGACTACCTGTTCCGCAGGCTGGCGCTGGACTACCTGCCGTACGAGAAGCGCGCCCAGCTGGGCATCTTCACCGCGACCGAGCGCGCCGCCCAGCTGAACAACGACTACACCCCGTCCGGCGACGTCGACATCGAGGGCATGCGCAGCACCGTCGACGCGAGCCCGACGCCGGAGATCGAGGCGTCCAAGCCGGATCTCAAGGAGGCCCACAGCTCGACCGAACTGCTGGAACTCCACCTGGGCAAAGCCGCCGACGCCCCCCTGTGCATGACCTGTGGCACCAAGATGCGCCCAGCGGGCTCGTGCTACGTCTGCGAGGGCTGCGGCTCGACGTCCGGCTGCAGCTGACGCCACTCGGGGGTGAGTGGATCGCGAGGCCCACTCACCCCCGACCCCCGGCTAGAACATCCCGTTCGGCACGGCTGAAGGTTCGGGCACCGGTTGCCGCACGTCCCAGTGCTCGGCGATCAAACCGTCTTCGAACCGCCAGATGTCGACCACTGCCGCCAGCTCGAGCTGGCCAGCCAGGCAGGCGTGTCCACCCGGCACCTCAGCTTCGTCGAAACAGGACGGACGGCGCCCAGTCGCGCGATGGTGCTCCACCTCGCCGAGCACCTCGACGTCCCGCTCCGCGACCGCAACACCCTGCTCGTCGCCGCCGGCTACGCACCCGTCTACCGCGAGGAACCCCTTGTCACGCAGGCGATGCTCGACCGGGTGCTGCGGGCGCACGAGCCGCATCCCGCCCTGGTCGTCGACCACCGGTGGCGCCTCGTCCAGGCCAACAGGGCCGTCGAGATCTTCCTGGACGGCGTCGCACCCGCGCTGCTCGAACCACCGGTCAACATGATGCGGCTCGGCCTCCACCCGGACGGGTTCGCGCCCCGCCTGCGCAACCTCCCGCAGGTCCGCGCGTTCCTCCTGCCTCGCCTCGCCCGCCAGGCGGCCCGTACCGGTGACCCGGAGCTGCACGCGCTGCACGAGGAGTTGCTGGCCCACGGCCAACCAGGCGACCCGCCGGAGCCGACCGACATCGCCCTCCCCATCGAACTCACCTACCGCGGCGCCGAACTCACGTTCGTCAACACCATCACGACCTTCGGCACCGCCTTCGACGTGGCCCTGGCCGAGGTCGCGATCGAGACGTACCTACCGGCCGACGACGAGACCGTGGCCTTCCTCAACTCGACTCCACCCGCTCCTTCAACGCCGCGTTGAGCGCACGGAGATCTCGCTCCGTCCGGTCGATCATCGCGCGTAGCAACGGAACCAGCGCGCCCCGGAACACCTCGCTCTGCACCAGCCGGGTGCCGTCCCCGACCGGCGACAGCGCGAACCGGTGCTCGGCACTGAACAGCCACGACCAGCGCAACGCGCCGAGCCACCGCAGCTCCGCGTTCTCGTGCACGGCAAGCACTTCCGGCGTGAAGGTCTGCGCCTTCCCGTCGGACACCATCCGCAGCGTCAGGATCTCACCGACGGCCAGCGTGCCCTCCGCGTCGACGATGTACGGGTTCCACGTGGGATAGTCGGCGAAGTCCGTCAGTACAGCCCACACCGCGGCCGGCGGCGCCTCGATCTCGGTCTCCGTGCGGATCACACGCATGCCGCAGTCTTACAGCCCGCCGCTGACCCGCACCAACTCGCCCGTCACACCCGTGTTCGCCGGTGAGCCGAGGAACGCGATCATCGGCGCGACCTCCTCGGGCCCGAGCAGCCGGCGGATCGGCGACGCCCGCTCACGCGTGGCACGGGCCTCGGCGGGCAACAGCGCCGCGATGTGCTCGGTGAGCGTGGTGCCCGGCAGCACCGCGTTCACCAGCACACCGACCGGTCCCAACTCCTTGGCGAGCGTGCGGGTGAGGCCGTGCAGCGCGGCCTTGGCGGTGGACAGCGCGGCCCCGAACGGCAGGCCGTCGGCCCCGCTCGTGCCCGAGATCAGCACGATCCGGCCGAACCCCTGCACTCGCATCGCCGGCACCACCGCCTGGGCGACCGCGTAGGGACCGTCGAGGTTGGCCCGGAAGAACTCGGCGGCGGGCTGCTCCTCGAAGGGCGTCGGCGGCCACAACGTCAGTCCGACCGTGGCGAGCGCGTTGCCGACCAGCAGGTCGACGCGGCCCCACCGTGCCAGCACGGCGTCGACGGCCGCCCGGATCGACGCCGCGTCGGCGAGGTCGAGCGGCACTGCCATCGCCTGGTCGCCGGCCTCGGCCACCACGGCCGCCGCGTCCTCGGCCCGCGAGCGGTAGGTCACCGCCACGCGCGCGCCCTCGCGGGCGAGCAGCAGCGCGGTGGCACGGCCGATGCCCCGCGAACCGCCGGTAACCAGGGCAACCCGATCCTCGAACCGCAGGTCCATGGCACCAGTTGTACCTTAGTTGGAAGAATCTTCCAACTGTTAGGTTCGGGTGTGCGCGAGGACGGTCGGCAGCGGCGGGAGGCGGTGCTGGACGCCGCCCTGCGGTGCTTCGTCGAACGTGGCGTGCTGGCCACGGGCATCGAGGACATCCGCAAGGCGGCGGGGGCGAGCCCGTCGAGCGTGTATCACCTGTTCGGTGGTCTGCCCGGCATCGTCGTCGCGCTGCTGACCAGGACGTTCGAGCGGTCGGTGGCCCACCTGACGGCCCGCGTCGCCGCCGCCGCGACGGCCGAGGAGGCCGTGCACGCGCTGGTCGACGGCCACCTCGAATGGGTGCGGGAGAACCAGGACGACGCGCGGTTCATGTACCAGGCAATGGCGGCCGAACTGGCGGGGGAGACCCGTGCGGAGGTGGTGGCGGCGAAGGATGCGCTGAGGCGACCGTTGCTCGCCGAGCTGTCCCGGTTCGCCGACGACCTTCCCGCCTGGTCGACGCTGACCACGGAGTTCGTGCTGCTCGGCCCGGCGCACGAGGCCTGCCGCCGGTACTTCGCGGGCGAGGACGTCGACCTGGCGTGGCTACGCGCGCACCTGCCGGGCCTGGCATGGCGGTCGCTCACCTAGAAACTCGCGGCGGCCCGCAACCCGAACCGGCGGCCTTCACCGACACCAGCGCGAAAAGGACGTGACCGAGACCTGCTCGTCATGAGCGAGCCGACGGCGTCCGCAGGCCCGTGGCATCACCGTCGTGATCCCCGAGCCTGCCGGGCACCGCAAACGCCACGACTGTCTCCCACCGGCCAGCCGCGTCCCTGATCCGTCGGCTCAGTACACCTAATTCAGGCGCTGCCAGAGGAACTCGAACACCAGGGCCCACTTGAAGGCCAATTGCTCGTTGTCGGCCGCGGCGCCGTGGCCGCCCTCGATGTTCTCGTAGTACCGCACGTCGTAGCCCAGTTCTGTCAGCCGCGCCATCATCTTGCGCGCGTGCCCCGGGTGCACCCGGTCGTCCCGAGTGGACGTCAGGATGAACGTCGGCGGGTACGGCCGGTCGGCGGCGACGTTCTGGTACGGCGAGTACTCGCTGAGGTAAGCCCATTCCTGCGGCTCGTCGGGATCGCCGTACTCGGCCATCCACGACGCGCCGGCGAGCAGCTTGTGGTAGCGGCGCATGTCGAGCAGCGGCACCTGGCACACGATCGCGCCGAACAGCTCCGGGTACCGGGTGAGCATGACGCCCATGAGCAGGCCGCCGTTCGACCCGCCCTGGATGCCGAGGCGTTCAGGGGTCGTGATCCCGCGTGCGACGAGGTCACGGGCCACCGCCGCGAAGTCCTCGTACACCCGCAGCCGCCGCTCCTTCTGCACCGACTGGTGCCACTCCGGCCCGTACTCACCGCCACCGCGGATGTTGGCGACCACGTACTTCCCGCCGCGGGCCAGCCAGCTTCGCCCGGTCGTGCCGCTGTAGCTGGGGGTGAGCGACACCTCGAACCCGCCGTACCCCGTCATCAGCGTGGGCCCGTCGTTCTCCTCTCCCACGACGAAGTAGGGGATGCGCGTGCCGTCGTCGGAGGTCGCGAAGTACTGCCGCGTCGACAACCCGTCCGCGTCGAAGAACGCCGGTGCCCGCTTCAGGACCTCGACGTCGCCGCCGATCTCGCCGCGCTGCAGGGTGGCCGGCTGGGTGTAGCCGCTGGCGTTGAGGAAGTACTCGTCGTCGACATCGGGGTTCGTGCCGAGGATGTCGGCCGACCCGACCTCCGGCACTCCGGCGAGCGGCGTACGTGCCCAGCCGTCACCCGGCGTGAGCACCTCGAAGCGGCTCTTCACGTCCTGCAGCGACGCCACGATGAGGTGGTTGCGGGTCCAGGCGTGGTAGGAGAGCGAGGTGTGCTCGTCCGGTTCGAACAGGACGGTCAGGTTCCGCGCGCCGGCGAGGTAGTCGTCGAACCGTGCCGCGAGCAGCGCGCCGGACGGGTAGGTCGTGTCACCGACCGTCCACGCCGAGCGCGTGCTGATCAGCAGCCACTCGCGGTGCGCCGAGGTGTCGGAGTCCTCCGGCACCTCCAGCTTGACCAGCTCGCCGCCGGGCTTGCGCAGGAACTTCTCGGTGCGGTAGAAGTCGGGGTTTCGGTAGACGAAGTCACGCTCGAACCCCTCGGTCGGGTCGTGGTAGGCGCCGGCCGAGACGTCGTCGGGCTTGCCCTCGAACACCGTGACCGCGTCGTCCAGCGAGGTGCCACGCCGCCACTCCTTGGCGATCCGCGGATACCCGGACGCGGTGAGCGAACCCTCCCCGAAGTCCGTGCCGACGTAGATCCGGTCCTCGTCGATCCAGCCCACCCGACTCTTGGCCTCCGGCAGCGTGAACCCACCCTCGACGAAGGTCTTCGTCTCGAGGTCGAACTCCCGCACCACGGTCGCGTCCGCACCGCCGCGCGACAGCTCGACGAGCGCCAGCCGGTAGCCCGGCTTCAGCACCGCGGCACCCTGCCAGACCCAGCTTTCACCCTCGGCCTTGGCAAGCGCGTCGACGTCGAGCACGAGCTCCCACTCAGGGCTGCTGGTGCGGTACGACTCGAGCGTCGTACGCCGCCACAGCCCACGCGGGTTGGCCGCGTCCTGCCAGAAGTTGTACAGGTACTCGCCGCGGCGGCGGGTGTACGGAATGCGGTCGTCGGCGTCGAGAACCTCCCGGATCTCGTCACGCAGCGCGGTGAACCGCGAGCCACCGGTGAGCTCCGCGGCGGTCATGGCGTTGCGTTCCCGCACCCAGTCCAGGGCGGTCTCGCCGGTGACCTCTTCGAGCCAGAGGTACGGGTCGTCTGTCATGACACGAGTCTGCCCGTCAGCCGCCGTACGCGCGTATGAGCTGGGCAACTTCTGAGCCAGTGGCGTCCCCGGCGACCTACTCCGCAACCACGAACCGGCCACACCTGAAGCCGCCGTCAACGGGGACCGCCTACCAGGCAATCGCCAGTCAGCTCGAGTACGTCAGCGGTGCCGGCCAGCGCCGCAAGCTCGCCGGGCTCGTATGACCGTGCCGGTTGCCGTCGTGCCGTCCGGTCAGCCGCGCTCGGCCGTGTCGATCTCGGCCAGCAGGGCCGACGCGCGCTCCGCGTCGCAGAACGCGGCGCGCACGCCAGCCCTGGCTAACTCGGCCAGGTCCCCTCTGCTCAGCCCGAAATGCTCGTGGACGAGGAGGTACTCCCGGTTGAGGTCGGTGTGGAACATGCCGGGATCGTCCGTGGCCAGTGTGACCGGCACGCCCGCGTCGAGCAGGCGGGGTAACGGATGTTCGCCGAGTGTGGCGACGGCTCTCGTGCGGATGTTGGAGCTGGGGCACACCTCGACGGGGATGCCCTCGCCCGCGAGGTGCGCCAGCAGGTTCGGATCCCGCACCGCACTGGTGCCGTGGCCGATGCGCTCGGCGTGCAGGTTGACGAGCGCCGACCAGATGGTCTCCGGTCCGGTGGTCTCGCCGGCATGGGGCACGAGGTGCAGGCCGCCGTCGCGTGCCATGTCGAACGGTACGCGGTATCGCTCACGCGGCACCCCGACCTCGTTGCCGCCCAGGCCGAACCCCACCGTGCCCTCCGGGCGGTGCCGCAGCACCCACTCCGCGGTCCGCACACCGGCCTCGTAGCCGAGCGAACCGGCGATGTCGAACACCCAGGCCAGCTCGACACCGTGTTGTTCTCGTGCCACGCGGCGACCCGTGACGAGCGCTTCCGCCAGTTCGTCTGGCTCGACACCGACCATGAGGTGTGGCACCGGCGTGACCGTGACCTCCGCGTAGCGCACGTGGTTGGTGGCGAGGTCACGGGCGAGCCCGACGACGAGCGCCGTGATGTCCGCGCCCGTGGTCACTAGCCTGGTGACCTTGACGTACACCTCGATGAAGTGTGCGAAGTCGGTGAACTCGTAGAAGGCGCGTAACTGCTCGCGATCCGTCGGGACCTCCTGGTCGGGGTGGCGCCGCGCCAGTTCCAGGACAGTGTCGACGGAGGCCGAGCCGACCAGGTGGACGTGTAGCTCGACCTTGGGAAGACGTTCGATGAAGTCACGCACAAGGCCATGGTGCACGAGGACGCCGACAATTTCCGCTCGGATCGGATACGAGATTCGCGAAAGTCACCACTCGCTCGGCGGCCCGACAGAGAAGTGGGTGCCATACACCATTCCACCGACAATTCCAGGGTCCGTTGACTTCGCGAGGGGTACTTGTCCACAGCCGACCCAGTTGTCCACAGATCGGCTTTCTCGCCCCCACACCGCCGCCGCGACGCGCATGGTGGAGGCATGACAACTTCCCTCCCACACACCCACATCCGGCTACGCGATCTGTCCGAACTGGTCGCCGGCATTCCCTACGTCATCGGCTTCCCACCGACCGACTCGCTGGTGCTGTTCACCTTCCGCCGATGTCCGGAACTCAAGCTGTCCACCACCATCCGCGTGGACCTGCCGAAATCCGAGCACTTCCCGCTGGTCGCGGCCGAGTTGGCCAACGCCGTCGCCCTCAACGAGGCGGTGGCGGTGATAGCCGTCGCCATCGGCGAGGACGCGGCACATCACGGGCAGCTCATCGCCTCGCTGCGAGAAGCGTTGTCGGACAAGGGCATTCTGCTGAGCCACGCGTCCTGGGTGGACAAGGTCGCCCACGGTGAGCAGTGGCAGTGCTACGACGATCCACTGTGTACCGGCATCGTTCCGGATCCGCAGTCGTCGGCGTTGGCCGCCGCGTGCGCGGTCGCGGGCGACACCACCTATCCCAGCCGAGAGGCCGTCGCGGCCCACCTGGCACCCGACCCGGAAGAGACGTTGGCGATCAGGAGGAAGCTTCTCGACGCCTACCGGCCGTCATCGGAACAGGTCTACCTGGAGGCGGACCGGGCCGCGGACCTCGAACTGCTGGGGATGGCGCTCGACCTGGCGATGACCTCCTACGACCCGCCGGCGCTGACCGACGACCAGGTGGCCCGGCTGGGAGTCGCACTGTCGCAGATACCGGTCAAGGACGAGTGCTTGGCGATAGCTCTGTCCGACGAGCGAGAACCAGCGGAACGTCTGTGGACCGTACTGGTACGCGCACTGCCGGCTCCGGAACGAGCGGAACCGGCCTTCTTCCTGGCGATGTCGGCCTACCTGCGGGGTTCTGGAGTTCTGGCCGCGCTCGCGCTGAGCATCGTCATGGAGGCGGATCCACTGCACAGCACGGGAGTCCTCCTGGATTTCGCCCTGCGGATGGGCATTCCGCCCGACCAGCTGCGGAGCCTTCTCATGACGAGCATCGTGAAGAACGACGAGAAAGATGCGGACCCTGCTGCCGTGGAAGATGACGACCCGCCGTGGGACACGACCACAGAACAGCCCTTGCTGACTCCGATGGCGGACTCAACGACCCCGGAACCGCCGTCCTCGGAGGAGGAAGGCACGGAAGCCATCGGAGAACCGGGCCACACCACCTGGCCCCCGCACAGGAGGCCGGACACCGAGCCGGCGAACGGCTCCGGCTCGCCGCCGGCAAGTCCTCCCGCGATCACGGCCACGATCTCCCTGGCCCACGGGCGGTCCACGGCTTCTTGGATGAGGAGCGCCGCACCGAAGGTACGAGCTTCCGGTGGCCACGTCCGCCCACCGGTCAGTGGGACGGCTCCGATGCCCGCGACCGCTGGTGGTGCGGTGCCGGTCGGCCGCTCTCTCGTCGACGGTCCGGCGCCGTGGGAAGTGTCAGGCGCCCCCTCGCCCACTGATCTTGTGATCGGTGGGTCCGGACATGCGGCGGCCGGGTCCGCGCCGGCAACCGAGGACGGTCCCCGGTCTGGAGCCGCCGCGCATATCGCCAGGCCCGCTGAGTCAGCAGTCCGCCGTGGCCCTGGGCATCTGTGTCGATGAACCGGTGCCGCGCCCCGCCACAGTGGACGCGTTCCTACTGCCGGCTACTGACCGGATCGGCCCCGGGTGAACTCCCAGGCGTCGCGGACGATGACCTCGAGGTCCAGGTACTGCGGCTTCCAGCCGAGTTCGTCGCGGGCGCGATCGCTCGCCGCCACCAGTGCCGGCGGGTCGCCTGCCCGGCGGTCCTTGACCTGGGCGGGGATGGGGTGCCCGGTGACCTTCCGGCAGGTCTCGACGACCTCGCGGACCGAGAAACCGCTGCCGCTGCCGAGGTTGTAGATGCTGTGGGTGCCGGGGGTGGCGTGCTCCAGCGCGAGCAGGTGCGCCTCGGCCAGATCGGCCACGTGGATGTAGTCCCGGACGCACGTGCCGTCGGCGGTCGGGTAGTCCTCGCCGTACACGTCGATCGCCTCGCGCTGGCCGAGTGCTACCTGCAGAACCAGCGGGATGAGGTGGGTCTCGGTCAAGTGGCGCTCGCCGTAGCCGCCCCACGCGCCGGCGACGTTGAAGTACCGCAGGCTCACGGCGGCGAGCCCGTGCGCCACCGCGTAGGAGGTGATGGCGTGGTCGATGGCGAGCTTGGTCGCGCCGTAGGTGTTGGTGGGGCGCGTCGGCGCGGTCTCCTGGATCGGGATGGCCTCGGCCTCGCCGTACACCGCCGCCGTGGACGAGAACACGAGCCGTGGGACGCCGTTGGCGCGCACGGCCTCGAGCAGACGAAGAGAGGTGAGCACGTTGCCGTCCCAGTACTTCTTGGGATCGCGCATCGACTCCGCGACGAGTGACTTCGCCGCGAAGTGGAGCACGCCGTCGAAGCCCTCGGCGAGCAGCTCGTCAGCGACCTCGGCGAGGTCGGCCTGGACGAAACGGCAGCCGTCGGGCACGGCGTCGTCGTGGCCCGTGGTCAGGTCGTCGAGTACCACGACCTCGTGGCCGGCCTTCACCAGACGCGCCGCGCACACGCTTCCGACATACCCGGCACCGCCCGTCACGAGCAGCTTCACTACGTTCTCCGTTTCGTCGAGAGAGGAACTCAGTTGTCCCGGCCGGCGCCGGGGGAGGGCACCGCCGTGAACAGGCCCGGCGCCGTGAGCCCACGCGCGGCGAACGCGGCCCGCACCGCTTGGCCCACCGTGGAGACGGCGTCGGAGGCCACGAGTGCGATCGCCGAGCCGCCGAAGCCGCCGCCGGTCATCCTGGCACCCAGCGCTCCGGCCCCGAGCGCCGTGTCGACCGCGACATCCAGTTCCAGGCAGGAGATGCGGTAGTCGTCGCGCATGCTCGTGTGGGACGCGGTCAACAGGTCGCCGATGTCGGCGATGCGGCCGGCACGCAGGTGCTCGACCGTTCGCACGACGCGTGCGTTCTCGGTGACGACATGGCGGACGAGCGGCCGCAGCTCGTCGGGCAGGGACGAGAGTGCGTCGTCGAGTCCGTCCTCGGTGACGTCACGCAGCGCCAGTATCCCCAGCAGCGACGCCGCACGCTCGCAGCCGGCGCGGCGCTCACGGTAACCGGAGTCGCTGTTCGAGTGCTTCGCCTTGGTGTCGATGACCAGGACTTCCAACCCAGCAGAGGAGGTGTCGAACGAAACCTGCTCCATCTCCCCGGAGCGCACATCGAGGAACAGCACGTGGTCGCGCACGCATGAGAGTGACGCGGTCTGGTCGAGCAGACCGGTCGGGACGCCGACGTAGTCGTTCTCGGAGCGCTGCACCCACTTGGCGATGGTCGCGCGGCTCGGTGCGCCCGACTCGTCGAGTTCCACCCCCGCCAACCCGAGCAAGGCCAACGCGGTCGCGCACTGCAACGCATGAGAGGAGGACAGTCCGGCACCCGCTGGCACGTCCCCGGCGACCACCAGATCGGCGCCGCCACCGAACCCTTCGGCGCCCAGCACCCACGCGACCCCGGACGGGTAAG
>NZ_JBJMIE010000172.1:0-5758 GCF_045807065.1 Actinophytocola sp. | reverse complement strand
CCGCGCCGACCAGGGCGCGGACCCGCTGCTCCGCCACGCACGCGTCCTGGTGCTCACCGAGGACGTCCTGCAGCCGCTTGGTCGCCTTCGCCAGCCTGCGCACGGGCCTGCCGCCCGCGGGAACCGCCAGCTCCGCCGCGTACCGGAGCTTCTTGCCGCGGATCCGCAGGTCGTGCAGCACCTCGTCGGCCGGGGCCGGCCCCGCCGCGGCGACCGCCGTGCGCAGTCTGCGGAAGGGCTTCACGATCTCCGCCAACGAGCCGCCCTCGGCCCGGGGGCCGACCTCGGTGGACGCCAGCGTCCCCAGCAGCCGCCGGTAGCGCTTGCCACGCAGGACCCGGGTCGCCCGCCGGCGCGCCACCCCGCGTTCGGCACGCAGTCCTTCGAGCAGCCGCTCGAACGCCACCATCTCCCCGGGCGAGAAGCCCCCGGTGTCGCCGCGGAAGCGGTCGAGCAGCACATCCAGGTCACGCAGCGGGCCGAGCTCGCCGAAGAACCAGCGCAGCTCGGCCATCAGCGCACCGCCGTCGTCGAGGCGCGCGGCCTTGAGCACCGCGCGGATCCGCCGCGCCGCCACCCGCAGCTGGTGCACGCCCTCCGGGTCGGCGCCCGCCAGCGCCACCGCACCGTGGACGTGCAACTCGTCAAGCTGTTCGGCGAGCCAGGCTCGCGGGGGCGTCTCGACGGTGGTCATCCACCGACGCTAGTTCGCGTGCAAGGCTGCGTTCAACTCGATGCCGACTCCGGCGCGCTCGACCACCTCGACCGCGCCGGACGCGGAGTTGCGGCGGAACAGCAGGTTGTCCTGTCCGGACAGTTCGCGTGCCTTGACCAGACGGCCGTCGGGGAGGGTGACCTTTGTGCCGGCCGTCACGTACAGGCCGGCCTCGACCACGCAGTTGTCCCCGAGCGTGATGCCGATGCCGGCGTTGGCGCCGATGAGGCAGCCCTGGCCGAGCGAGATCGTCTCCTTGCCGCCGCCGGAGAGCGTGCCCATGATCGACGCGCCGCCGCCCACGTCCGTCCCGTCGCCCACGACCACGCCCGCGGAGATGCGGCCCTCGACCATCGACGCGCCGAGCGTGCCGGCGTTGTAGTTCACGAAGCCCTCGTGCATGACGGTCGTGCCGGCCGCGAGGTGCGCGCCGAGCCGCACCCGGTCCGCGTCGCCGATGCGCACACCCGCCGGGACCACGTAGTCGACCATGCGCGGGAACTTGTCGACGCCGTAGACGGTGAGCGGTCCGCGGGCCCGCAGCCGCAGCTGGGTGGTGGCGAAGCCCTCGACGCGGCACGGCCCGTGGTTGGTCCACACGACGTTGGCGAGCAGGCCGAAGATGCCGTCCAGGTTGGCGCCGTGCGGCTGGACCAGGCGGTGCGAGAGCAGGTGCAGCCGCAGGTAGACGTCGTAGGCGTCGCGTGGCGGCTCGGCGAGGTCGGTGGTGCCGGTCCGCACGGCGACGACCTCAACCCCGCGGTCGTCGTCCGGGCCGAGCAGCGCGGACACCTCCGGGCCGAGTTCGTCGCGGGCCGCCAGCTCGGACAGCCGCTGCGTGCCCGGCACGGCGTTGTCGTCGAGCGCGGGGTGCGGGAACCAGGTGTCGAGAACGGTGCCGTCGTCGGTGATGGTCGCGAGCCCGACGCCGGACGCACCGGTGGTGTCTGCACTAGTCACGAGGCAACGGTAGCTTCCTGTGCGTGACCATCGACCTGGACCTTGCCGGTGACCCCGTCGAGCTGACGGCTGCCCTGGTGGACATCCCGAGCGTGTCGGGTGAGGAGGCGGTGCTGGCGTCCGCCGTCGAGGACGCGCTCCGCGCGCAGGCGCCCCACCTCTCGGTGACGCGCTCGGGCAACGCGGTGCTGGCGCGCACCTCGCTGGGCCGCGGCTCCCGGGTGGTCCTGGCCGGTCACCTGGACACGGTCCCGGTGAACGACAACCTGCCGCTGCGCCGGACCGAGGGCGTCCTCCACGGCCTCGGCACGGTCGACATGAAGAGCGGCGACGCGGTCATGCTGCACCTGGCGGCGACGCTGCCGGCACCGCGCCACGACGTGACCTTCGTGTTCTACGACTGCGAGGAGATCGAGGCCGACCGCAACGGCCTGGGCCGGATCGAACGCGAGCTGCCGGAGTGGCTGCACGGCGACCTGGCGATCGTGTGCGAACCGTCGAACGCGGTGGTCGAGGCTGGTTGCCAGGGCACGATGCGGATCGAGGTCCGCACGTCGGGCCGCCGCGCGCACACGGCCCGCGGGTGGATGGGTTCGAACGCGATCCACGCCCTGGGCGACGCGCTGGCCGTGCTGGTCGCCTACGAACCCCGCCAGGTGGACATCGACGGCTGCCGGTACCGCGAGGGCCTGCAGGCGGTGCGGATCGAGGGCGGGGTGAGCGGCAACGTGGTCCCGGACAGCGCGGTGCTGACGGTCAACCACCGCTTCGCCCCGGACCGCACCCCCGCGGCCGCCGAGGCGCATCTGCGCGAGGTGTTCGCGGGCTACGACGTGACGGTCACGGACCTGGCGGCGGGCGCGCTCCCCGGCCTGAGCGCCCCGGCCGCGGCCGAGCTGGTGGCGGCGGCCGGCGGCACCCCGGTGGCCAAGCTGGGCTGGACCGACGTGGCCCGCTTCGCCGCCCTGGGCATGCCGGCCGTGAACTTCGGTCCGGGCGACCCCACGCTGGCCCACACCCAGCAGGAGAACGTCCCGGTGGCGGACATCACCCGCTGCGCGGCGGTCCTGAAGGAGTTCCTCAGCTGATGAAGGCGGTTCGCTTCAGCCGGTTCGGGGGCCCGGAGGTCCTCGAGGTCGTGGACGTCCCCGCGCCGCATCCGGGTCCCGGCCAGGTCCGGATCGCGGTGCGCGCGGCCGGCGTCAACCCGAGCGACTGGAAGAAGCGGGCCGGCCTGATGGACGAGGGGCTGCCGCAGTTCATGGGCTACGAGGCGGCGGGTGTCGTCGACGAGCTGGGCGAGGGCGTCACGGACGTGGCCCTCGGCGAGCGCGTGTTCGGTTTCTCGGTTGAGGGGGCGGCGCAGGCCGAACTGGCGGTGCTGTCCCACTACGCGCCGATCCCGCCGTCCCTCGACTTCGCCGGCGCCGCCGCGCTGCCGGCCGCCGTCGAGACCGCCACGCGTGCGCTCGACCAGCTCGGCGTCGGGCGCGGCGGCACGCTGCTCGTCAACGGCGCCTCCGGCAGCGTCGGTGCCGCCGCGGTCCAGCTCGCCGTGGTGCGCGGCGCCCGCGTGATCGGCACCGCCAGCCCGGCGAACCACGCCTACCTGCGCTCGCTGGGCGCCGAGCCCGTCGCCTACGGCGACGGCCTCGCCGACCGGGTTCGCGCCCTCGCCTTCGACGGCGTCGACGTGGCGCTGGACGTCGCCGGGAGCGGTGTCCTGCCCGAGCTGATCGAGCTGGCGGGTGCGCCGGAGCACGTCGTGACGATCGCCGACTTCGCTGGCGCGCGGACGCACGGGGTGCGGTTCAGCAGCGGGGACGGCGGCCGCGCGGTCCACGCCATCGCCGAGGTCGGCGAGCTGGTCGAGTCCGGGCGCTTCTCGCTCCCGGTCGCGCGGACCTTCCCGCTCACGGAGGTCGCGGCGGCGCACCGCGCCGGCGAGGAGGGTCACGTGCGCGGAAAACTCGTGCTGGTGGTCGACGGTTCCAGGTGATGCGCTACCCGCATACCCTGCGGCGCCCCCCGGAACCACGAGCCCCGGCCGCGCGCTGACCGTGGGGGCAGGGCGCGGCTGTTCGACGACGAGCGCACGACCGACCGCGTCCCGAGCAGCCCAGGCAGGGCGACCGCATAAACTCGGATAAATGACGATCCACAAGGAGGACAACGAACACCCGGCCGAGAAGCAGCGTGGACCAGTCGTGCTGCGTAGGTCACGCCGGGTGGAGGCGTCCACCACCGACCAGCGACTGCTCGACTCCCGCGGCCACGCCGACTGGGTGCACACCGACCCGTGGCGCGTGCTGCGCATCCAGGCCGAGTTCGTCGAGGGGTTCGGGGCGCTGGCCGAGGTGCCCCGCGCGGTCACCGTGTTCGGCTCCGCCCGCACGCCGCGCGACCACCCGGAGTACAAGCTCGGCATCGAGATCGGCGCCGCGCTCGCCCGTGCGGGCTACGCGGCCATCACCGGCGGCGGTCCGGGCTCGATGGAGGCCGTGAACCGCGGGTGCTCCGAGGCCGGCGGGCTCTCGATCGGCCTCGGCATCGAGCTGCCGTTCGAGCAGGGCATCAACCCGTGGGTCGACCTCGGCGTCAACTTCCGCTACTTCTTCACGCGCAAGACGATGTTCATCAAGTACGCGCAGGCGTTCATCTGCCTGCCCGGCGGGTTCGGCACGCTCGACGAGCTGTTCGAGGCGCTCACCCTGGTGCAGACGAAGAAGGTCACGAAGTTCCCGGTGGTCCTGTTCGGACGTTCCTATTGGGACGGTCTGTACCAGTGGCTGCGGAGCAGCGTGCACTCGGAGGGCAAGATCGGCGACCGGGACCTCGCGCTCCTGCACCTCACGGACGACATCGACGACGCGGTCCGCGTGGTCGAGGAGGCGTACCAGGCCTGGGAGGAAACCCACTAGCCAAGGTTTCCTCGACGTCACCAATTGTGACCGGGGTGTATCACGGTGCGTTTTCCCACCGGGGCCGTGGCACGCTGGGCCGGTGAGCACACTCCGCTTCGGCAGCCGCGCGGTCGCCCAGGACCGCGCACTGGTGATGGCGATCGTCAACCGCACCAGGGACTCCTTCTACGACCGCGGCGCGACCTTCGGGGACCGCGAGGCGCTCGCCGCGGTGGACCGCGCGGTCGCGGAGGGAGCCGACATAGTGGACATCGGCGGCGTCCGTGCCGGCGCGCACGGCGAGCGGGTGGACACGGACGAGGAGATCCGGCGTGTCGTCCCGTTCGTCGCGAACGTCCGGGAACGGCACCCGGATCTCGTGATCAGCGTGGACACCTGGCGGCACGAGGTGGGCCGCGAGGCGTGCCGCGCCGGCGCGGACCTCATCAACGACACCTGGGCCGGCGCGGACCCACGCCTGGCCGAGGTCGCCGCCGAGTTCGGCGCCGGCATGGTCTGCTCGCACACCGGGGGCGCCGCGCCCCGGACCGATCCGCACCGCGTCCGCTACCTGGACGTGGTGGCCGAGGTCGTCGCCGAGCTGGTCGACCGGGCGGAACGCCTGGTGGCGCTCGGCGTGCCGGCGGAGGGCGTCCTGATCGACCCGACGCACGACTTCGGCAAGAACACCTGGCACGGTCTCGAACTGCTGCGGCGGCTCGACGAGCTCGTGAGCACCGGTTGGCCGGTGCTGATGGCGTTGTCCAACAAGGACTTCATCGGCGAGACACTCGGCGCGGCGGTGGCCGACCGGGTGGACGGCACCCTCGCCGCGACGTCGGTCGCGGCGGTGGCAGGCGCGCGGGTGTTCCGCGCGCACGAGGTGGCCAGAACCAGGAAGGTGGTCGAGATGGTGGCGAGTATCCGGGGCACCCGCCCGCCAGCCCGATGCCTGCGGGCGTTGGCGTGATGCAGGCGGACGCGCGCACGTGGTTCGCGGAGCGGACCTGGCAGAGTCCATCGTGGACGGTGGAGGAGCTGGTGCGGGCCAAGGGTTCCCGCACGGTCAGCGTCGTGTTGCCGGCACTGGACGAGGAGGCCACGGTCGCTGACGTCATCGCGTCGGTGCGGCCACTGGTCGGCACCCTCGTCGACGAGCTGGTCGTCCTCGACTCCGGCT
>NZ_JBJMIE010000171.1:0-3590 GCF_045807065.1 Actinophytocola sp. | reverse complement strand
GACCGGCTCATCGACGCGCTGCTGGCCCAAGCCTTCAGCGCCCTCGGGCTCTCGCCCGGAGCACGCGCATACTACGACCGGCAACGAGCCCGCGGCGCGAGCCATAACGCCGCTCTGCGCCAACTCGCCAACCGACTCGTCGGCATCCTCCACGGATGCCTCAAAACCGGCACCCACTACAACGAGACAACCGCCTGGTCGCATCACGTCAACTCGACTGCGGCTTGACATTCAAAGCTCCTGGGATGTCTTTCGTGGGGAGAGGCCGAGCCGGTCGATCGCGTCGAGGAGCGGCCGCGCGGCCGCGGTCAACTCCCCGAGGTCGGCGTCGTCGAGAGGCCTGGTCGCGCCGTCCAGCAGTACGGTGACACTGTCACCTATGCGGAACGCGGGGACCACGTTCGTGACAGTGTCGTTCTTCGCTTCGGTATGGTGGTGGCGCCAGAGGCCGTCGACCCGTACCTGCATCCCTGGCGGTGGCGGGATGAGGTCGAGTCTCGTCCTGGCGATGCCGGCCAGTTCCTCGTCGGAGGCGCCGAGCAGCCGCTCCTGGACCTCGGCCAGCGCCATGCCGCGAGCCTGGAGTCGCTTGATGGCCGCCAGCTGCAAAGCGTGCCGCCTGCCGTAAAGCGCGACCCGCCCCTTCGTCGCCAGCGGTCGGTCGACGAGACCAATGGTGGTGTACCACCGGATGGTGCGCCCGTTCGGCAGCTCCCGGACTCGCCCGTTGCGCTGACCTTCGTAGCCGTCGGCGAGGAGGTCAGCGACGCGGTCCGAAAGCTGCTCGAGGGTCCACAGCTCGTCGCTCATGGTTCCAGTTTGACAGTGTCAGATGACAGTGTCAAATTAGCCCCAGCCGAGCTCGTGCAACCGAGCGTCATCGATACCGAAGTGGTGGGCAATCTCATGAACGACCGTGATCGCGACTTCCTCGACCACGTCCTGCTCGTCGTCGCAGATGTCGAGGATCGCCTCGCGATAGATGGTGATCCGGTCCGGCAGCACGCCGCCGTAGTGCGACGTGCGCTCGGTCAGGGCCACGCCGTGGTAGAGCCCGAGCAGCGAGGGGTTCTCGAGGTCGCGGTCCTCGACCAGGATCACGACGTTCTCCATGGCCGCGGCGAACTCACGAGGAATGTGGTCGAGCGCGTCCCCGACCAGCTCCTCGAACCGCTGGCGCGTCATGGTGAAGCCCATGGCCGCGACGCTCCTACTTCGACGGTTTCGCGGTCGTCGACGCGGGCTGGGCCCGCACGCTGCCGACCACCGGTCGCAGCGTCCCGTCCGGGTTGAGCGCGCCGACCTTGCAGTTGACCTTGCGGGAGCCGGCCGCCCAGCTCTCCTGCTTCAGCGTGTCCGAATACAGGGACAGGGTCAGCGTGGCCAGGTCCTTGTTACCCGTGTACTGCGCCGCCACCGGTGGACAGAGGTCGACGGTCTTCTCCCGCTGCTGGTCCTCGGACGGGTAGTCCGGCCCGGGGAAGACCTTCGAGAGGTCGACGTTGCCGACGACCTCGTAGGAGTGCGACTTGGAGCAGTCGACCGGGTCGCCGACCTCCTGCTTGTTCACCAGGGCGAAGCAGGTGCCCGGGTCGTGGACGTTGGACTGGTCCTGCTTGGCGGCCGTACCTGTGGTCGTCAGCAGGCGCTGGCCGGACGGCGTCACCCGCTGCAGGCCGCAACGCAGCTTTCGGTCGCCTTCCTTCCACTGCTCTGCCGTCGGCTTCAACGCGCCAACGGTGTACTTGCCGTAGGGGTCGAGCGTGCCGCCGACGTACTTCGCCCCGACCTCGGTGCAGCGCTCGGTCACGATCTGCTGCCAGCCCTGGTCGCTCGGCGGCGGCGCGCTGGACGGGTAGTCCTTGCCGATCTCGACGTTGCTGGTCACCTCGAACGTGTGCGGCTCCGAGCACGGGACGCGGCGCATGTTCTGCGGAGCGTCGTTCGGCCAGTCGAGACATGTCCCGCTCGGCGAGTCGAACGCGGCCGCGGCCTCCTCGGCCGCGGTGTCCGCCGCACCCTTAACCGAGACCGGCCAGGAGAACAACATGCTCATGCTGAGCACGGCCATGGCTCCGACAAAGGCGCCTGCCATGACCAACCGTGTTTTCAGCGTGCTCCCTCGGGAGCTCGTCCGCCCGACGCGTCCAGACATCGCGTCCATGATGCCAGCGTTCCGCACGCTGGGAGGGGCCGAATCGACGTGCAGTCGGAAATCATCTGACGGACGTGCCCGATCGGTGTCGCCTTCCACCGGCTGTGCAGGGCTCCGGGGCCGGGACTCGTGTGGCAGCGACGCGGGTGGCGGATACGCTCCCCGCCGTGATCGACCTGCGGACACTGCGTGAGAATCCTGAGGTGGTGCGCGCGTCACAGCGTGCACGTGGCGAGAACGAAGCGGTGGTCGACGCACTGCTGTCCGCGGACGAACGACGCCGATCCGCGGTCGCGGCCGCGGACGCGTTGCGTGCCGAGCAGAAGCAACTGGGCAAGCAGGTCGGTCGGACACACGGCGAGGAGCGGGACGCACTGCTGGCCAGGGGCCGGAAGCTGGCCGCGAGCGTGCGCACGGCGGAGGCCGCGCAGTCGGCGGCCGAGGCCCAGCTCACCGAGTTGCACACCGCTGTGCCGAACGTGGTCCATCCGGCCGCCCCCGCGGGTGGCGAGGACGACTACGTCGTTGTCAAGGAGGTCGGTACACCGCCGGTCTTCGACTTCGAACCGGCCGACCACCTCGACCTCGGGCTGCGGCTCGGCGCGCTGGACGTCGAGCGGGGCGCGAAGGTGTCCGGTTCGCGGTTCTACTTCCTGACCGGGGTCGGCGCGCAGTTGCAGCTCGCGCTGCTCAACCTGGCGGCGGCGCAGGCGGTCGCGAACGGGTTCACGCTCATGATCCCGCCGGTGCTGGTCCGTCCGGAGATCATGGCCGGAACGGGCTACCTCGGCGCGCACGCGAACGAGGTGTACCGGCTGGCAGAAGACGACCTGTACCTGGTCGGCACGTCGGAGGTGCCACTGGCCGGGTACCACGCCGAGGAGATCGTCGACCTGTCGGCGGGGCCGCGGCGGTACGCGGCGTGGTCATCGTGCTTCCGACGCGAGGCGGGGACGTACGGGAAGGACACTCGGGGGATCATCCGGGTCCACCAGTTCGACAAGATCGAGATGTTCGTCTACTGCCAACCGGCGGACGCGGACAGGGAGCACGCCGGGCTGCTGGCGTGGGAGGAGGAGATGCTGGCGAAGATCGAGGTGCCGTACCGCGTGATCGACGTGGCGGGCGGCGACCTCGGCACGAGCGCGGCGCGAAAGTTCGACTGCGAGGCGTGGGTGCCGACGCAGGGGCGCTACCGAGAGCTGACCTCCACATCGAACTGCACGACGTTCCAGGCCCGCCGCCTGTCGATCCGCTACCGCGACGAGAACGGCCGCCCCCAGGTAGCAGCGACGCTGAACGGCACACTGGCAACAACCCGATGGATCGTGGCGATCCTGGAGAACCACCAGCAACCAGACGGCTCCGTGCGAGTGCCAACCGCACTACGGCCCTACCTGGGCAAAGAGGTGCTGGAACCGGTGTAGGGCCGGGG
>NZ_JBJMIE010000170.1:0-5547 GCF_045807065.1 Actinophytocola sp. | reverse complement strand
CCTGCACGAGCCCAACCCCCCGCGTGTCCAACGCTCAACCCCCGCGTGTCCAACACTCGCGCCCCCCATGTCCAACACTCAAGCCCCGCTCCCAACCCCCGCGAGTGCCGCCCCCAGCCTCCGCGAGCCCCGCGTGCGGCACGGCCGAGTCCCGCTCATGGCCCCTGGAGGTCGTGGGCTCACCCTTCGCGAGTACCGCGTTTGGCGCGTGTCGCTTCCGACTGCCGGAAGTCGCGCCCCCAGCCACGGCGAGTCCCGCGTCCGGCATCGCCGAGTCCCGTCAGCAGGCACGCCAAGTCATCCACAACTCGCGAGTAATCCACAGACAAGATCAACATCTCACGATCGTCGGTGCCTGCCGGTAGAATGGGACCGGGGCCGCCCCCCGGGACAGGGTGGGGGGCGACCACAGTACAGAGCGCACAAAACCGCAGGTCAGGGCGTATGATTCTCGCCTTCGCGGTGGCGCCGGTGGTGCTCGTGACGCTTCTCATCGGGTTGCGGGGCGTGGCGGCCATGCGTACGACCTCCGACTTTCTCGTCGCCTCGCGGCGGGTGTCGCCGTTGCTCAACTCCGCGGCCGTTACTGGTGAATATCTTTCCGCCGCTTCCTTTCTCGGGGTTGCCGGGCTCGTCGTCAAGGACGGGATCGGGTCGCTCTGGTATCCGGTTGGTTTCACCGCCGGTTATATCGCCATGCTTGTGCTCGTCGCCGCGCCCATGCGGCGGTCCGGGGCGCTTACCGTGCCTGATTTCGCCGAGGCTCGGCTGAATTCTCCGGCCCTCAGAAGGGTCACCGCCGCGGTTATTCTCGTTATCGGTGGTCTCTATCTGGTTCCGCAGTTTCGTACCGCCGGGCTCGTTCTCTCCGCCGTCACCAGATCTCCGTACTGGGTCGGGGTCGTGATCGCCGGTGCCGGTGTCGCCATCACGCTCGCGCTCGGGGGCATGCGGGCCGCCACCTACGTCCAGGCATTCCAGTTCGCCCTCAAACTGGTCCTCTTCATCGTGCCGGCGATCTGGCTCCTCATCCAGGTGACGCCGCAAACCCGTTACGACGCCGTCAATCCCACCGAGTACACGCGGTTCACCGATGACACCTCCATCGAGTTCAGCGTCGGGACCACGCTCGAACTCAAGGAGCCCTTCCACGGCAGGACCGGTCGCTGGGAAGTCCCACAGGGAACCACGGTCACCTTTCCGAAAGGCATGAAAGTCCCGCAGGTCACCGGCGAGGCCCGGCCCGGCGGCGGCCACTGGGCCCGCCCTCTGCTGGACCTCGCCAACGCCGGGCACCCGCTCCTCGGCACCTGGGCCCTCGTCGTCGCCCTCGCGCTCGGGACCATGGGGCTTCCGCACGTCATCATGCGGTTCCACACCAGCCCCGACGGCCGCGCGGCACGGCGGACCGCCGCGTTCACCGTCGGGCTGCTCGGTGTCTTCTACCTGTTCCCCGGCATCTACGGCGTCCTCGGCCGCGTGCTCGTCCCGCAGCTCTACCTCAACGGCGCCACCGACACCGCCGTCGTCGCGCTGCCCGCGCAGGTCGACCACGGCTGGCCCGGCTCCCTGTTCACCGCCCTGCTCACCGGCGGGGCGTTCGCGGCGTTCCTGGCCACCTCGCTCGGGCTCCTGCTCGTCGTCGCCGGCGCCATCTCCTACGACCTGCTGCCCGGCGGCCTGAGAAGGCTGCGGTTCACCGTCGTCGCGGCCGCGGTGGTCGTGGTCGTCCTTGCGCTGCAAGCGATCCGGCTCGACGCGGGCATCCTCGTCACCTGGGCGTTCACCGTCGCCGCCTCGACCTTCTGCCCGCTGCTCGTGCTCGGCATCTGGTGGTCGCGCCTCACGGTCGCCAGCGCGATGTCCGGTGTGGTCGTCGGCCTGGTCACCTCGTCGGGTGCCTTCGCCGCCACGCTTTTCGGCCTCCCGGTGACGGGCTGGGTCGCCATCCTGGTCGCCCAACCCGCGCCGTGGTCGGTCCCGCTGGCGTTCCTCACCATGATCGTCGTGAGCCTGCGCGGTCGCCCGGCCTCGTGGACGCGGACGGCGATGCTTCGCCTGCACCTCAACGAGGATCGCGAACAGACACCCGCCGACCGGCTGCGAACTCTCCGTGAACGCGCTCAGTCCTCCCAGACCAACCGCAGCTGAAATGTCGCGCCGTACCGCCGCAACGCGGACTCCGCATTGGCATGCAGCCCGAAGACCGTCTGGTTGGTGACCGGGTTGCGGCAGTAGGTGACGGCTTCCTGTTCGGTCGGCGTCGTGATCTGCAGGCCCCACGCGAACACCATTGTTTCGTCGTCGGCACTGACGAGTGTGAAGAGTCGTCCTTCCATGGAATCGCAGTGTCCACACGAACGCGCCAGCATTGGGTTTCCCAATGTTGGGCCGACCGGCTGCGATCATGCCGACTGT
Source organism: Actinophytocola sp. (assembly GCF_045807065.1). GTDB lineage: Bacteria > Actinomycetota > Actinomycetes > Mycobacteriales > Pseudonocardiaceae > Actinophytocola. Next base: position 3,129 of record NZ_JBJMIE010000170.1, on the reverse strand, counting down.
GACCAAGCGAGCACCGTTCCTGCGGCGAAGGCTGGGCCGCCGGCTGCGGGAGATCCGCGAAGGCGCCAACCTCACGCTGACCGAGGCCGCCAAGCGGCTCGACAAGACCCGCAGCGCGTTGCAACGCATCGAAACAGGTGTCACGAGAGCGGACGTGCATTTCGTCCGCTCGGCCATGGACATCTACGACCTCTACGACGAAACCTTGCTCGACGAGGCCCGCGAGGCGGCGAAACCACCCTGGTTCCGCGCCTACGGCATAGAGGATTTCGGGTATGTGGACGTGGAAACATATGCCGCGTCCGTGAAGGAGTTCTCCGGACTCATGTTGCCCGGGCTGCTGCACACCGAGGCATACATCCGCGCACTGTTCGCGCACAGCCGCCGTCGACGATCGCCCGAGCAGTTGCGCAATGACATCGAGGTGCGCCTGATCCGGCAGGAACGTCTCACCAGCGAGAGCGACCCGCTGGAACTGACCGTGATCATCGACGAGTCGGCCTTGCGACGAGATATCGGTGGGTCTGACGTGATGCGGGAGCAGTTGCGGCATCTGGGCGAGATGGCCGCCTTGTCGAGCGTGACTGTTCAAGTGCTGCCGCTGAAGGTGCACAGCGCCTTGGACGGTGGTTTCACGTTGTTGTCGTTCCATGATCGCGATGAGCCGGACTTGCTATACGTCGAATACGCTACGGGAGCGCTGCATATCGAGGAGGATCCCGAGGTCCGGGCCTGTAGACTGAAGTTCGATCGGCTGGGTGTCGAAGCGCTGAGCCCGGACGACTCCGTCGCGCTGATCAAGCGAATCAGCCAAGAACGATAGAGGCGGTAAACAGTGTCCGCAGTGGACCTTGCCTGGCGGAAGAGCAGCCGCAGCACGCAGGATGGCAGCAACGGCAACTGCGTTGAGGTCGCCTTCGACGGACCCTCGGTAGCTCTCCGTGACTCGAAATCGCCTGATGGGGGCACGGTTGTCGTCGCCCGGTCCGGGTGGGTGTCGTTTTTGCGTGTGTCCAAAATGTGACCTGCGCCACTCATCGCGTTAAGTACACCGTTCGTCGACCGCTCGTCGCCACGATGGGGCGGTTGAGCCTCGATCGATTCACGCAGCGTTAGCGCCTCCCTAGGGTCGTAACACCATGTTCGCATCCCTGGAGGCACAGTGAGCACCACCGAGCAGGGCCCGCCTGGCCCTGACTGGGAGACGATCCAGCAGAGCGCTGAGTTCACCCAGCTTCGCCGCCGTCTCCGCGGCTTCGTGTTCCCGATGACCATCGCGTTCCTCGCCTGGTACCTGCTGTACGTGCTGCTGTCCGACTACGCGCACGACTTCATGAGCACCAAGGTCGTCGGCAACATCAACATCGGCCTGATCTTCGGCCTGCTGCAGTTCGTCTCCACGTTCCTTATCACCTGGCTGTACGTCCGCCACGCCAACAAGAACCTGGACCCGGTGTCCGACAAGATCCGCGAGGACATCGAGGGGAGCGAGCGATGAACCTGTCCGCAGGCGTCGAGGGCAGCAACACGGCCCTCAACATCGGTATCTTCGCCGTCTTCGTGGCCATCACCCTGTACATCGTCTTCCGCGCGAGCCGCAAGTCGAAGACGGCGGTCGACTACTACGCCGCCGGCCACTCGTTCACCGGCGTGCAGAACGGCGTCGCGATCTCCGGCGACTACCTGTCGGCCGCGTCCTTCCTCGGCATCGCCGGCCTGATCGCGGTCAACGGCTACGACGGGTTCCTGTACTCGATCGGCTTCCTCGTGGCGTGGCTGATCGCGTTGCTGCTGGTGGCCGAGCTGCTCCGCAACACCGGCAAGTACACGATGGGTGACGTGCTGAGCTTCCGGATGCAGCAGCGTCCGGTCCGCGCGGCCGCTGCGGTGTCCACGCTCGTCGTGTCGTTCTTCTACCTGCTTGCCCAGATGGCCGGCGCGGGCGGCCTGGTCGCGCTGCTGCTCGGCATCAGCAGCAAGACCGGGCAGGCGGTGGTGATCGCGATCGTGGGCGTCATCATGATCGTCTACGTGATCATCGGCGGCATGCGCGGCACGACCTGGGTGCAGATCATCAAGGCCACGCTGCTCATCGCCGGCGCGTTCGTGATGACCGTGTGGGTGCTCGGCAAGTCCGGCTTCAACATCTCGGGCCTGCTCGGCGACGCGGTGGCGAAGGTCGGCGAGGGCGGCGAGAAGCTGCTCAACCCGGGCGCGCAGTACGGCAAGTCCGGCACGAGCAAGCTCGACTTCGTGTCGCTCGCGCTGGCGCTGGTGCTGGGCACGGCCGGCCTGCCGCACGTCCTGATGCGGTTCTACACCGTGCCGACGGCCAAGGAAGCACGCAAGTCCGTGGTCTGGGCGATCGTGCTGATCGGCGTCTTCTACCTGTTCACCCTGGTGCTCGGCTACGGCGCGGGCTGGCTCGTCGGCGCGGACGCGATCAAGGCGGCGCCGGGCAAGACGAACTCGGCCGCTCCGCTGCTCGCGTACGCGCTGGGCGGCACGGTCCTGCTGGGCATCATCGCCGCGGTGGCGTTCGCGACGATCCTTGCCGTGGTCGCCGGCCTGACGATCACCGCGTCGGCGTCGTTCGCGCACGACATCTACGCCAACGTGATCAAACGTGGCACGGTCGACGACAAGGCACAGGAGGTCAAGGTTGCCCGCATCACCGCACTGGTGATCGGCGCCGTGGCCATCCTCGGCGGCATCATCGCGAACGGCCAGAACATCGCGTTCCTGGTGGCGCTGGCGTTCGCGGTGGCGGCATCGGCGAACCTGCCGACGATCCTGTACTCGCTGTTCTGGAAGCGGTTCAACACCCAGGGCGCGCTGTGGAGCATCTACGGCGGCCTGGCCGTGTGCCTCATTCTGATCGTCTTCTCGCCGGCGGTGTCGGGCAAGCCCGTCGACCCGGTGACCGGCAAGAGCGACTCGATGCTGCAGGGCGTCGACTTCCACTGGTTCCCGCTGGACAACCCGGGCATCGTCTCGATCCCGGTCGCGTTCCTCCTGGGCTACCTGGGCTCGATCCTCTCGAAGGAGCGGAACGACGCCAAGTTCGCGGAGATGGAGGTTCGCTCCCTGACCGGCGCCCACGCCGAGAAGGCCGTCGCGCACTGATCT
>NZ_JBJMIE010000169.1:0-7430 GCF_045807065.1 Actinophytocola sp. | reverse complement strand
GTTGAACAGCCTGCGCATCCGCCCGTGGTCGGGTTCGAGGCGGAACATCATCGAGCGGGACAGCGTGGCGAGCACCGGGTGGTCCAGCTTGTCGGCCGGGCCGATGGTCTTGATGAAGCGCGGGTCGCGCAGCACCTCGTCGACCGCGTCGAACCCGTTCGCCACGGCGGCGTACACGCTCGCGGCGGGATCGAGCCGCGAGGCGGGGCCCAACTCGTGCAGTTTGGCGTACCACGGGTTCGGGTCCTGCCGGGCCTGGTCGGTGTACAGGCCCGCCACAATCGCGTCAGCCACTAGTCCGCCTCCGCGGAGCTCGAAGTGTTGGTTACGTGCCGGCGAACGGTGCGGAGGTCCGGTGGCTGGTGGCTGGCTGCCGTCACGTTCCCCTGAGGTCTCGTTGGCGGCCGCGACACGACGCACAGGACACTCCGCACCGTTCGCTCCTCAGCGGACGATCAGGTTCAGCGGGATGGCCTCGGCCATCGCCTTGGAACCGGCGTCGTTCGGGTGGATGTGGTCGCCGCCGTCGTACTCCGGCTTCAGCTTGGTGTGGTCGGCCGGGTCGCGGACGATCTTGTCGAAGTCCACGACCGCGTCGAACTCCCTCCGGTGCGTGCGCAGGTAGTCGTTGACCGCGTTGCGCGTCGCCTCCTTCTCCGGCGTCCACACCAGCGCGGTGCCGCCGTTGAGGCCGTTGAACGGGCCGAGCGTGCCGACGATCACCGTGTACCCGCGCTGCCTGATCTGCTGGTTGAGCTGGCGGATGGCCGCGATGATCGTCTGCGGCGAGTCGTCGTTCATCCAGATGTCGTTGATGCCGAGGTCCATGATGACCGCGTGCGCGCCGGTCTCGGAGAACACGTCCTCGTTGAGCCGGGAGAACGCGTTGTCACCCAACTCCGGGAAGCCGGTGAAGCCGCCGTCGCCGGGCTCGATGGCCTCGTGGGTGAGCCGGGCGCCGCCGCGGCTGATGTTCAGCACGCCCGGCAGCTCGCGCTGGGGCACCTTGCGCTGCAACCGGTCGAAGAGCTGGTCGGGCCAGCGGAGGTTGGCGTTGAACGTGGTGCCGTGGCCGTCGGCGAGCGAGTCGCCGAACACGATCACCGAGCCGGCGGCGTCCTTGCGGAGCACGTCCACACCGGACAGGAAGAACCAGCAGCACGTGCGCTGGGTGGTGTAGCCGGCGCCGCCCGGGTCGCTCGCGAGGTCGCCGGGGCCGACGTAGTTGTTCTGCCTGGTGGTCGAGTGGAACGTGGTCAGGCCGGTGGAGACCGGGAAGAACACGCTCACCACGAGGTCCTGGTCGTTGCCGACCGGCAGGTCGACCGGGTCGCTGAGCAGCTCGGCGCCCTTGGGCATCACGAACGAGGTCGCGCCGCCGAAGGTCAGCTGGTGGATGGTCGAGCCGTCCACATCGGACAGCGCCGGGGTCGTGGTGTCCGGCTTCGCGACGGTGGCGTGCCCGACCGTGACCGCCTGCTCACCGTGGAGGTTGGTGAGCCGGATCCGGACCTTCGAGCCCCCCACCGAGCCGTGCACGATCATCCGGACGCTCTGGTTGTTCAGTCCTACGAAGGTGGAGCCACTCAGGTTGCCCCGGGTGACGGCCGCCGCCCAGCTGCCGACCCAGTCCGGTGACGAGCCGTGCCGCCCCTGCGGCGTCGCCTCGCCGGTGCTGGCGACGAGCACGGTCGAGGTGACCGCGGCCAGCAGCCCCGCGGCGATCAGCGACCGCCATTTTCTCGGGTTGTTCATTCGGTGGAACCTCTCACGAAAAGCCTGGGCACGCCAGTGGCGGCGGCACGAGTTGTGGCCCGGAACGTAGCCGCCGCGCCGATTCGAGGTCAATGCCGCTCGCGAATGGAACCGCAGTATTCGTATGACCAGCCCAACCATTCCAACCCATCCGTACCACCCGGAAACTTAGCGCAATTTCCCGATAGCGTGCAGCTACCTTCGGCGTCGATTCGCCTCTGGTCACGCACCCGTTCGGCGGGTACTCTCTCGTCCGAATCGAACGGCCCGCCACAAGGCGTGATTTCGCCGATGGAGCAGCGGAGTGGGCATGGATATCGCCACCGAACCAACGCCGACCTATGTGACACGAGCACTGGAGCTGTTCGCCGACCACGGCGAGCGGGAGGCGCTCGTCCAGGGCGACCGTCGGCTTTCTTATAACGATTTGCGGACCCTTGTGCTCCGAATGGCTGCCACGTTGCGGGCATTCGGTGTCCGGTCGGGTGCGAACGTTCTGATAATGGTCGCGAATCCGCTCGAAGGTCCGATTCTGCAGCTCGCGGTGCACCTGCTCGGCTGCCGCTCGTTCTGGGTCGCCCCGGTCACCGCGCGTCGCGAGATCCTCGACTACGTGCGGCGCTGCGACGCGGAGGCGTTCGTGTACGACCCGCGCACGCAGGGTGAGTTCGCCGCCGCACTGGGCGAGTCGCTCGCGGTGCCCGTGTTCTGCCTCGGCCCCGGCGGGACCGGCCCGGACCTGTTGACCGAACAGCCGGGTGGCGACTCCGAGGCGCTGACCCCGGGTGAGGTCGAGCCGGAGGCCGTGTTCCAGACCAGCGGCACCACCGGCACGCCGAAGCTGGTGCACCTGCCGCACACGTTCTTCCTGCAGGTGCTCGCGATCGCGGAGCAGCAGTTCACCTCGGCGGGCGCACCACTGCTGCGGCACCTGTCCAGCTCGCCGCTGTGGCTCGTCAGCGGGCAGATCACCGCGTTCGTCAACCTGTTCACCGGCGGTGTGCTGTTCCTCGAGGACGCGTGGACGCCGGAGAGGTTCCTCGCGACCGTCGCCCGCGAGCGGGTCAACTCGACGTTCATGTCGCCGCCGATGCTCTACGAGGTGCTGGACCACCCGGCCGCCGCGACCACCGACATGAGCCACATGTTCATGTTCAACATCGGCGCGGGACCGGCGGCGCCGTCGCGGTTGCGGCAGGCGATCCGCCTGTGGGGGCCGGTGATCCGCATCGTGTACGGCCTGTCGGAGTCGGTGGTGACCACGGCGCTGCCGGGGTTGACCGAGGACCCCGAGCACCCCCAGCGGATCCGGTCGGCGGGTACCCCCTACGGCGACGTGCGGCTGGAGATCCGCGACGAGGACGGCCGGCCGGTGCCGACCGGTGTGGACGGTGAGATCTGGATCTCCAGCGCGCTGAACTTCGCCGGGTACTGGGGCCAGCCGGAGCTGACGGCCGAGACGCTGGTGGACGGCTGGGTCCGCACCCACGACGTGGGCCACCTCGACGAGGACGGCTTCCTGTACATCGTGGACCGCACCACCGACATGATCATCACGCACCGCCGGTCCTGGAACATCTACTCGCGCCCGATCGAGGACGTGCTCGCCGCGCACCCGCAGGTCCGCGCCGCCGCGGTGATCGGCGTGCCGGATCCGGTGATCGGCGAGGTCGTGCACGCCTACGTCGTGCCGGTCCCGGGCGCGACGGTGACGGGCGAGGAGCTCGCGGCGACGGTCGGCGCGGAGCTGAACGACATGTGGCAGCCACGCACGGTCGAGTTCGTCGACGCCCTCCCCCTGACCAGGGCGAACAAGATCGACAAGAAGGCGCTGCGCGCCCGGTACGCCGCCGAACACCCGACCGTCGAGATCGGTGGTTGACGGGTGGGTCCACGCGGGCGGTTCCTCGCCCTGTTCACCGCGGACGTCGTGTCCGTGCTCGGCACCCGGGTGTCCATGCTGGCCATCCCGTGGCTGGTGCTGGTCACCACCGGCAGCGCCACGAAGATGGGGCTGGTGGCGGGCGCGGAGATGTTGCCCTACGTCCTGTCCGGCGTCCTGGCCGCGCCGCTCGCGGACCGGCTCGGGGTCTGGCGCGCGACCATCGTGGTGGACGCGGGCAGCGCGCTGGCCATGGCGGGCATCACCGCGTCGTCGCGGCTCGGGTTCGGGTGGCTGCTGGTGCTCGTCGCGGTCGCCGGGGCCACCCGGGGGCTCGGGGACCGGGTCAAGCACGTGATGCTGCGCCCGCTCGCCGAGGAGGCCGGGATCGCGGTGATCCGGGTGACCTCCGCCTACGAGGGCTTCTCCCGCACGGCGATGCTGGTCGGCAGCGCGGCCGGCGGCCTGCTCATCGCCTGGGTCGGGCCGCTCGGCGCGATCTGGGTGGACGCCGCGTCGTTCGCGTCGTGCGCGCTCGTGGTCGCGACCGTGGTGCGGCTGCCCGACGGCGCGATCCCGCCGCAGTCCCCCGAGAAGTACCTGGTCGCGCTGCGCGGCGGGTTCCGCGTCCTGTGGCGGGACGACCTGCTGCCCAGCATGATCGTGATGTTGTTCGCGCTCAACATGTTCAACCAGGCCGGCGTCGCCGTGTTCATCCCGGTGTGGGTGGCCGACGTGCTGCACACCCCGGAGGCGCTCGGCCTCGTGCTCGGCGCGTTCGCGGCGGGTGCCGTGCTCGGCAGCGTCGTGTTCACCGCGATCGCGCCGAGGCTGCCGATGTACCGGACGTTCATGCTCGGCGCGCTGCTCGGCGGCGCACCCCGGTGGCTGGTCCTCGGCCTCACCCACGACGTGGTGCTGATCTGCGTGGTCACCTTCTGCTCCGGGCTGGCCATGGCCGCGGTCAACCCGGTGATCGGCGCGATGCTCTACGAACGGGTGCCACCCGAGCTGCAGACCAGGGCGTTCGGCGTGTGCACCGCGATCACGTTCACGGGCATCCCCATCGGCGGTGTGCTCGGCGGGCTCGCGGTGACCGGGCTCGGGCTGACCCCGGCGATCCTCGTCGCCGGCGTGCTGTGCCTGCTGGCCACCGCCGCGACGTGGGTCTGGTCGCGGCGGCACCGCGACCAGGCCGCGCCGGTGGTCCAGGCGGCGTCGTGACCGAGCGCGGGTCAGTGCGGCCACGACGGGGAACGGCCGAGGAAACCCAGCATGCGATCGGCCGCGGACGCGTCGGCGGGCACCTCGACCCGGTAGCCGAACGCGGCGTCCGGCCCCCAGATCCTGGGCGAGTCCAGCGGCCAGTCCGCCCCGATCCGCAGCACGGCCGCGCAGGCCTGCTCGTCCAGGCCCGGGTCGACGCCGATCGACACGGCGACGTCCCAGCCGTGGGTCAGGTAGTCGATGAAGTGCATGCCGACGGCCTGCGCGGCGGGCACGTCCCCGTATCCGAGCACCGCGAACGTGCCGGCGAGCGGCTCGACCGAGGCGAACGCCTCGGCGACCGCCCCGGCCGACGCCGCGAACTCACCGACGGGATCGGCGACGGCCACGCCGTCCCAGACCTCGGGGTCCGGTGGCGCGCCGAGCGCCGCGGTGGCGAACCCGTAGTTGTTGCCGACCATGTGCCGCACCAGGTCCCGCACGGACCAGCCCGCGCACGGCGTCGGCAGGTCGAGCTGGTCGGGCCGCACCTGCTCGACGATGCCCGTCGTGACCGCCAGCACGCGGCGGTCGGCGGCCCGCAGATCCCGCGAATCCGGATTATCGTGAGTGGACATGCACACCTTCGCTGAGTCGGAAGATCCCTACTGCCTGCGTCATGGCGAGAGCGCCCGGCTCCTGGCCGGGCATCCGTGGCGCCGGTTCGTCGTCATCGGCGACAGTGTCGCGGAGGGACTGGCCGAGCCGGTGCCCGGCTACAGCGAGACGCAGCTCGCCGACCGCATCGCGCGGGAACTGTCCGCCACCGCGCCGGATCTCCAGTACCTCAACCTCGGCCACCGGGGCCTGCGGACACGCGAGATCCGGGTCAGCCAGCTCGGCCCGGCGCTGGACTTCCGGCCCGACCTCGCGCTCGTCGTCTGCGGCGGCAACGACGCGTTCCCCGCCACCTACCGGCCGGAGAAGGTGGACGTCGACCTGCGCGCCATGATCACGGCCCTGCGGGGCGCCGGCGCGGAGGTGATCACGGTGGGGCTGTACAACGTCTCGTACTCCCCCTCCCCCGCGATCGCCGACTGGCTGCGGCCGGGACTGCGCAGGCGGATGCAGACGCTGTCCGAGCACACGGCCGCGATCGCGGCGGAGCTGGGCACGCTGCACCTGAACCTCACCGCGCACCCCGCCGCGACCGACCCGGGCATCTACTCCAGCGACGGCCGCCACGGCAACTCCCGCAGCGACGCGATCGCGCTCGCGGAGGCCGTGCGGCTGCTGGGTGCGCACCTCGCGGCGAACCGGCACGTCAGCCGTCCGTGAGGAGCAGACCGCTGGTGAGCGCGCCCTGCCCGAGGTTCACCACGGATCCGGAGGCCGAGTCCGGCACGGCGAACCGCAGGTAGGCGCCGGCGGCCCGGCCGCCGAACAGGTACGGCGCGACGCAGTAGGGGACCTCCGCCTCGCGCACGGCGCCGGTGGCGACCTCGACGAAGTGCATGGCGAGCCGGTCCACGGGCACGTACTCCTGCACGATGTGCCCGCCCTCGGCCATGGCCGCGCCGAGCGCCTCGTCCCAGCGCTCCCGCGTGACCTCCCGCCCGACGACCACGCCCGAGCCGCCGTAGGTCCCGGTCGGCTTGAGGACCAGGTCCTCGCGCCGGGCACGGGTCCCCTCGGCGTCGGTCAGCAACGCGGTGAACGGCACGTGCGTCCTGACCAAATCGGCGTCCACTGTGGACAGAAGGTCGACGTCCTCCCACAGCCACGCGAAGGTCGCCTTGTTGGCGAGCAGCCAGGTGGCGGACGGCGTGAACATCCGCACGGCGCCGGTGTCCAGCGCGGTGACGAGCGCGTCGTACCCCGCGCCGTGCGGCACGTCCTGCGGGATGAACATCCGCAGCACCGTGTCGAGGACCGTGTCGCCGGCCCGCAGGCGACCCCCCTCGAGCGTCAGCCACTCGAGGGGGTGCACCACCACGTCCAGCCCCGTCGCGCGGCCGCGGTCACGCACGGGTTCGAGGAGCTTGATGAGCGTGTGCCCGTCCTGGGTGTCGGGGTAGTCGCTGCCCATGTGGAACAGGATCACCGAGGTGGCGCCGTCGGGCAGCGCGAACAGGTCGCGCATCGCGTGGAACCGGGTGTCCACGGCGGACTCCGGCACCGCGAGCGGCACCGGGACCTCGTGGTCGGCGTAGGCGGCGAGGAAGCGCCTGGCGATGCCGTCGGAGTCGAACGCGCCGCCGAGGGCGCTGTCCACGTTGCACTCGACGAACCTCGGCACGCCGCCGGACATCAGCACGTCCGGCCGCACGGCGACGATCAGGTCCTCGGTGAGCGGGGCGTCCTCGTCCAGGAACTCGATCAGCCCCGCCGGCACGCCCAGCCGCTCCCGCAGCTCGCCGGTCGTGGCCGCGCGGCGCTGGCACGCGGCGAGGACCAGTTCCGCGAGCCGCGCGGTCAGGTCGGTGATCTCGCCGTACTGCTGGCGGGTCAGCAGGGGCGGGCGCAGCGGCCGCCACCGCTTGTTCTTGGTGGCGACGCCGTCGTAGATGCCCGCCCAGGTCCGGGT
>NZ_JBJMIE010000168.1:0-20938 GCF_045807065.1 Actinophytocola sp. | reverse complement strand
CCTGCGCGGCCTGTGCTCGGTGACCGCGACGGTGACGGTGCTGAAGTCCGGGCAGCACTCGGGTACGGCGAGCGGCGTCGTGCCCAGCTCGTTCCGGATCTTCCGGCAGCTGCTGGAGCGCATCGAGGACTCGGCGACAGGCGAGATCCTGCTGCCGGAGCTGCACAGCGACATCCCGGCGGACCGGGCGGGTGAGATGAAGGCACTGGCCGACCTCGCCCCTGGCGCGGCCAAGGCCGCGTTCCCGCTGGTGGACGGCATGTCCCCGGCGGCGGACGACGACTTCGAGCTGATGGCCAACAACGCGTGGCGCCCCACCCTGTCGGTCATCGGCGGCGCCGGCCTGCCGTTACCCGAGGAGGCCGGCAACGTCCTGCGCCCGTTCACCACGCTGACCCTGAGCTTCCGCCTTCCCCCGCTGGTCGACGCCGTCGCGGCACTGGCCGCGGTGCGCCGGGCGCTGACCACCGACGTGCCGTACGGCGCGCAGGTCACGCTGTCCCGCGAGGAGAGCGGACCGGGCTGGAACGCACCGCACACCGCGCCGTGGCTGCACGACGCCCTGGACGAGGTGAGCACCGCGGTGTTCGGCGGCAACCCGTGCCTGACCCTGGGGCTGGGCGGGTCGATCCCGTTCATGGGGTCCCTGGGCGTCGCGTACCCGAACGCCCAGTTCGTGGTCACGGGCGCCCTGGCCAACGACAGCAACCCGCACGTGCCGGACGAATGGCTGCACATCCCGCAGGCGAAGCGGGTCACGGAGTCGGTGGCCCTGCTGCTGGACGCCCACGCGCGAGCGCCCCGGGCCTGACGGTCGGTCAGCCGTGTGCCCGGCGCCAGAGCGCGGGCCAGCCGCCTCTGCCCAGTAGCGCGGCCGGGGCGCGCAGGCCGTGCTCGGCGACCCGCTCGCCGAAGTACGCCACCGGCGCGCCGAGGTCGGCCGCCGCGGGGAGCGCCTGCTGCCACGGCCCCTGCTCGTCGAACAGGTCGGTGGCCGGGAAGCCGGGTACCGCGGTGGTGCCCGGCGCGGTCAGCCGCACGGTGCCGTTCACCGCGGCACAGGTCGTCGCGACGACCAGTGCGCACACCAGTTCAGGTGACGGCCTGCGGGCCACCGACCGGACCAGCGCGTCGTCGCCGAGCAGCTCGCCCATGGCCCTGCGTACCGCCCGCGCCACCACGTCCATGGCGTGGGCGGGCGCGATCTCCGGCCGGCGCACCAGGGCACGCAACGTGCGGGGAAGAGGGACGCCGCCAGTCAGCGTGGTGAGCCGGTCGTACGCGCGCGGTCCCGGGTCGAGCCGGTCGACCGCGGCGGCGAGCGGGCGAACACGAGTGGCTCGCCACAGGGCCGCCACGCCGAGGCCGTCGTCCAGTGCCGTGCGCAGCAGTGCCACGTGCTGGACCGGGCCGAGGCGTTTCAGCGCGATCACCGCGGCGTCCGGTTCGAAGTCGGCTCGTCGGCCGAGGCCGCTCGCCAGTACGGCATAGGTCCGCCGGGCGGCAGCGGCGCCCGCCAAGGTCCGTGCCACCTCGGTCGTCAGGGCGCGGGTGAGCTCCGCAGGCAGCCGTTCGGCGGCGGACCGGCGGGCCGCGCCGCCCCGCGACCGCACCCGGGGTTCGGGCAACGCCGGTGCGGGGGTGGCGGGCTTCGGTGGTGCCAGCGTGTCCACCCACCGCTTGACGTGCTGTTCCAGGGCCGGGTCGACGACGGCGTTGAAACGCGCCCGCAGCTCGTGGACCCGCCAGCCGCTCGCGTGTCGTCGGATGTCGAGGTTCGCGACGATGCGGCCGTCACCGCGGTCGCGCAACGCCATCAGCACGCACCTGCCCCGCTGTGCCCGCTCGGCGTACCACGACTCGCCGATGCAGTTGCCCATGTAGCTGGACCAGCCGGCCAGCTGCCTCGGCTCGCGACCCAGTTCCACGGACAGCCCGGTCCCCGGGACGACCTGCTTGTCCACGGCTGACATCTCGGGTGGGACCGGGAAGGTGCCGACGCTCGCCTCGGCCACCGCCGCGTCCGTCCTGACCCCGTCGGCCAACGCCGGCCAGCTGCCGCAGCGAGGCGGCGGGGTCGCGCCGAACGCGACCAGCTGCGCGATCCCGGCAACCGCCAGCGGGATGGAGTCGACCCGGTCGACCTCCCGCGGTCGCGCGTAGTCCAGCTCGGGTGCGGGCAGCGCATGCCTCACGGTGGCGGCCTCGTTGCCGTGAACCGGTGCCAGGGCGTCGGCGAGGTCGGCGTACCACAGCAGGTCGTGCGGTGTCTCCAGCGAGACCGGATCCGCGCCGGGATCGGCTGCCATCCGCCGCGCGAGCGTCTGTTTCGGGCCGTCGGCGTGCGCGTCGGCCAGCGGCGGCTGCTCCCACCCACCCGGCGCACGCCGGAACCCCATTGCGGCACGCCACTGGCGCAGTCGAGGCGCCTGCCACGGCTTGCAGGTGTCCCAGCAGTTGTGCAGGGGTTGGCCACCCAGATTGTCGACCAGTTCGGTCACCGCGTCCAGGACGACGACGCCGTAGTTGCGGGCCATGCCGACCCGTTCCCGCACGTAGACCTCGGTCTTGCTGGTGATCCCCCGCCCCGGGCGCAGTGGCTGGAGCAGGTCGTGGAGGTAGCGACCCGGCCGTGCCGGATGGCTGTAGTCGCCCAGCTCGCGCCGCGTCGCCGCGGCCCGCTCCGCCTGGGACAGGCAGGCATCGGCCGCGACCAGCTCGTCACGGTGCTTCTCCGCGGCGACCGCGAGCCCCTCGCCGGCCATGGTCCTGGCGAACCGCAGCAACGCGGTCGCCGCGATGGCGTCGTGCAGCAGGCGGCCCAGCTCGTTCGCGGTCCACGACAGCGGTGGCCGCCACCGCGCCACCGCGGCCACCGACGGGGTGGCACCGACGTTGTAGGTCACCTGTCGCGCGAGCGGCTCGTCGAAGTGCTCGCGGTGCCGCTTGCGAAGCCGGTCGATCCGGTCGGCCCGAGTCTGCGACGCCGCCAGCCTCGCCAGCCGCTGCCGGTCGAGCAGCCGTGCGCACACGTGCTCCCACAGGCTCACGACCAGCGCCAGCCGCCTCGGCCGCTGGTAGGGCGTCAGCACCCGGGACAGGTGGTCGGCGAGCGTGGACGCCGCACCACGCGGGAACGGGTCGATCCCGTCCGGGGCGCGCAGCTCGAGCACGCGCTCCACCTGCTCCGGGCCGAGCAGGTCCGACAACGCGGAGGCCAGCTGCAGCGCCGCCCACCGCTCGTCGGCGATCGCCGTGTGCGCGGCCGCGCCGACCCGTTTGGTCGCCGACAGCCCGAACAGCGCCACCAGGACACCGTTCCGGTCACCCAACCGGTGTGCGCCCTCCGTGCCCAGGAACCTCAGCACGGCGAGCACGGCATCGCGCCGGTCCCCGGGCGCACCGGCCAGCCGCGCCGAGGTGAACCCGCGCCCGAGGTCGACACCCGCACCCGCGGCCACCTCGCTCCCGCCGGCCACCAGCAGCGCCAACCGCGCGACCGCCTCTTCGGGATCCGCACCGCCCGGGCCGACGACCACCGGAGCGCCGGGCGGGTGCGCCGCCCGTCCGTCGACAGGCAAGGCCGAACCGCCGGAGGTGGGCAGCCAACAGCCCAACTCCGGTCCGGCAGTCACCCCGAAGGCCAGTCGAACAGACATCACCGCCATGATCCCGAGCCACGCCACCCAATTGACGGCGTCACCCGAACGGGTAGCGGTCGCCCCCAGTCCGGTGGTGAGCCGAGAAATCGGTCGTCGTCCAGCACGGCCTCAGGCTACGATCCGCCGCATGCGCATGTTCCGACATTGATCTGAGCTGGCACCACGGGTCCCGGCGGCGCTGGTGGCGTCGCTCCTGCTCGTGCGCTTCTTCGACGAGACGGTCGCCTACCTGCCGTACGCGTCGGTCGAGTCGATCCGGACCGACCTCCACCTGACGTACGGGCAGGTCGGATTCCTCCTCTTCCTGTACCCGGGCATCGGCCTGCTCACGACGCCGTTCGGCGTGCTGGTCGACCGGGCCAACCGCCGCCTGCTGGCCGCGGTCGGCGGCGTCGGCTACGGCGTGGGGCTGTTCCTGTTCGCTTCCGCGGGCGGCTTCTGGACGCTGTTCGCCGCGGTGTGCGTGATGGGCACCCTGGGTGACCTGCTGGTGCAGGCCGCCGAAGTGTCACTGGTGGAGGTGGCCGGCGACAACGCAGAGCCGGCGCTGGCCAGGGCGAACCTGTTCGCCGCGGTCGGTGACCTGGCCGGCCCGGTGTTGCTGGCGGTGGCGCTGTGGTCGGGCCTCGGCTGGCGGGCGGCGTTCTGGGCGGCCGGCGTCGTGATGGTGGTGTACGGCCTGACGCTGGCGATCCAGCCCATGCCCGCTCCCGCCCCGCCCGACGAGGAGCGGAGTGCGCTCGGCGCGTTGCTGGCGGTGGTCAGGGACCGCCGGGTGATCGTCGCGGGCCTGTTGGTGGCGGTGGTCGTCGCGTTCGACGACACGTTCGTCGGCTTCGCCATGTCGTACCTGATCGGCGGCCACGGCCTGTCGCCGGTGGTGGCCACGGTCGCGACCGGTGCCGGCATGGCGGGCGGGGTGGCCGCGGCGGCGTGGGCGAGCCGGACGAGCGGCCGGCGGGTCCGCCTGCGGACGTGTGCGCTGGTCCTGGCGCTGGGCGTGTTACTGCTGGTGGCCGTCCCGACGGCGGTGGCGGCGGCGGTCGCCATGGCACTGGTGGGCGCGGCGATGAACCTCGCGTGGATCATCCTGCAGGCCAGGTACATGACACTGCGGCCGGGCGAGGTCGGCACGACGTCCGCGGTGGCGGAGGCCGTGTCACAGCTCGGCGTGACGGCTCCGCTGGTGACCGGCCTGCTGGCGGACAAGGCCGGCCTACCGGCGGCGATGTGGTTGTACGTGGCGCTGGCGGCGGTGTTCGTGGTGTCAACGTATCGAGCGCGCTAGCTCCCCGAGCTTCTCCGCGAGGACCGCCGGTGTGCCGGGCCGGGCGCTGATCCAGTCCTGCTGGCGTGCCCGGCTGACGGTCAGCGCCCACCGCCCGTCGACCAGGTCGAGCACCGTGACCCACCGCTGCGACCGCTGCCGGTCGCCGGCGTCGTCACGCTTCGCGGCATAGACCTTGGCGACGTGCACCCGCCGCACGTCGAGCAACGCGTCGAGCCGCCGCGCCTCGACCGGCCGTGCCTGAGCGGGCCGGCGCATGAGGCCGCCTTTCTGCCGCGCGTGGAATTCGGCGTGGCTGACGGTGATGGGCTCGCCGCGCCCGATCGCGCTGTCGGGCAGCCGCGACACGAGTGCCTCCGCCAGCCGGTCGGCGGCACACCGCTCGAACCGGACGCTGTCACCGTGGCGCACCAGGCAGACACCCCGCCGCCCCCACGCCGCGGCGAGAATCGCGTACTCCCCGTCGGCGCCGGCAACCCACGCGTAGAACTCGGCGGTGGCCCGCTGCACGACACGCACGAGATCGACCAGCTCGCGGTAGTCCCGCTCGTCCCCGAACCCGGCCTCCTCGAGCTCCCGCCGGACGACCCCGTCCCCGACGAACCGAGGCGAGTAGTACCGCTCACCCCCGGCGAGCACGGTGTGCGGCTCCCCGAGGTCCTCCCGCCCCAACACACTGAACAGCGGCGACACGGAAATCTCGACGACGCGACCCGCTCTCATCAGTCCTCGTATTCGTCATCGCCGATGACCTGCGGCGCGGTCAACTCATCACTACCGAACATCTCCTCGGCATCCGCCTCGATGAGGACCTTCCGCTGGTGCTCAGCATCCTCGTCGTCCTTGTTGCGCCCACCCCCGACCGGCGCACCCACCGCCCCACCCGGCCGCCCACCACCCGCGGCCCGCGCGGCGGCCCGCCGAGCAGCGGCCTCCTCGGCGGCAAGCGCCCCAGTCCCAGCCCCAGGCCCTCGCCCACCAGGCCCGCGCACCGCACCAGGCCCGCGTACCCCACCGGGTTCGCCACCGGTTCCACGCACCCCACCAGGTTCGCCACCACCAGACCCACCCCGAGGCCCGAACCCACGCTCATCGCCATACCCACCAACCGGCACCCCACCGACAAACCCCGGCCCACCAGCCACCGGCGCCGACTGCCCCGCATTGGGGTACGAGCCCCCTGGATACGTCGACGGGTAGGTCACCCCCGGCGTAGGCGGACGCCCCGCCGTCGACGTGGGCCGATACTCACTCGGACCGTGCTCCACCCCCGGCGGGTATCCGCCAGGAGCCGGCTCCTGACCAGGGTAAGGACCACCAGAGAACGGCCCGGTGTCCTTCGGATCACCACCTCGCGGCCCAGGATCCCCAACCTCAATCACATCCCCGGACTCCTCCACCGAGACATCCCCACCAGCACGGTTCCCCGCATGGTATTCCTGAGGAAGATTGGTCTCGTTGTAATGACTGGCACCGTCATACACCCGAAAGACCTCAATATTGTTCTGCGCGGCATCCTGATACTCGGCAACCGCCTTGTCATGATCCACATCAAACGGAAAAGGCTCATCGACCGACATCTCCGGCGGATCCGAAACAGGCCGCACACTACGGACAGCAGTATTGAACGAGTCGACTTGCCGCGCCAACAAATCCTGCGAACGGTCGAGCTTGGCGGCATTCTCCAACATCCGCTCCGCCAGCGGCATGGCCGCGCCGTAGGCCCCGGAACTCGCGTCCCCCTGCCAACCAGCCTGGATCTCGTTCGCCAACGATCGGACCTGTGCGGCCCGGTCTTCTTCCTCCGCCCGTTCTTCTACGGTCTGAGTCTGTTCTTCCTGCAGAGCCCCTGGGCCCTTGCCCTCGGTGAGCTGGCGATAGATCTCGGCCGGAGTGAGGAATGGCGAGACCCAGCCGCCACGGTCGGTCATGCCGCCTCCAGCATCGTGCTCATCAACATGCCGGCGACTCGCGCGGCCACCTCACAAGGATCCTTCTTATTGTCGATGTTGGCGTCCGACAGGGCGACTCGAGTTGTGAACGCGAGCCGGTCCGACAAGCCGACAGCTATCGTGCAGGTAATCTGGGGCTTCTTTTCATTGATGTTGTACGCCACCGCGGGATGGTTTCCGATATCCGCGATGCGCTTGAAGTACGGCCAGCCGACCCCTTTCGCCTCCCGATACAAAGAGCTCAAACCGCCGCCGTCACCGGAGAAGAAACTCACGGCCAACGATCCACGGGTCTCGCTGTTCCGCCAGAAGCAGGTTTCTCCGATAGCGTCCCCCGTCTGCTCCCCGGTTGCGGGGATGTTCAGTGTCCTGGCGTCCTCGGCCGTCAGGGTGTCGCATGGGTGCTGCTCGAAGTGGGACACATCCAGGGGGTTCTCGACCTTGGGTGCGCCGTCCGAAGGGAGGCCTTCACCCGAGGCCGGTGGCTTGGTCGACGATGCGGCTACTTCGGTTGACGGCCCCGGCAGCGGTGTCCCCTCGCTGGTGGTGGTGCAGCCGGTGGCCATGGCGAGCACCGCGACGGTGAGTAACAGGCGGTTGCGCACGATCAGATTCCTGACTGGGAGCCGGTCGGCTGGTCGGTCTTGTTCAGTTCGGTGACGTTCTGGTGCTCCACGCCGAGGTAGTCGTCGAGGGTGTCCTGTAGGAGTTGGGCCTGCTCGACGCAGTACCGGTAGTTCTGCTCCAGGTACTTCAGGTACGCCGTGCCCGAGGTGTTGGCCGACTTCGACAGGGCTTCGCTCGCGAAGTCCAGGCCGGGTGGCTCCACCGCGCCGAGGTTGATCCGCCTCATGGACCCGTCGTAGTGGTCCGCCAGCGCCACCCACTTGCTGATCAGCGAACGCAGCGTCGCCTCGTCGTAGACGAAGCTGCCGGACCCGGTCGGGCCGCCGCTGCGTGCGATCTCGCTCAGGCTCCGTGGGCCCGATCCGTGCCGCAAACTCCCGCTCATCCTCATCCCCCCTGCCCCACAGTGATCTTTCAGGCGCAGCCCGTGACCGAGAATACGACATACCGGTGCTCAAGGAGCCCGCTTCCGGCAACAGGCATCATGGGGGCCATGGGCTCCAACCGCACAGCTGAACACGATCGGTTGGCCGAATCGGGTGAGATGAACTCCCCATGGCGCTTCTGGGGGCCCTACCTGGCCGCCCGGCAGTGGGGGACGGTTCGCGAGGACTACTCCCAGTACGGCGACGCCTGGAACTACTTCACCTTCGACCACGCACGGTCGCGGGTCTACCGCTGGGGTGAGGACGGCATCGCCGGCATCTGCGACCGGCACGGGTTCCTCAACTTCGCCGTCGCGATGTGGAACGGGCAGGACGAGATCCTGAAGGAGCGCTACTTCGGACTCACCAACGGCGAGGGCAACCACGGCGAGGACGTCAAGGAGCACTGGTGGGTGCTCGACGGCACGCCCACCCACTCCTGGATGAGCGTCCTCTACCGGTACCCGCAGGCCGCCTTCCCCTACGCGGAGCTGCGGGCCCGGGCGGCCGAGGCGCGCCGGGACGAGCGGGAGCCCGAGCTCGCCGACACCGGCGTTCTCGCCGGCAACCGGTTCTTCGACGTCCAGGTCACCTACGCGAAGGCCGCGCCGGACGACGTCTGCATCGAGATCACCGCCACCAACCAGGGGCCGGAGGCGAAGCCGCTGCACCTGCTGCCGCAGCTGTGGTTCCGCAACACGTGGTCGTGGGGCCGGGACGCCCGCCGGCCGGCGCTCATCGCGTCCACCGCGCAGGGCTGGACGCGGGTCGTCGCCGAGCACTCCCGGATCGGGCGGTACACGCTGCAGTTCAGTGGCGAACCGACCATGCTGGTCACAGACAACGAGTCCGACGAGATCGGGCTGTTCGGCCGCGGCCGCAACCCCAGCCGCTACACCAAGGCCGGCATCGACGAGCACGTCGTGCGCGGCGTCGAGGACGCGTGCCAGGTGGTCGAGCCCGGCACCGCCTCGCAGCCCGGCACGAAGGCCGCCGCGTGGTACCACTTCCCGTCGGTCGCGCCGGGTGAGGCGGTGACCATCCGGCTGCGCCT
Organism: Actinophytocola sp.; assembly: GCF_045807065.1. Classification (GTDB taxonomy): domain Bacteria; phylum Actinomycetota; class Actinomycetes; order Mycobacteriales; family Pseudonocardiaceae; genus Actinophytocola. Next base: position 11,930 of record NZ_JBJMIE010000168.1, on the reverse strand, counting down.
CATCGCCGGGAACGGGCACGGCCGCGCGTTCGGCCGCACCTTCCGCAACACCATGGCCGCTCGCCGCAAGGAAGCCGACGACTTCTACGCCTCCGTCATCCCGAACCAGGACGGGACGGAACGTTTCGTGGTGCGCCGGGCGCTCGCCGGTCTGCTGTGGACGAAGCAGATCTACCGCTTCCGCCTGCGGCACTGGCTCGAGGGTGATCCGGCCAACCCGCCGGCGCCGGGCGAGCGTGTCCGGCCCGGCGGGCGCAACGTCCACTGGCGACATCTCGACGTCGCGGACGTGCTGTCCATGCCGGACGAGTGGGAGTACCCGTGGTTCGCGGCCTGGGACCTCGCCTTCCACATGATCCCGTTCGCGCTGGTCGACCCCGCGTTCGCTAAGGACCAGCTGCTGCTGATGTGCCGCGAGTGGATGATGCACCCGGACGGCCAGCTGCCCGCGTACGAGTGGGAGTTCGGCGACGTCAACCCGCCGGTGCACGCCTGGGCGGCCCTGCAGGTGTACTTCGCCGAACAGCACCGGACCGGCGCCGGCGACCGGGTGTTCCTGGCGCGGGTGTTCCACAAGCTGCTGCTGAACTTCTCGTGGTGGGTCAACCGCAAGGACCCCGAGGGCAACTACCTGTTCGAGGGCGGCTTCCTCGGCATGGACAACATCGGGCCCGTCAACCGGTCCGAGCGGCTGCCGGAGGGGTGGCGGTTCGAGCAGTCGGACGCCACCTCGTGGATGGCGACCTACGCGTTGCACCTCATGCGGATCGCGCTGGAGCTGGCCCGGCACGACGAGGCGTACGAGGACGTCGCGACCAAGTTCGTGGAGCACTTCCTGTCGATCGCGCAGGTGTCGGCGCGGTTCGGGTCGGCGGCGCGCGGGATCTGGGACGAGCAGGACGGGTTCTGCTACGACCTCGTCTCGCGCACGCACGGTGACGGATCCGTCGAGTCCGCGCCCGTCCGGGTTCGCTCGATGGTCGGACTCATCCCGCTGCTCGCGACCGCCGAGCTGGAGCCGTGGGTGTTCGCCGAGCTGCCGCACTTCGCGGCCCGGCTCAACTACCTGCTCCACCACCAGCCGGAGTTCGGGCAGTTCATCGCCTGGCAGCCCGGGGAGCAGCGCAGCGCACTGCTGTCGCTGCTCGACGAGGACAAGCTGCGGCGCGTGCTGGCCCGCATGCTCGACGAGGGCGAGTTCCTGTCCCCGCACGGGATCCGCTCGATGTCCGCGGCCCACCGGGACGGCCTCGACGTGCACGTCGCCGGGCAGCAGCACTGGGTGCGCTACGAACCCGGCGAGTCGCACACGCCGATGTTCGGCGGCAACTCCAACTGGCGCGGCCCGGTCTGGTTCCCGACCAACGCGCTGCTGGTCCAGGCGCTGCACACCATCGACGCGTTCCACCACGGGCGGTTCATCGTCGAGATGCCGAGCGGGTCCGGCCGGGCGATGCCGCTCGGCTACGCCGCGGACGAGCTGTCGCGCCGGCTCGCGGGCCTGTTCCTGCCCGGCGAGGACGGCCGGCGACCGTCGGACGGCAAGCGGATCGAGGCCAGTGACTCTCCGCTGTGGACAGAGCATGTCACGTTCAGTGAGTTCTTCGACGGCGACACGGGCGAGGGGCTCGGCGCGACTCACCAGACCGGGTGGACGGCGCTGGTGGCGGCCTTGATCACCGGGTGGCCCCGCGCATGGTGACACGTCCGTAACATGGTGAACCTGTGCTGATGCCATCCCAAATGGCAGGATGCGCTGAACTCAGACCGTGAGGCTCGAGGAGTGAAGACGTGTCTCGTACCCGCCTGTCCGTGTTGACCGCGCTCTGCACCGCCGCGACCCTGTTCGCGGCCGGCTGCGGTGCCTCGACCGAGAAGCCGTCCGGCGACAACGGCGGCGGAAGCGGGTGCACGCCGGGTAAGGCGTCCGACCTGCCCGATCCGAAGCCGCTGAGCTTGGACGTCGCCGCGGACAGCGCGCTCGGCGCGCAGGTGCCGGCCTCGATCAAGGCCGACGGCAAGCTCGTCATCGCCGCCGACGCCTCCTACGCGCCGAACGAGTTCACGCAGGAGAACTCCGAGGAGATCATCGGCATGGACGCCGACCTCGGCAAGGCGATCGGCAAGGTGCTCGGCCTCGAGGTCGAGTTCGTCAACGCCTCCTTCGACGGCATCCTCGCCGGCATCCAGGCCGGCCGCTACGAGGCCGGCATGTCGTCGTTCACGGACACCAAGGAGCGCGAGCAGACCGTCGACTTCGTGACCTACCTCGAGGCCGGGACCTCGACGATGGTCCGCAAGTGCAACCCGAAGAACATCAAGACCACGACGGACCTGTGCGGCCTGAAGGTCGGTGCCGAGAACGGCACGACCCAGCTCGACCAGCTGAGCAAGGAGGACGCCGAGGGCTCGGTGGTGAAGGCCTGCAAGGACGCCAGCAAGGAGCCGCCGACGGCGCAGGGCTTCCCGAAGCAGACCGACGTCAACGCCGCGCTGCAGGCGGGCCGCATCGACGCGTACATGGCGGACAGCCCGGTCGTCGACTACGCGGTGAAGAAGACCGGCGACGCGTTCGAGAAGGCCGGCGAGGCCACCGACTCGGCGCCGTACGGCATCGCGCTGCCGAAGAGCGCCGGCGGCATGAAGGAGGCCGTGCAGGCCGCGGTCAAGAAGCTCATGGACGACGGCACCTACAAGAAGATCCTCGACAACTGGGGCGTCGGTGACGGCGCCATCGACGACGCGAAGATCAACGACGCGATCTACTGAGCATGTCCGCTGACGAAACCGTCGAGCAGTCCGAGGCGGGGCGACCCGCGTCGGAGCCCGAGCAGATCGTGGCGGTGCCGGTGCGGCATCCCGGCCGCTGGGTGGCGGCCGGGGTCATGCTGGTGCTCGCGGCGATGCTGGCGCACAGCCTCGTCACCAACCCGGCGTGGCGCTGGGACGTGGTCTGGCGGTTCCTCTTCACCGACCGGGTGCTCAAGGGCCTGCTGGTGACCATCGAGCTCACCGTCTACGCCATGATCATCGGCGTCGTGCTCGGGATCGTGATCGCCGTCATGCGGCTGTCCCCGAACCCGATCGTGTCGACCGTCGCGTGGGCCTACGCGTGGTTCTTCCGGGGGACGCCGGTCCTGGTCCAGGTGATCTTCTGGTCCTTCATCGGCGCCCTCTACCCGACGATCTCGCTCGGCATCCCGTTCGGTCCCGAGTTCCTCTTCTGGGACTCCAACACCCTCATCGCGGTCTTCACGGGTGCGGTCCTCGGCTTCGGGCTGAACGAGGCGGCCTACATGTCGGAGATCGTCCGCGCGGGCATCCTGTCGGTCGACCAGGGCCAGACCGAGGCCGCGGAGGCACTCGGCATGACCCGGCTGAAGATCCTCCGCAGGATCGTGCTGCCGCAGGCCATGCGGGTGATCATCCCGCCGACCGGCAACGAGACCATCTCGATGCTCAAGACCACCTCGCTCGCGAGCGTGATCGCCGTCGGCGACCTGTTCACCGTCGCCCAGCGCATCTACGGCGAGAACTACCTCTACATCCCGCTCCTCATCGTGGCGAGCATCTGGTATCTGGTGCTGACCTCCTTGCTGTCGATCGCGCAGTACTTCATCGAACGCCGGTTCTCCCGAGGCGCGGTGCCTGCGCGCAAGGGCGGGTTCCTCGGGTTCGGCCGGCCGAAGCAGGGGATGGCATGACGGTTCCCATGGTCAGGTCCGAGGGCGTGCACAAGTACTTCGGCCGCCTGGAGGTGCTGAAGGGCATCGACCTGGAGGTCATGCCCGGCGAGGTCATGTGCGTCATCGGCCCGTCCGGCTCGGGCAAGTCGACCTTCCTGCGGTGCATCAACCACCTCGAGAAGGTCACGGCCGGCAAGCTCTGGGTCGACGGCGAGCTGGTCGGGTATCGCCAGAAGGGCGACAAGCTGTACGAGCTGCGCGAGCAGGAGGTGGCCGCGAAGCGCCGCGAGATCGGCATGGTCTTCCAGCGCTTCAACCTCTTCCCGCACATGACGGCCTGCGAGAACGTCATGGAGGCCCCGATCCAGGTCAAAGGCTTGGCGAAATCGGCGGCCAGGGAACGGGCACTCGCCCTGCTCGACCGGGTGGGCCTGGCGGACAAGGCGAAGTCGTACCCCCGCGAGCTGTCGGGCGGCCAGCAGCAGCGGGTAGCCATCGCCCGGGCACTGGCGATGGACCCGAAGCTCATGCTGTTCGACGAGCCGACGTCGGCGCTGGACCCGGAGCTGGTGGGCGAGGTGCTCACCGTCATGCGCCAGCTGGCGGAGGACGGCATGACCATGGTGGTCGTCACCCACGAGATGGGCTTCGCGCGCGAGGTCGGCGACACGCTGGTGTTCATGGACGGCGGCGTGGTCGTCGAGCAGGGCACCCCCCGCGACGTGATCAGCGACCCGCAACACGAGCGCACCAAGTCGTTCCTGGGCAAGGTTCTCTCCTAGCGATCTGGTTTCCGTGGCACGCCACCCGCGGTCGGGTGGATAGTCGTGTCGTGACCCTCCTGCTCATCGCGACCGGCGACCTCATCGCCCACCGCGCGGCGAACGTCGCCACCGGACGCGAACTGCTCGACCTGGCCGGCCCACCTCCGGAGCGGGTGGTCGTCGAGGACGTGCTGGCCGAGCCGTCGTGGGACACGTCGGTGTCGACCCAACTCGCCCTGGCCCGCCGGGTCCGCAAGGCGATCGCCGAGGACGAGTTCACCGGTGTGGTGGTCACCCACGGGGTGGACACGCTGGAGGAGACGGCGTTCCTGACGGACCTGATGACCGGCCCGGCCCGCGGCGGCATCGTGTTCACCGGCGCCCTGCGCCCGCTGCACCACGCCACTCCCGACGGCCCGAAGAACCTGGCCGAGTCCCTGACCGCCGCCGCGGACCCGACCCTCCGCGGCGCGGGCGCGGTGGTCTGCCTCGGCGACGAGCTACACGCGTCCCGCTGGGCCACCCTGACGAACGGCGGCTTCACCTCCGCGCCGCACCCGAGGCTGGGCCGCGTCATCGACGGCAAGGTTCGCCTGACGTCCCCGCCACCGCCCCGCCCGCCACACGCCAACGGCGAACCGGAGACGGACATCGCACTGCTGAAGACCTATCCCGACATGCCTCCTTCCCTCTTGACCACGGTGACCGACCTGGGCGCCCAGGGCGTGGTGCTGGAAGGCACCGGCGAGGGCAACGTCCCGGTAGAGCTGTTCGGCACGATCATGGAACTGACCAGCATGGACCTCCCCGTGGTGATCGCCTCCCGCACCCACACGACCGACATCGGCATGGCCGAGCGCGTAGGCGCGATCAGCGCCGCCGGCCTCTCCGCCCAGAAGGCCCGCATGGCCCTGATGGTCGCCCTGAGCAAGGGCGGCGGCGTCGAGGCAGCCATCCGCTACTTCGCGAGCCTCTGACCGAGCACGCCACCACTGCCGCGGCAGACAACCTTCGCCCGCAGCGACGTGACACCTGACGAAGCCGACGTGACACCTGACTAAGCCGACGTGACACCTGACTAAGCCAGAGGCGGTGACCATGCAGAGCCACCAAGTTGATCATGAGCTAATAGCGGCCGCTGCACACGTCGCCCGCACCCGCTGCCGGGGCGACAACCACACCATGGCTGCCGCGGCCCGTACCCAGGACGGCCGAATCGTCACGGCGGTGAACGCCTACCACTTCACCGGAGGCCCCTGCGCCGAGCTGGTGCTCATCGGCACGGCAGCCGCCCAGGGCACCTACGAGCTGAACACGATCGTCGCCGTGGGCGACCGCGACCGGGGAGTCGTCCCCCCGTGCGGCCGGTGCCGCCAGGTCCTCCTCGACTACTTCCCCACCCTCCATGTGATCGTCGCCAGTGGCGACCAGGTCCGAACCGTCCCGATCACCGATCTGCTCCCCGAAAGCTACGTCTGGGCCGACCACCAGCTCGACACCGAGTGAACCGCCGCCACCCAGCGCGGGCCGACACCGCCAGCCGACAACACGAACGCCGTCCGATCCGCGCTGGACCACATGGAGAACCGGCCTCGTTCGTGAGTCGGCACGGGTTGTCACCACGAGAGGTGGTGATAGAGCCTGTTCGCGGAAGGCGCCGTTGCCGTTGAGCGTAGGTGTGCGGGCTGGATGTTCATGTCTGGTCGGTCGTGGGTCGTGTGATGACTACGAGGCTGGGGAGATCCGGTCGTTGGGATGTCGGCTGCTGGCGGCCAGGAGGCGCTCGTCCCTTCCACAGGTCGTGGCGACCCTCTTCCGTGCGACGGCGAAGAGATGGCGGGACCGCTTCCGTGGATTGGATGCGACCCTGATCATGTGATGGTGAGCTCGCGGGAACCGCGTGTGAGCATGTGGCGTCGCAGTGTCTGGCCTTTCTCTTGTTCTGTTCGAGGGGCTCTTGATGACCGATGAACCGACTGGGCGCAGGTTCGATCCCTTCGACCCGCAGCCCTCGGACTGGGCGAGGATGCGGGCCGACGAGGTCGTGCGCCAGATATTCGCCTTCGAACCGGGGTCCGGGGGTTGGGGACCGGCCAGTGGGTGGGGACGGCGGCGGGCCACTACCCCGCCGGTGTTGCGGTTCTCGGACAGGCACATCGTCGGCGTGCTCGACCTGCGGGCCGTCGAGTTTCCGCACCTGCTGGAGTTCGTGCGCTGCCGGTTCGAGGAGCCGCCGGACCTGCGGCAGGCCAAGCTCGCCGGGTGTGAGTTCGACACCTGCTGGCTGCCCGGGCTCGAGGGCAGGAACCTCTACAGCGACAACGACCTCCGCCTCGTCGGCGGCACCCAGGTGGAAGGGCGGGTCGACCTCACCGACGCCGAGGTCAGCGGGTCCCTGGAGCTGACCCGAGCCCGGTTGACCAACGTCGGCGGGTACGCCCTGCACGCCGACCGGCTGCAACTCGCCGGCGCGCTGCTGGCGGCCAACATCGAGGTACACGGGCAGCTGCGCATCCCGGGCCTGCGTACCGGCGGCAACATCAACCTGTCCGGCGCGTTGCTCGACAGCCCGGACGGGTACGCGCTGGACGGCAACGGGCTGCACGCCGGCGGCAACTTCCAGTGCGTACCGACCAGCGAGCGGCGGTTCCAGTCCATCGGGCGGCTGTACCTGCCCAGCGCCCGGATCGACAGCGACTTCTCGCTGCGGGGCGCGCTGCTGAAGCCGGCGCACGAGGACTACAACGACGGCGGCAACCGGCGCTTCTTCGACCCGCGCGCCACGTTGATCACCGATCGCATGCAGGTGTCGGGCAACGTGGTGCTCGACCAGAACTTCGTCAGCACCGGCACGTTGCGGATCGTGAACGCCCGCATCGGCGGCTCGCTGCAGCTGTCCGGTGCGACCATCGACCTCTCCGGCGGGCAGGAGCCGTTCGAGGAGCGGACCGGGAAGAACCTGCCGGGGCCCTACGCCCACCGCGCGCTGCACCTCGACGGGACCGAGGTCGGCGGCGGCATCGACGCCAGGGAGACGCGGATCGCCGGGCAGATCCGGCTCGTCGACGTGAACGCCCGCGGCAGCGTGGTGCTGGACGGCTCGGTGCTCAGCAACCGCAACGGGGACGTCGTCGAGGGCCGGCGGTTCGCCACCGGCGGCAACCTCGACGCCCGCGACATGGTCGTGTTCGGTTCCATCCTGCTGCCCGAGGCGAGGATCGGCGCCAACTGCGACCTGCGGTCCAGCCGGCTGGTCAACCCCGGTCGGTACCGGCGGGACAGGTCGCAGAAGCCTTCGGTTGACCTGCGCGTGGCCCAGATCGGCCGTGACCTCGTGTGCGCACGCGGCGACCTGCCCTTCTCCGCCTACGGCGAGATCCGGGTGCGGCGGGCCGAGATCGGCCGCCAGACGAACTTCCAGGGCGCCGAACTCGGCTCGCGGCTGTCCGTGACCGCGATCAACGCCTACGGGTTGATCACCCAGGAGCTGCGGGTCGACGTGGCGGCCGCGCCGCGTGGGCACGTGAACCTGCGGCACGCGCGCTGCGCCACCCTGGCCGACAATGACAAGTTCTGGGACGCCGCCGGGCACGTCTCGCTGCACGACTTCCGGTACGACGCGCTGGCCGAGCCGATCGAGCTGGACGACGACGCCCAGGTGAGGCACCGGCTGAGGCTCCTGCGCAACGCCATGGGCGACATCTACCGGCCCGGCCCGTACGACCAGTTCGCGGCCATGCTGCGCAACAGCGGCAACGAGGAGCACGCCTCGACCGTGCTCATCGACAAGCAGCGGTGGCGCTACGCCGCGCTCGCCGACGGCTACCGGCTCCTCGGCTTTCCCGTGCTGTTGTGGAGCTGGTTGCAGCGGTGGATCGTGGGCTACGGCTACCGGCCCATGCGCGCGTTGCTGTGGCTGCTCGCGCTGCTGGTGGCCGGCTCGGTCTGGTTCTCGCTGCAGGTCGAGCCGGTGGAGATCAACAAGGACGACCACCTGGTGTGGAACCCGGTGCTCTACACCATCGACCAGTTGGTGCCCATCGTCGACTTCGGCCACAAGAACCGCTGGCACTTCGAGGGCGCGTCGCAGTGGATCACCGCCGGGCTGATCGCCGCGGGCTGGATCCTGGCGACCACGGTCGCCGCCGGCGTCACCAGGATGTTGCGTCGTTCGTCCATGTAGGGAGCTGCTGGAGTGCGTCATGACTCCATCGTCGGCAGGATGGACCGGCTGCCGCACCCATGAACCCGCGCGAAAGTCCCTTTCGCTCGGGTTTGTCCTGGCACTCCCCTCGCCGTCCACTCGATACTGGTCACAGGCGCCGGATGGGTGCCCCAGACGGTGGAGGAGCCGATGAGTGAGCCGAGCGCGTCCGCGCACACGGCGGTGAACGCGCCAGCAGAGGTCGTGTACGCGCTGGTCAGCGACCTGCCGGGCATGTCACGCGTGGCTGAGGAGTTCGAGCGGGGCACCTGGCTCGGTGGTGCGCGGGAGGCGGCCGTCGGTGCCCGGTTCCGCGGTCGCAACCGGCGCGCGAGGAGGCGGTGGACCACCACGGCGACCGTGACCGACGCCGACCCGGGCCGGCGGTTCGCGTTCGAGGTCGTCTCGGTCGCCCGCATCCCCGTCGCCCGGTGGCAGTACGACATCGAACCGACCGACGATGGGTGCCGTGTCGAGGAGCGGACGTGGGACCGCCGCCCCTCCTGGTTCCGTCCGTTGACCAACCTGTTCACCGGCGTGCGGGACCGTGCCGAGTGCAACCAGCGCAACATCGAGCGGACTCTCGGCCAGCTCAAGGCGGTGGCGGAGGCGGCACGCGGTTAGCCCAAAGGCGGCGGTTACCATTCCTCGGTGCCAGAACTCAAGCTCGAGATCCAGATGCTGCACGACAGGGTCCTCGTGCAGCTCAGTCCCGAGGAAGGGGAACGGCGCAGCACCGGTGGCATCGTCATTCCGGCGACCGCGCAGATGGCGCGGCGCCTGGCGTGGGGCGACGTGCTGGGGGTCGGCACGAACGTCCGGAACGTCAAGGTCGCTGACCGGGTGTTGTTCAACCCCGAGGACCAGTTAGAGGTCGAAATCCAGGGGCGGACCTACCTGGTGATGCGAGAACGCGACATCCACGCGATCGCGAGCGAGCGGATCGAGCACGGCACAGGTTTATATCTCTAGGGGAAAGGCGAGTCGTGGAGCACAGATGGCCGGAGTCGCACGCCGAGCAGACGGACGTGCTCACCCCGATCACGCCCACCCCTGTGGACGAGCCGACCGTCAGGATCGAGCCCGTACAGGACGGCGCGGAACCGGCCGCCAAGCGGAAGCGGGTCCGCAGGATCGGCCTGGTCGCGGCCGCCGTCTTCGGTGCGCTCGTCGTGGTCTACGGCGTCGACCTGCTGCTCAGCAACGGTGAGGTGCCGCGCGGCGTCACGGTCGCGGGCGTGGAGGTCGGCGGCGAGTCGCACGCGAAGGCCGAGCAGATCCTCCGCGACCGGCTCGAGCCCCGGATGAACGAGCCGGTGAAGGTGCGCGCCGGGGACGTCGACGCCGCGGTCAACCCGGCCGACGCCGGACTCACCATCGACTGGGACGCCACCCTCGCGCAGGCCGGTGACCAGCCGCTGAACCCGATCACGCGGCTGACCTCGCTGTTCAGCACACGTGAAGTCGGTGTCGCCACCACCAAGGACGACAAGAAGCTGTCCGCCGCCGTCGAGGGCCTCCGGCCCAAGGTCGACCGGGAGCCCGCGGAAGGCAGCGTGCGGTTCGAGGGCGTCACCCCGGTCGCCGTCGACCCGAAGGCCGGGCAGAAGCTGGACGTGCCAGGCGCGGAGAAGGCGCTGGTCGACGGCTGGGCCAGCGGCCGGCCGGTCACGCTGCCCGTGGCCGTCACCAAGGTCAAGACCACCGCGGACGGCGTCCGCGAGGCCATCGACCAGATCGCGAAGCCGGCGGTGGCCGGCCCGGTCGTCATCCACGGCGAGGGCAAGGACGCCACGCTCGCCCCCGACGTCATCGCCGGCGCGCTGGTCTTCCAACCGACCGAGAAGGGCGGCCTGACCGCCACCATCGACCAGAACAAGCTGGTCGGCGCGGCCGGCCCGCAGCTCGCGTCCACAGAGGTCGAGGGCAAGGACGCGGAGATCGTCTTCTCCGGCGGCGCGCCGAAGGTCCAGCCCTCCGTGGACGGCAAGGGCGTCGACTGGGCCAAGACCCTGACGCCACTGATGGACACGCTGAAGAAGACCGACGGCCGCGAGCTGAAGGCGGAGTACGCGCCCAAGCCGGCCAAGGTGACCACCGACGCCGCGAACAAGCTCGGCATCAAGGAGGTCATCGGCGAGTTCACGACCCGTGGTTTCGCCGCGGACTCCGGCGTCAACATCCGCACCGTCGCGGCCGAGGTCGACGGCGCGATCGTGCAGCCGGGCGCGACGTTCAGCCTCAACGGGTACACCGGCCCGCGCACCAAGGCGCAGGGCTACGTCGAGGCCGGTGTGATCGAGAACGGCGCACCCGCCCGCGAGGTCGGCGGCGGCATCTCCCAGTTCGCCACGACGCTGTACAACGCCGCGTACTTCGCGGCGATGAAGGACGCCGGGCACAAGGAGCACAGCTACTACATCAGCCGCTACCCGCCCGCCCGCGAGGCGACGGTGTTCCAGAACCCCGACGGCAGCAGCGTGATCGACCTCAAGTTCACGAACACCTCGGACACCGGTGTGGCGATCCAGACGATCTGGACCTCCTCGTCGATCACGGTGAAGCTGTGGGGCACGAAGAAGTACGAGGTCGAGTCCATTCCCGGGGCGCGGAGCAACCAGACCGAGCCGCAGCCGAAGCAGGGACCGGCGGAGAACTGCCACGCCAGCAACGGGGCACCCGGGTTCACGACCACTGACACCCGTGTGATCCGGGAGGTCGGTACTGGTCGTGAGGTCAGTCGGAACACGCGCACGGTGAAGTACAACCCGCAGCCGAAGATCGTGTGTGGGGCGCCGCCTAGCTGAGTCTCGTTGGTTCTGGGCCGGGGCCGGGGCCGGGGGGCCGGGGTGGGAGGGGGCGGCTGGGCAACGGGGTTGAGTTGGCCAGGGCCGGTTCAGGACCCGGCTTGCATTGTCCGGCTCCTGGGACTGGCCGGTTTCATCGTGCACCGATCTGATGGGGGATGTATGCCCGCCTCGTTTGGTTCGGTGGTCCCGAGGCGACGTCACTGCCAGCACAGCTGATGTGAGGGCAGCTGAGCAGGCGCTTCTGCCTGTTCTTCTCCAGACATGGCGAGACCTCCGAGCCGGGGTTGGGGGCTCGGAGGTCTCGCTTTGGCCTACTGCGCTTTGGCCTACTAAACCCGCGAGCGCGACCTCGGATACACCGAGGCGGCGATGACGACCGCGATCGCCGCGACGACGACCTGGAAGATGTGCCGCCACCAGTCGATGCCGGGGGTGTCCTTCACGCCGAACGCGCCGGCGATCAGGT
>NZ_JBJMIE010000167.1:0-5607 GCF_045807065.1 Actinophytocola sp. | reverse complement strand
CCAGTCGGCGTCACCCGGGACGACCCCGGCCTGCGCGAGCGCCGAGACCGCGACCGGCGTGCCGGCCCGCACCACGCGCAGCACGCCGTCGGCGCCGAGCCCGGCGCGACGATCGCAGAGGGCGGCCGCGAGCTGCGGGGTCAGGTCGAGCGCGCCCTCGGGGTCCGGCAGCAGCACGAAGTCGTTCTCCGTGCCGTGCCCCTTGAGGAACGGAATACCCACATCACCAGGCTAGCGCCGCGGCGACCAGGTCCGGCCGGGTGGCATCGACCCAGTTGACGCGCTGGTCGCGGCGGAACCACGACCGCTGGCGGCGGACGAACCGCCTGGTGGTCTGCGCGGTCGCGGCGGCCGCGGCGGTCATGTCCTCGTCGGCGTCCAGCTGGTCGAGCACCTGCTGGTAGCCGAGCGCCCTGGACGCGGTGCGACCCGTTCGCAGGCCCTCCTTCTCGAGCCGGCGGACCTCGTCGACCAGCCCCTCGGCGAACATCCGTGTCACACGCAGGTCGACGCGGCGGTCCAGCTCCGCCGTGGCCAGGTCGAGGCCGACCTGGACGGTGTCGTAGCGGGCCGGGCCGGGGCGGGGCATGGTCGCGGAGAACGGGCGACCGGTCAGCTCGATGACCTCCAGCGCGCGGACGATCCGGCGGCCGTTGCTCGGCAGGATCGAGGCGGCCGCGGTCGGGTCGAGCTTCGCGAGCCGGTGGTGCAGCCGTTCAGCACTGCTGGCGGACAGCTCCTGTTCGAGGCGGGCGCGGATGTCCGGGTCGGTGCCGGGGAAGTCCAGCTCGTCGAGGACCGCGCGGACGTACAGCCCGGAGCCGCCGACCAGGATCGGGACGCGGCCGGCGTCGAGGAGCCGTTCGACGATGGCGCGGGCGTCGCGCTGGTAGGCGGCGACGGACGCGGTCTCGGTGACGTCGAGGACGTCGAGCAGGTGGTGCGGCACGCCGCGACGCTCGTCCGCCGCGACCTTGGCGGTGCCGATGTCCATGCCGCGGTAGAGCTGCATGGCGTCCGCGTTGACGACTTCACCACCCAGCTCCTCGGCCAGCGCGACGGCGAGCGCGGACTTGCCGGTGGCGGTGGGGCCGACGACCGCGATCGGCCGCATGTCCCGCGTCATGTCACTGGGTCCAGCACGGCCAGATGGTAGGCCACGCCGAACGGCACGAGCAGCCGCGCGTCGGCCGTCCACCGGTCCTGGCCCATGGCGCCGGCGAGCACCTGCCACGGCGCCCGACCGGCGGCGCCGAGCTCGTCCGCTAGCTTCGGGTCGAGCGCCTGGAGGGCCTTGGCGTCGGCCGACCGCAACGCCTCGTGCACGGCGGCGTCGAACGGGCTGGCGCGGTCGTCCGACCGTCCCGGGGCCCCCTCGCCGTGCCGGTGGGAGCCGTCGCCGGCGATGAGGAGGCCGACCTGCGCGGGCTCGGCGGCGAGGCGTTCGCCCAGCGCGTAACAGTCCTCCGGCGACAGGTCAGGTGGTATGAGGTGCATGGTCACCTCGGTCGCGCCGGCGTGTTCGCGTAACCAAGCCGTGACCAACGCGGACAGCGGCATCGCCGGATCAGGTGACGACGTCGCGGTATCGCTCATCCGGACCGGGACGTCCACGCCGAAACCCGCGAACGTGCCGGCGGCGTCGGGTCCGAGCCTGCCGACCGGACCGGTGCCGACGGCGAGCCAACGCGGTGCGGCGCTGGTCAGACGGGTCGCGACGGTCAGGCACGCTTCCCGGACGGCGGTCACGTCCACGTCGGCGCCGACGACCAGCTCTGGCACCAACAGGGGCGGGTGCGGCACGACGGCGGCGCGGACGATCACGTGCCCGAGGCTACCTACTCACCCACCGATGTGAACTCTCCGGGCTCGGGACGTCACCCTGCGCTTCCAGTGGCGGTCCGGTGTCGCCGCTGGAGTACCGAGGCGCCGCATGACCTGTTTGAATGCGCGCGTGCGCCGTGCGAATTCACGCGCGCGACGCGATGAGTGCCAGGCCCCGCGAGAGCGGGGCGCCCGCGCGACGCGGGCACGCCAGCGGGAGGAACGGGCCATGCCGGACAAGGAAACGAACACCACCGCGGACGAATCGGCCGCCCCTGCGCCGCTGCCCTCCGCGCCTACTCCCGTGGCCCCGCCGGTCCCACCGGCGTCGACCCACCCGGAGAAGTGGGGCCGGGTCGACGCGGACGGGACCGTGTACGTGAAGACGGCGGACGGGGACCGCGCGATCGGGTCGTGGCAGGCGGGTGAACCGGCCGAGGGGCTCGCGCACTACGCGCGCCGGTTCGACGACGTGCGCACCGAGGTCGAGTTGCTCGAGGCCCGGCTCAAGGCCGGCTCCGGCGACCCCAAGCACAGCCTCACGAGCGCGAAGCACATCAAGGACAGCCTGACCGACGCCGCGCTCGTCGGCGACCTGGACGCGCTGCAGGCGCGGGTGGACCACGTACTCGCGCGCGCCCAGGACGCGGTCGACTCGGTCAAGCACGCACGCGACGAGGCCCGCCAGGCCGCGACCGCGCGCAAGCAGGAGCTGGTCGAGGAGGTCGAGAAGATCGCCGAGTCCTCCACGCAGTGGAAGGCCGCCGGCGACCGGCTGCGGACGATCCTCGACGAGTGGAAGACGATCAAGGGGGTCGACCGCAAGACCGACGACGTGCTCTGGAAGCGGTTCTCCAAGGCGCGCGACACGTTCAACCGGCGCCGGGGGTCCCACTTCGCGGACCTGGACCGGCAGCGCGCGTCGGCCAAGGACCGCAAGCAGGAGCTGGTGCGCCAGGCCGAGGAGCTGTCCGACTCCGACGACTGGGGCGGCACGGCCGCGGCCTACCGCGAGCTGATGAACGAGTGGAAGGCGGCGGGCCGGGCGCCCAAGGAGGCGGACGACGTCCTGTGGCAGCAGTTCCGCGCCGCGCAGGACAAGTTCTTCAGTCGCCGGTCCGCGGTGTTCGACGAGCGTGACGCCGAGCTGGTGGAGAACGGCAAACGCAAGGAAGCGCTGCTCGCCGAGGCGGAGAAGATCAACCCGGCCTCAGACCTCGACCAGGCGCGTGCCCAGCTGCACCGCATCCAGGAGAGGTGGGAGGAGATCGGCAAGGTCCCGCGCGAGCGGATCCGCGAGCTGGAGGGCCGGCTGCGGTCCATCGAGGAGAAGGTCCGCCAGGCCGCCGACGCCCAGTGGCGCCGCAGCGACCCGGAGGCCGAGGCACGGGCCGCCCAGTTCCGCGAGCGGGTGGAGCAGTTCGAGGCCCAGGCGGCGAAGGCCCGCGCGGCCGGTGACAGGCGCCGCGCCGAACAGGCCGAGGCCCAGGCCGCCCAGTGGCGCGAATGGCTGGCGGCAGCCGAGAACGCGGTAGCCAGCCGCTGACCCACCGCGTGTCCAACGCCCAGAACCCGCGTGTCCAACACTCCCGACCTGCGTGTCCGACCCGCAGAACCCGCGTGTCCGACCCGCACGACCGCTGAGTTCGACAAACGTGGCCAGGAGCCTTGGTCACATTTGTTGAACTCACGGGTCCGGGGCGTTGGACACGCGCGTCCGGGGCGTTGAACTCACGGGTCCGGAGCGTTGACCTCACGGGTTCCGAGCGTTGGACACGCGCGTCCCGAGCGTTGGACACGCGGGTCCGGGGCGTTGGACTCGCGGGGTTAGCTGCGGGAGGCGGCGGTGCGTAGCCACTGGATGGCGATGGCCACCATGGCCACCACCGCGATGATCAGGCCGACGCCCGGGGAGTTGCCGGAGGACTGGCGGGACCAGATGGCCAGGATGCCGTCGACACTCGCGAACCAGCCGCCGGCCGCGCCGACCCAGGCGAAGACCCACCGTCGGGTGACCAGCGTCAGGGCCGAGGCCAGCACGCCGAACAGCACCGAGGTCAACGAGAACAGGCGCGGGACCATCGACGCCTTGCCGGTCTCGTGGCCGATCAGCACCTCCAGGCCGGACGAGCCGTTCATCCACGGCAGGATCAGGCCCACCAGCAGCACGAACACGGCGATGGCGATCACCAGCGCCCGGCCGCCCAGGTCGATCGTGCGGGACGCGCGGCGGCCGACCTCCTCGATTTCCTGGCGCAACTGCTCGTTCTCGCCAGAAGGCTGCTCCGAATCCGTCATCTGACCGCGCATCCACCCACCGCTTCGCTCGTGACCGCCGGCGGGCCGAACGACGGCAGGCCCAGGCCGACGCCGGACGTCCGGGGCCGGATGCCCTCCTCGTAGTTGTCGCCCGCGCGGGTCCGCCGGTGGGACACCAGCGCACCGTCGGCCACCAGGTGGTGCGGGGCGCCGTAGGTGATCACGGTCTCGACCACGTCACCCGGCCGCACGTCAGCGGTGCCGGGGGCGAAGTGGACCAGGCGGCCGTCGCGGGCTCGGCCGGACATGCGGCGGGTGTCCGCGTCCTTGCGGCCCTCGCCCGTCGACACCAGCAGTTCGACCTTTGTCCCGACCAGTGCCCTGTTGGCCGCCCAGGACACCTCCTCCTGCACCGCGATCAGCCGGTCGAAGCGCTCCTGGACCACCTCCTTCGGCAGCTGGTCCGGGAGCACGGCGGCCGGTGTGCCCGGGCGCTTGGAGTACTGGAACGTGAACGCGGACGAGAACCGCGCCGCCCGCACGACGTTCAGCGTCTCCGCGAAGTCCTCCTCGGTCTCGCCCGGGAAGCCGACGATGATGTCCGTCGTGATAGCGGCGTCCGGCATCGCGGCCCGCACCTCGTCGATGATCGACAGGTACCGCTGCTGCCGGTAGGACCGGCGCATCGCCTTCAGCACGCGGTCGGAACCGGACTGGAGCGGCATGTGCAGCTGGTGGCACACGTTCGGCGTCTCGGCCATCGCCGCGATGACGTCGGAGGTGAAGTCCTTGGGGTGCGGCGAGGTGAACCGGACCCGCTCCAGGCCCTCGACGGAACCGCACGCCCGCAGCAGCTTGCCGAACGCGTGCCTGTCGCCGAACTCGACGCCGTAGGAGTTCACGTTCTGCCCCAGCAGGGTGACCTCGAGGACACCCTCGGCGACCAGTGCCTCGACCTCGGCCAGCACGTCACCCGGTCGGCGGTCCTTCTCCTTGCCCCGCAAGGACGGCACGATGCAGAACGTGCAGGTGTTGTTGCACCCCACCGAGACCGACACCCAGCCCGAGTAGGCCGAGTCGCGGCGGGCGGGCAGCGTCGACGGGAACGTCTCGAGCGACTCCAGGATCTCCACCTGGGCCTCGGCGTTGTGCCGGGCGCGCTCCAGCAGCACCGGCAGCGCGCCGATGTTGTGCGTGCCGAACACGACGTCGACCCACGGCGCCTTCCTGACGATGTCGCCGCGGTCCTTCTGCGCGAGGCAACCGCCGACGGCGATCTGCATGCCCGGGTTCGCGAGCTTCGTCGGCCGCAGGTGGCCAAGGTTGCCGTACAGCTTGTTGTCCGCGTTCTCGCGGACCGCGCACGTGTTCAGCACGACGACGTCTGGCATGCCGTCGCCGGCGGCCGGCGTGTAGCCAGCGTCCTCGAGCAGGCCGGCCAGCCGCTCGGAGTCGTGCACGTTCATCTGGCAGCCGAACGTGCGTACCTGGTAAGTGCGAGTGCTCATCTCAGGAACCGAGGGT
>NZ_JBJMIE010000166.1:0-9954 GCF_045807065.1 Actinophytocola sp. | reverse complement strand
GCGGCGGCGTTCGCGGTGCGAGTGGGCTACACCGGCACCTTGCACACTCTGGCCAGCGCGAACAACGCGTGGTGGTCGCTACGGCGGTTCGTGGCGTTCCTCGCCGAGCTGCCGGGGCGGCCGACCACCGTTGGTGAGATCACCGTGACGCAGCTGCGGCGGTTCCGGCTGGATCGCTTGGCCGCGATGAGCGAGGTCGCGGCGATGGCGGAGGTCCGGCGGGTCTGCCGGGTGCTGATGGAGGTGTCAGGCGAGCGGCTGCGTCCGGACACCCGTGCGTGGCTGACCACCGGGCAGCTGATGGTCAACCGTGTCCGGCGAGAGGGAGTGCCCGGCTACAGCGACGAGGTGTTCATGCGGATCGTGCGGGCCGCACGGTCGGACGTCGCGGCGATCCGCGATCGCATCCGAGCCGGTGAACGCCTTCTCGTTTCAGTTGCCGATACGGGCTCGTCCGAGGTCTCCACAGCTGAGGGCGAGCTTGCCGCCGAGCAGCGCCGGCAAGCAGCGGAGCTGCTGGAGCTGGCCGCGACCGGCGAGGTGCCGAGGTTCCGGTTCCCGACCGGGGCGCCGCACCCACGGGCGCGCATGGACTACGCCCGCCGGCTGTTCCTGGTCAGCTCGGATCTGCCGCCGCTGGTGGTGCTCGGGGTCGCCGTGTCAGGGCGCAACGGAGAGACCATCAAGGAACTCCCGGCCGAGCATCGGCTGCTGGAGGACCGGGCGGTGCAGCTGCAGGTGGTGAAGCGGCGCCGTGGTGCGGGGCACTGGTTCGACGACGTCGTGTGGGAGATCGGGCCGCCCAGCCGGCAACTGCACACACCCGGTGGGTTCTACCTGTTGCTGCTGGAACTCACCGCGCGGTCGCGTGCCTTCAGCGGCTCGAGGACCGCGTGGTCGGTGTGGTTCAACGGCGGCGTGTGCGACGCCTTCGCTGGCGGTGGGCACGCCGATCCGTTCGCTGCCATGTTGTCGCGCGGACTGGGGCTGGGCCGGTGGGCACGGCGCCATGGCCTGACCGGCGAGGACGGTGCGCCGCTGGGACTGACGCTCAACCGGCTCAAGACCACTGTGGAGCGGCGCACCACCCGTGCGGTGGGCGGGCACCTGCCCTCGGCGGTGCGCACCAATACCCAAGATGTGCTGTTCACCAGCTACCTGGCCGGCGATCCCACCGTGCGTGACTGGGCCGAGGGCCTGGTCGCCGACGCGGTGGTCGACGCCGAAGATGCCGCACGTGCCGCGCACCAGCGGGTCCTGGCCGGGAACGGCGGCCCGGTTCGGGTCGTGCCGGCTGATCCAGTGAGCCGTGCGACGGCGACCGCGTTCACCTCCTGCACCAGCATCCAGGACAGCCCGTTCAACGACGGGATCTGCCGCGCGTCGTTCCTGACCTGCTTCGTCTGCCGCAACGCCGTGGTCACCGTTGATCATTTGCCGAGCATGCTCGACCTGCTCGGCGAACTGGAACGCCGGTGGCGCGGCACCGACCGGGAGGAGTGGTGGCGACGGTACGGCCAAACGTGGCTGGCGATCACCGAGGACATCCTGCCCACCTTCACCCCCGCCGAGGTCGACCACGCCCGAGCCCACGCCGACGGCAGCGCGGTCACCCTGCTTGACCTGCTGGAAGGACCGAAGGACGAGACCACATGACGACCGCGCACCACCAGACCGAGACCAACGCTGGGACAGCTGCCGGGGCGGCGACAGCGCGGATCAGTGGCGATGTCCAGGTTTTCGCGCAGACCCCGCTGCGGGAGGGAACCGACCTGGCTGACACCGCGCGGTTCGGCGAGGACGTGTGGGACTTGTCCCCGGCGTTGCTGCAGAAGCAGCAGCAGAGCTTGAAGCTGGACTTCACCACCCTGCCCGCCCGATTCCGAGCGGTGGCGAAGGAGTACTTCTACGCGCAGCTGGCCGGTGAGCTGCCGGAGGGACAGCGTCGCCCGCGGATCGTCACGATCAGGGTCGAGTTCACCCGCCTCAAGATCTTCCTCGACTGGCTCCACGCCCAGGACATCCCCTCGCTCACGGCGGTCGACCTGGCGGTAGTGGACGCCTACCGGAAACACCTGGCCCGGTCAGGCATATCCGGCAGTTGGCGGCAGGGGTTGCGTGGCGCCGTCCGCAGGCTGTGGATCTACCGGGACCGGTTGATCAGCGACCGGCTCGGCGTCGATCCCGCCACCCTGGACGGCTGGTACGAAGGCGACCGCAAACGGGTCGGTGAGAACACCACCGACCGCATCCCCGAACCCGTCCTCGGACCACTGCTGGGTTGGGCATTGCGCTACGTGCAGGAGTTCTCCGCCGATATCCTGGCCGCCCGCACCGAGTGGACCCAGCTGTATGCCTGCCACTGGCGCCGCCGGCACGGACACCGCGGACCCGGCAGCAAGACCGCCCAACCCCACCTGATCGCCGTGCTCGAGCGCTACCGACGGTCGGGCCGGCCGCTGCCAGGCGGCCCGGTCGGACTAAGCCATTCCCATCTGGCCCGCGAGGTCGACGTCTCGCGGAGCACGTTGCAGTGCACCAGCAACCAAGCGCTCATCGACGCCGCGATCGCCGAGCTCGGCATCGATGACGACGCCTATCTGTGGTGCGCCATGACAGCGCAGGTCGACGGTCGGCCGTGGTTGGAGCGCATGCCGTACCGCGCCTACGCGCGCTACGAGCAGCGGCTGAGCGCGGCCTGCTACATTGTGATCGCCTACCTGTCCGGGATGCGCGACAGCGAGAAACGCGCGGAATTGCGTTTGATGCAGCATTCAACCGACGGCGATACAAGGCGAATCCGCAGCTCAGAGGGGCATGAGACGCCAACTTGAGGGACTCGGTGAACGAACCTGTGCAGGGCTCTTGCAATCGATCGACCTGATCTCAACAATGTTGCAGCAAATGCAACGGAGGTGAGAGTGGGTCGAGCAGCGGACCTGGACGGCGCGGCGCATCTGGTGCTGGCGCAGGGCGTCGTCCACCTGGACCCGGCGACGGCGGTGTTCGAGGGCATGCTGGAGGGGTGGGCGCGGCAGCAGCGCACCCGGTTCCTGAAGTGGGACAGCACGATCAAGCCGCGGTTGTCGCTGGTACGGAGGCTGGTGGCGTTCTCCAACCAGTATCCCTGGCAGTGGCAGCCGGCGGAGGTGGAGGCATTTTTCGACCACCTGCGGGCGAGCAACCCGAACTTCAGCGTCTCGACCGCCCGGCAGTACCAGAACTCGCTGCGGATGTTCTGCGCGTTCGTCTGCGACGGCCGTTACGGCTGGCAGGCGACGTGCCAGGAGCAGTTCGGGCAGGTGCCGGCGCAGATCCTGCACGAGGACAACAGCGTCGTGCATGTCACCGAGTTCGAGGGGCGGCCGGGGCGGCGACCGCTGTCCTACGACGAAGTACAGGCGCTGTTCGACGCGGCCGACGGCCGCGTCGAGGAGATCCGCAAGCGCCGCCGCAAGGGCGCGCTGGCGGCGATGCGGGACTCCGCGCTGCTAAAGACCTTCTACGCGTTCGGGCTTCGGAGGCGGGAAGCATGCGGCCTGGACCTTGTCGACCTGCGCCGCAATCCGAAAGCGCCCCAGTACGGCCGCTACGGCGGGGTGTTCGTCCGGTGGGGCAAGTCCTCCAACGGCAGCCCGCCCAAACGACGCACGGTGCTCACCGTCCCGGAGATGGACTGGATCGTCGATGTACTCGATCACTACCTCAGCGAGGTCCGGCCGCGGTTCGATGTCGGCGACCATCCGGCGTTGTGGGTGACCGAGCGGTGTGGTCGGCTGTCCAAGCGCAGCGCGAACGAGGCGTTCGAGACATGTCGCGAGGCGGCCGGCCTGCCGGCTGACCTGGATTTGCATTCCTTGCGCCACAGCATGATCACGCATCTTGTCGAGTTCGACTATCCGGAGAGATTTGTGCAAGAACAGGCCGGGCACGCGACGGCCAGTTCGACTGCCATATACACGGGCGTCTCGGATGAGTACCGCAACCAGTTGCTGCGCAAGAAGCTGACCGAGCGGCACGCCGAGCTCTGGGAGGACGACGAGTCGTGAAGAAGAAGATGGGCATTCAGTGGCACTTGCGGCTGAGGATGGCCGAGAAGGGGCACTACCAAACCTCGGACCTGGTGCCGTTGCTGGCAGAGCGGGGCATGGTGTTGTCGCGAGAGCAGGTGTTCAGGCTGGTGACCCAACCACCGCAACGGCTGTCGATGGACACCCTCGCCGCCTTGTGCGACATCCTCGACTGCACGCCCAACGACCTGATCGAGATCGAGACCGTCAACGCCGAGGTCCGCAAGACCGCCGGCGAAGGGCACGGTCCCGCGCCGGCAGCGCGGCGCACGTCGATCCGCCGGCCCCAGGGCCTGTGACACCCCCGTCGACGGCGGCGCGGCTGGCTCGCCAGGCCGCACGGATGGACCCCGCGATGAACGCAGTGGTCGCCGCCCTGACCACAGCGGTTCCGACGCTGACCCAGGGCTCGGCCGTGGCCGCGCTGGAGGCGGCGGTGCCGATCCCGGTCCGCGGCGCCGCCCGTTACCTCGAGGAACTGGCCGCCCATCTCGCCGACCACCTCGACGCCCTCGTCTCCGGCGAGTCCCACTGCCCGCCCGCGCTGGTGAGGCTGACGCATGTCCTGCACGATCACGGCCACCCGGTGGTTCGCATCGTTTGCGCACGCTGCGGCAAGGTCACCACGGAACTGCGGTGGCTCCGGCCGGAGGGCCGGGTCTGCGGCGCCTGCGACTCACGGTCACGACTGTCCACCTGCGACCGCTGCCACCGAGACGGGGTGCGGATCGCCGCCCGGAAGCCGGACGGCAGGATTTGCTTCCGTTGCTACCACCACGATCCGGAAACCCTCGAACAGTGCAGTGGGTGCGGACGCACGGAACGGCCGGTGGTCCGCCTCGACAACGGCGACGGCATTTGCCACCGATGCTGGGACCGGCCAGTGCACCAATGTGTCTCGTGTGGACAGATCAAACCGGCCGCGGTCATCGACGAGCACGGTGCCTGCTGCTACCACTGTTACAACCGGTTCCGACGTCCCCGTCGGGCCTGCGGCCGATGCGGCAGAGTCCGGGAGATCCGCCGAGCGGCAACCGGAGACCAACCCGATCTCTGCGACAGCTGCTACCGCGGCCCCGACATGACCTGCTCTCGCTGCGGCCGGATCCGCCCCTGCACACGCGTCAGCTCCAGCGAGCCGATCTGCCATTCCTGCTATGCCCGCGTCGAACGGCCCAGGGTGACCTGCCGCCGCTGCCGCAGACCTCGTCCCGCCCAGGCGTATTGGCCGATCGGCCCGGTCTGTATGTCTTGCTACACGGCAATCCTGCGGTCGCCCGAGGAATGCGCGACCTGCCATCGTCTGCAACCCCTGATCGCCCACACTGACGACGGCGCATGTGTCTGCGGCCCCTGCGCCGGCTACGACATCGACTACACCTGCGACAACTGCGGCCGCAGCGGAAACCCCTACGGGCACGACGGCTGCGCGCACTGCGTGCTGACCGCCCGCGCCCGCAGCCTGCTCACCGGGCCCAACGCCGAGATCCCGTCCCAGCTCGAACCGCTGCTCGAGACGTTGATTCGAGCCGAGAACCCGTTCAAGCAGATCCAATGGATCAAGGACAGCCCGGCCGCCGCTCTGCTCTCGCGGCTGGCGGCCTCGGGTGAGCCGATCAACCACGGACTCTTGGACGCGTTCCCGCTCGACCGCAACGTTCACTACGCCCGGCAGATGCTGGTGCAGACCGGCATCCTCGAACAACGCAACGAAGACCTCGAACGGCTCCCGGCCTGGCTCGACCATCACCTTGCCGACCGGCCCGCCGCACACGCGAACCTGATCCGCCCCTACCTCCAGTGGCACCTGCTGCGTCGGGCCCGCCGCCGGGCCACGGCCCGGCGATACCCGGCCACGGCCCGGCACCACATCCGGCGAAGGACGCTCGTCGCCCTCGAACTTCTGGAATGGATTGAAAACCAAGGGCTCTCACTGAGCACGCTGCGGCAGGACGACATCGACCGTTGGCTGGACGGCGCGGCCAGCCAACGGCGCAATGCCGCGCGCTACTTCCTCAAATGGACCCGACAGCGCGGCCTGACCGGTGACCTGACCATCCCGAACGTCCCATGGCAGCACCCGGCGGAATTCCTCGGTGACGACGACCGGTGGCGGCTGCTACAGCGGTGTCTGACCGACGAGGCGATGCCCATCGACATCCGGGCGGCCGGCGCACTGACACTGCTGTTCGGCCTCCGCGGCGAGCGCATCCGCAACCTCACCGCAGACCAGGTCACCAACAAGGGCGAACACACCTACCTCGTGATGAACGAGCACCCGCTCCTGCTGCCGCCCCGCCTCGCTGGACTCCTTCGGCGGCTAGCGAGCACGCCGCCCCCGCGGCTCACAGTCCCACACAGCCTGGCCGGTCACCGATGGTTGTTTCCCGGACGTGTCCCCGGGCAGCCGATCGGGAACCGGGCCCTCAGCGACCGACTCAACCGCCACGGCATCACCATTCGAACCGCCCGCAACGGCGCGCTCGCCGCGCTGGCTGCGGATCTGCCGGCAGCCGTGCTCGCCGACCTGCTCGACATCCACCTGCACACAGCCATCCGTTGGGTCAAACACGCCCAACGAGACTGGGCCGACTACATTGCCGCCCGCGCCGCCGAGCAGGCGGATACGGCAGGGAGGAACAGAGAAGTATGACGGAGCATCGTGATTCCAGAGGACGAGCGTCAAAGGATCGGTCCGGACGTGAACTCGAGCTTCTTGCCGAGCGGATCTTCCGCGAGCTCGAAGGCAGAAACGCCGTGGTCAAGCACGATGACTCCATCCGCGGGCATCTGAGCGGTGTCGACCGCCAGATCGACGTGAGCATCAAATGGCAAGACGACACCGGTACCTCGCGTCTCGTCGTCGTGGAGGTACGTGATTGGGATCGGCCCGCCGACATTACTCACTTGGACAAGCTGGCCTCCGTGGTCCGTGACACCAAGGCGGATCGCGGCGTTCTGGTATGCAACGGCGGCTTCACCAAGCCGACCCGGCGCTACGCCCGCAACCTCGGCATCGAGCTCTACGCCCTCCATGACAGCGCCACGAGCCGGTGGCTCGAGATCCTGGAACTCCCCGTCATCTGGACAACGCTCACGCCCATCGTCCTGCCTACCTTCACCCACCAGGCCCTCGCCGGAGACACGATCTACGGCGACGACCGCAACGGCTTCTTCGCGAATCTCTCGGACGACGGTGGCAAGACTCGGATTCGCCTTCTGGAGCGGTTCGCCAAGGAATGGAACGCGGGACGGCTGCCCCGCGACGGTGGTGAGGTCGGGAGCAGCAAGCCAATGCACATCTATGTTCAGGATTCCGAGGGGCACCCACAGTGGCGGCCCGTCTCGAATTTTCTCGTCACTTACCGCGTGGAGCGACGACACTGGCTCGGCCACATCAACCCCGCCCAGAGCCGCGGCTTGGTCGACATACTGGATCAGCGCATTGTCCCTTCGTACACCGACGTCCCGTTGGTCCGGGACGAGTCATGGACCGAGATCGACGACCCTGACGCGGTCGCCGTGAAGCTTCGCGGGCGTCTCTACACTTTGGAGGACGCCGTCATGGATCCGGAAGCACACTCTTTGATCAACGCTCAGATCATTAACGCGAGGACGGGTGAACTAGAGTACGGCGGAGAGTGAGTCTCAGGAATAGTGCACGGTCGAAATAAGTGCACTCCACCAGTACGTGAGCTGGGTGGACCTAAGGGCTGTCACGTAACCCCGGCGCAGGTCTGTCTCGACCGATAGTTGATCATGTTGTTGTGGTGCAGGTGATCACAGCGTCGAGGTCGGAGCGGATTGCCCCGTTCACCGGGCTGACACCGGGTCAGTTCCGCAAGCTGGTCCGATTGGTAGCCGAACGCGGCGGCGATGAGATCGCAGATGGGCGGCCGGGTCGGCAGTGGGCGTTGCCGCTGGCAGACCGAGTGTTGCTGGTTGCGGTCTACTGGCGGACGAACCTGACCATGCGCCAGATCAGACCACTGTTCGGCGTCTCGCACGCCGCGGCGCACCGGGTGATCGACAAAGTCGGGCCGCTGCTGGCGCTGGCGCCGGTCCGCAAACGCAGGACCGACTCGGTGGCGATCGTGGACGGCACCCTCATCCCGACTCGGGACCACCGATTGGCGGTGCCATCGAAGAACTACCGTTACTCGGCCAACGTGCAGATCGCGATCGACGCCGACACGCGCCTGGTCATCGCTACCGGCGACCCGCAACCTGGGAAGCGCAACGACTGCACCGCCTACCGCGACTCCGGCATCAAAGACCAGGTCGACGATCGGCCGGTGATGACCGACGGCGGGTACCGCGGCAACCCAGAGGTGATCATGCCCTACCGAAACCCGCGGACGGCAGCGAACTGTCCGAGTGGCAAGAAGAACTCAACGCCGTCCACCGCACGATCCGTGCCAGAATCGAACACGCCCTGGCACGCATGAAGTGCTGGGAAAATCCTCCGCGACTACCGGCGGGCCGCCAACACACTCGCCGACACCGTTTCCGGAATCGCTCACCTCCACAACATCACACTCGCCGGCTGACCCAACACGGTTGGCACCTAACCAGAAGATCAATTACATGACAGCCCTTAGTCACACTTATCCAAGGTAGATGGAGGCATGTGATTCTGCCATGCTTAGGTGAGCGGTCTCAGCAATATTCGGCGACCGAAACGACCGAACGTTGTCAACCGGGCAGAACAGAGCGCGAACGGACTACGGCCAGGACCCATATACGGTCGGGCCTCAGGTGTCGAACCACGCACTGTCAGTTCCCGCGCCCAAAATCGGCAGGCCACTGGAAAGCGGCTATCGCCGTACCCCAGTGAAACGCAACGTAAGTTCCTGCATCCCCTGGGTGCTGGCACCTAAACCACTCGCGATACTCAGGGCCGCTACGAGCAGCAACGTCACGATGAACTTGGTCTGTTCTTCCGCGGATACGACACCATCCACAAATCGCACCGCAACAGCCAACCCGGCGGCGGTCGCGGCCGTGAGGAGCGCGGGTCCGGACCGGCGCCACCATCGGCGTGGTTCTTGCACACTGTCCTGGATCTTGAGCTTCCCCCAGTCGCGTGTGCATGCGTACAGGAGCCCACAAGCGAGCGATCGGCGTAGATCGGCAAGTTCCTCAGCGTCGGGGAGTACGAGATGACGTTGGTGTGCTCTGATTGCCTGTGCGATATTGCGCGCGTCAATTTCAACCGCCTTGCGGTACTCACGCGTTCTGCCTTCCGCGGACTCGACGGCATATGGCAGGAGGCGGGCTGTGTTGGCGGCCAACACCTCGAGTTCGCGCCATGCGGCGGTGCGCCCTGCGGAGGACTGCGCGAGATCTGTCCTGCTGCAGGCTAGATATGTCACTGCCCATAACCCCACGAGGGCAGATTCAGCCTCGCCCGGCCGCAGAACTCGTCGGTACCAAAGGCTAAACCGCGGTGTCTGCGCCGCCAACGCCAGCACCAGTGCGATACTCAAGCTGGCGACGATGACGGCGAAAAGCACATCCGGCACGTCATCGACCAACAATACCAGTATCGCAACGAACAACACCATACCGCTAACCTGTGTCGGAATTGTGCGCAGGTAGAGCCTTAAGCGTCTGATCGCAATCAGTTCGGTCGTCCAGAGGTACAGATTGACGGCGAGGGTCAGTGCGCATAGGGGCCAGAGCACGCTCGCCACGACGGAGCCGAAACTGCCGACCGGTACAGGACCCCAACCAAATGAAACGGCAAACAGGACGACCGCGAAAATCGAAACCAGCACGTCCGGAAGTTGCGCGACCCTCCAAAAAATCCGATCAACGTGTGCATTGTACGCACACCACACGACCTCCGCAGTGCGCAATGTCTCTTCGATGCCAGCAGCGT
>NZ_JBJMIE010000165.1:0-5766 GCF_045807065.1 Actinophytocola sp. | reverse complement strand
TTCCTCCGACGCATCAACACCTACC
Source organism: Actinophytocola sp. (assembly GCF_045807065.1). GTDB lineage: Bacteria > Actinomycetota > Actinomycetes > Mycobacteriales > Pseudonocardiaceae > Actinophytocola. The sequence goes on along the minus strand of NZ_JBJMIE010000165.1, from coordinate 5,741 downwards.
TGGTGCGCTGGGCACGCAAGAAATACAAGAGGCTGCGCTCCTTCAAACGCCGCAGGGCATGGTGGACCGGACTCCTCGATCGAGAGCCCGGACTGTTCAAGCACTGGGCCTGGGAGCGCGAGTTCAGCTGGGGAGGATGAGAAGAGCGGAGTGACGGGAGACTGTCACGCTCCGTTCCGTGGGAGCCCAGGGGTGAGATCCCCCTGGGCCACCCGACCCTGGCAGCACGGGTGCGTGACCCCGGTTGATCATGGGTGAAGCCCTTGGTTGATCATTCTTCTTGCGACAGAGGAAGATCACTACCAAGGGCTTCAGTTGATCAGTGTGCACGACACCGGTCGAGCCGGTGCAGTCGGGGAGCTGTCTGGGTTCCGTGAGCGGTTCTACGAGTGTCTGACCAGTCGGGCGGACGCGTTGTTCGAGTTGGCCGATGCGGTGTTGTGTGCCGAGGGACCGGTGATCAGCCTGGCCGAGCTGTCGCTCGTCCCTGAGCATCGGCGTGGGCACGGCGCCGGCTACGACGCGGTCAACCACGGCCGGATCGAGGTCGACCGATTACGCATCACTCTGGCCGGTTTGCCGTTGCCGCGTGCCGCGAACGGGCGGATCGCGCTGGCCGTGGACGTGTCGCACTGGCTGCGTCCGGACGCCGCGTGCAGCCCGCAGCGGCTGTTCTGCCACACCTACGCTCGCGGCAAGGGCCAAGCCCAGATGATCCCCGGCTGGCCCTACTCGTTCGTCGCCGCGTTGGAGACCGGGCGCACCTCATGGACAGCACTGCTGGACGCGGTCCGGCTCCGACCCGCCGACGACGCCACCGCGGTCACCGCCACCCAACTACGCGAAGTCGTGGACCGGATCATCGACGCCGGCCACTGGCGGCAGGGCGATCCGCCCATCCTGATCGTGGCCGATGCCGGCTACGACGTGACCCGGTTCGGGGACTGCATCCCACAGGAACTGTGGCGACGCCGTCGATTATAGAAGTCGACAACCCATTTCACAATAGTCTGTTTTGCTTCTTTCCTGGTCTTGAAATGATGACGAGAGAGCACTTCGTGTTCCAGTGTGGAGAAGAACGACTCGGCCGCGGCGTTGTCGAAACACGACCCGATCCGGCCCATCGATTGCCGGATGTCGAGCTTGTCACAGAGCACGGTGAAATCGTGTGCGGTATAGGTCCCGGATTCAACTGGTGGTCGCAACACCGACTTTATTGCAGTGATAGTAGCAGCTTGTTCAATGCTTCGGCCGGTGTGTTCCAGTCGAGCGTCTTGCGTGGACGGTTGTTGAGTGTGATGGCGACGGCGGCGAGGTCGGTGCGGTTCCAGCGGGAGAGGTCGGTTCCTTTGGGAAAGTACTGCCGCAGCAGGCCGTTGGTGTTTTCGTTGGTGCCGCGTTGCCAGGGACTGTGCGGATCGGCGAAGAAAACCTGTATGCCGGTGTCGATCGTCAATTGGGCGTGTTGAGCCAGTTCTTTGCCGCGATCCCATGTCAGTGTTAGGCGTAGCTGTTCGGGCAGCGTGGTTATGGTCGCGGCGATCGCGTCCCGCACCGCCTCAGCACCGCGGCCGGCCAACGCCGGCCCGTTCTTCACCCGCGGCTGCACGCCGTAGCCTTCCATCCGGGGCAGGTGCAGCAGCATCGTGTATCGCGTTGTGCGTTCCACGAGCGTGCCGATCGCCGACCGGTCGGCCCCAATGATCAGGTCACCCTCCCAATGTCCCGGAACCGCCCGGTCATCCGCCTCAGCGGGCCGCTCACTGATCATCACCTCCGGCGTGACGTGCCCGCCAGAGTGGCGCCGAGTCCGCGACCGCGGCACCCGCAACGCGCGACCAGTCCGTAAACAGGCGACCAACTCCCGTTTCAACGCACCACGGCCCTGAATGTAGAGGGACTGATAGATCGCCTCGTGGGAAATCCGCATGGACTCATCATCGGGGAACTCAATAGGCAGCCGGCGGGCGATCTGCTCCGGACTCCACGCCGTGACCCACCGTCGGTCCGCCCGATGTGGCTTGTTCCGTCCTTTCCATTCCGGTGTGATCGGACCACGTACGAACCTCCTACCCGGAGCACGGATCACCCCAGCGAGTCGGTCCTGGACATAGTCGCGGAGCCGCTCGTTCTCGACGAGTTTGGCCGTCTTGGGACGGCGCGCCACCAGGTCTGCCTTCCACTGCGCAACCGAAGCACGATAGTCCAGCTTCCCGCCACGGGTCGCCGCGTTACGGCGCAACTCCCGCGAGATCGTCGACGGATCACGACCCACGCGCTTGGCGATCTCCCTGACCCCAACACCTTGCGCGTTGAGGATAGCGATCTCCTCCCGCTCGCGAAACGACAGATACCGACCAGACAACGGAGCAACATCAACCGAGGGCATGCCACCACCGTGTCGGAACCAACGGGCCCCAGCCGCCTGCGACACGCCGACCGCGATCCCGGCCTCCTCGGCAGTAGCACCCTTGGCGATCGCACGCCAGAACTCACGCTCAACTTCCCGCCGAAGCGCCGGCGCCCCCGGCGACTTCATCGGCGAACGACCGGTCAACGCCGTCATCCACCCCGCTGGCCTGCCCATCAACACCTCCACGATCGAGGTGTTGCGACGACCAGTTGAATCCACCGGTCGAACCGCGATCGGAATGAAAGATCACCCCGGCCACCCGGTGCTTCCCGCCACGGGCGGCGACAGCCATCTTGATGGTCTCACCAGCGAGTTCGGCATCCGGATGGCGGCTGGTGGCGTAGCCGAGCAGCCGGCGGGAGAACAGGTCGATCGCCGTCGAAAGATAGAGCTTGCCCTCATCGGTGGGGATTTCTGTCATGTCGCCGACCCAGGTCATGTTCGGCGCCGGCGCGGTGAAGTCCCGGTTCACCAGATCCGGGAACGGCACCGCCCGTTTATCCGGCCGGGTCAAGTTCTTCCGCCGCTTCTTTGGCCTGGCGACCATGCCCTGGCGAGCCATCGACTTCGCCACCGTCTTCTCACTCACCGTCCAGCCAGCAGCGCGTAAATCGACGAGTATTCGCGGTGAACCGTGCAAGACATGCGCAGCCTCGAATGCCGCCGCGACCGCCGCATCCAGCTCGACGCGCCGCTGCTCGCTCGGCGAGGGTTGGCGTTGACGGCGGTGCCACTTGTAGAACCAGGACTCCGACACCGCCAGAGCCCGGCACGCCACGGCGTGCGGCACACCGTGGCTGGTCCTCTGGTCGGCGATGAACGCGGCCAGGCTCACCGCGTCGCCTCCTTCACCCACAGGACCACCGATCGCTTGAGGACATCCCGTTCCATCCTCAGCTCGGCGTTCTCGGCCCGCAACCGGGCCAGCTCGGCCCGCCCGTCACCGCTCAAGCCTTCGCTCTCGCCACGGTTGATCTTGTCCTGCTTGACCCAGTTCGCCAACGCCCCGGCATGAATCCCCAGATCAGCAGCTACCTGAGCGATCGGTTTGTTCGTCTCGCGGACAATCCGAACAGCTCCCTCACGGAACTCCCGGTCGAACTTCCGCCTCTTCTCGGACATGACACATGATCCTCATAGTCCATGCCTCCACGATCTGGGGGGAAGCCCACGATGAATTGACCCCTTCAGTTCTGAACAGGCGAACGCGCATCGTGCGACGATGGCGGATCTGAAGGCGGTGGGAGGTGCCGACGCGGCCCTAGAGGGCATCTGATCTTGGTTTAGGTAACGATGTCCGCTTTGGTAAAGCCCACGTGCTGGTTGGGTAACGTATGGTGTGAAGGGGTTGTGAATCATCAGGTGATCCGCTCCAGAGCGGATGAGTGATGGCCATGGTAAGCGAGTCGCACCATGTCGAGTCGTTCCTGAACAAACCAGATGTGCGTGGATGGCTGGCGAATGGGTAACTGGTCAGGTTGCTGTGTGAGGGTTTAGCTGGTTGCGGGCGTCCAGGGGTGGCCTGCGGTGAGCATGACGAGGACTTCGAAGAAGTGTTTGCCGTGTTTTGCGGCTGTGGAGAGGTAGCTGCGGATGGCGCAGAATTGTCGGGCTCCGGTGAGGGTTCGGAGGCAGCCGGACACCTTCTGCCGGAGTTTGATCATGCGGATATCGCGTTCGGATCCGTTGTTGTCAGCGGGTATTCGCCAGTCCTGGGTGAAGCGGAGGTAGTCGTCTCGGCGGTCGAGCAGTCGGTGGGCGAGCGCGTTGTGCTTCTGCATGGTCTTGGTGGTGCGTGCGGCGGTCTGGTTGACGCCGATCTGCACGGCCGAGTGGTAGAACACGATCTGCTGATCGAGGACGCGCTGTGTCGCGGCGTTGAATGTGGTGTCGCCGGTGGCGATCGCGTCGGCGATGACCTTGTGCATCGCGACGAGCGCGTCGGCGGCCTGTGTGGCCCAGCACCAGTCCGCCTGCGGATCGGCGGCGTCGGTGACGGCTTGAAGCTCACGCAGGGCATGCGCGCAACACAGCTGGTGGTCGGCGTTGACGTAGGTGTCATAGGGCGCCCACGCGTCATGCACCGCCACCCCGTGGAAGCGGGTGAGGACACCGGCGTGGTCCATGCCGTCCTGGCCGCGCCCACGATGGCAGGTGATCAGGGTGTAGCGGTCGGTGCGGGCGCAGTGCACCCAGTGCAGGTCCCCGGCTACCCGCAGGCCGGTCTCGTCGAACCCGGCCACCTCAGCCTCCGCGATCCGATCACGCACGACATCGAGGAACTCGTCCAGCCCAGCGGCGGCCCGCTTCGTCATCGTCGTCACGGTGGCGCCGGAGACTGGGATGCCGAACAACTCGGCCAGCGCCTGCGCGGTCCGCTTCTTGGACAGGAACTGCCCGACGTAGAGATAGAGGACGATCGCAGTGATCCGCGGCCCGTACTGCACCGGCGCGGTCACACCTTCCGGCGCGGCGCCACAGGTGGTGGTCCCACAACGACAGCGGCGCGCGATGAGCTGATGCTCGGTCACCCGCACCGTCACCGGCGGCAGGTCAAACACCTGCCGCCGTTCCATCCCCACCTCCGGCGCGTCGGCCAGATCTGCGCCGCAGCCAGTGCACGGACCGGGTTCGTGCCGCTCCCGCTCGTTCGGATCAGCGACCAGCGCCAACGTTGACCCGGGATGCCCCGGCTGCCCACCCGGCTTACGGCCGCTCTTACGCCGCAACGACTTCGGCGCCGGCTTGGCGAACGGCGAGTCCGACGACGGCGGCTTCGACGAATTCCGACTGTTCTGACCCACCTGCCGCTTCAGATCAGCGACCTCAGCCTGCAGCGCCTCCACCACCGCACGCAGCTCCGACACCATCCCTCGAAGCGCCACGTTCTCCGCAGCAAGCTCTTCATAGGACGGACGTCGATCCCCAGACACCACAACATGATCCACGAACCAATCGAAAGATCAACACACCACGCCGACAGGCACCTGACCAGTTACCCTTCGACGAGCTTCTCGCCCGCGCCGAGTGGCACGTCACCGCAGCCCGCGGTGAAATCGCTGAACAGGACCAGCATGAGCTCCACTCAGATTGACCCTGCGTCAGGAGCAACGCTTTACCCAGTGCCGCCTGTACTGCCGACTGCCGCAATTGTGCCGAACATGCACCTGACTTTTCTCCATGTGTTGACGACCGATGACTGACCTGCGACGCCGGCCCTGCTCAGCACACGACCGGACCCGAGGAGCCGATCGGGTGTTTCGGGTGTTCGCCGTGTTCCTGCGCTGCCTAGGATTTGGTAGTGCGTAGCGTGTGGAGGTTGTGGCGC
>NZ_JBJMIE010000164.1:0-9875 GCF_045807065.1 Actinophytocola sp. | reverse complement strand
TCGGGCGGAAGTCCGGGCGCGGGTTCTACACCTACGACGGGGTCGACTCGCCGAACGTCGTGTCCGATGTGGACACGCCGGAAGAGGTCGGCGGACCCACGCGGGACCTCGGGCGGGTCGGGGTCGTCGGGACCGGGACCATGGCCACCGGCATCGCGGAAGTCCTTGCCAGGAAAGGGTTCGACGTCGTGCTCCGGGCGCGGAGCACGGACCGGGCGGAAATCGCGCTCGGGAAGGTGCGCAAGTCGCTCGACCGCCAGGTGAGCAAGGGTCGACTGTCCGAAGAGGACCGGGACGCGACGGTCGGCCGGATCCACGCGGCCACGGAGTTCGACGAGCTGGCCGACTGCGACCTGGTCATCGAGGCAGTCGCCGAGGAGCTGGCAGTCAAGCGCGAGGTCTTCGGGGCGCTCGACAAGGTGCTCAAGCCCGGTGCCATCCTCGCCACGACCACGTCGTCGCTGCCCGTCATCGAGTGCGCGGCCGCGACGTCACGCCCCGCGGACGTGGTCGGGCTCCACTTCTTCAACCCGGCGCCGGTGATGAAGCTCGTCGAGGTCGTGCGCACGATCTCGACCGCCGACGACGTGGCCGCGACGGCGGACGCGTTATGCCGGGCGCTCGGCAAGCACCCCGTCCACTGCGCGGACCGGGCCGGTTTCATCGTGAACGCGCTGCTGTTCCCGTATCTCAACGACGCGGTCAAGATGCTCGAGGCGCACTACGCCGACGCGGACGCCATCGACACCGCCATGAAGGTCGGCTGCGGGCTGCCGATGGGGCCGTTCGAGCTGCTGGACGTCGTCGGCCTCGACGTGTCGCTCGCCATCGAGCGGTCGCTGTACTACGAGTTCCGCGACGCCGGCTTCGCGCCGGCGCCGCTACTGGAACACCTGGTCACCGCCGGTCGGCTCGGCCGCAAGACCGGTAAGGGTTTCCGGGACTACTGAGTCACCCGCAACCGCAGGCGCCGCCGCAGCAGCCACCTCCGGCCGGCGCGGCGGCCCCGTCGCCACCACGGCCCAGGGACACCATGGACAACAGCTTGACCGTGTCGTCATGACCCTCCGGGCAGGGCGCGGGGGCCGATGACTCACTCATCGAGCGACGCACCTCGAAGGTGGTCGCGCACTCCTTGCAGCGGTACTCGTACGTCGGCACGCGTCAATTGTGCCCTGCCGCTAACGTGACGTGGTGTGCCTCGTCGTAACCGTGACCGCCGCGAGCCCGTCAGGGAGCTGGGCAGCGCGGGCCTGCAGCGGTCGGAGTCCGCGGCGGACGGCGACTGGCTCATCCGCAACGTGAGCGGCACGAGCACCACCAAGACCTACCGCTGCCCGGGCTGCGACCACGAGATCCGCCCCGGCACCGCGCATGTCGTGGTCTGGCCCGCCGACGAGCTGGGCAGCGTCGCGGACCGGCGGCACTGGCACCAGAGCTGCTGGCACGCCCGTGCGCACCGCCGCCCCACCCGGCGCCGATAACGCTACGAAAACTTCCTGAAAGGCGTCGAACCGACGCTGTCTCCTACGACGTGTCTGTGAAAGCAACCGGACAGACCAGCCAGGAGATACCGATGTCGCACCCACTCGGCGCCCTCGCGGACAACATGACCGCCTACGCCATCTACGCCACCGCCCAGTCCGAGATGCGCCGCGCCTACACCCTCATCGAGACCGGTGACCTCGACGCCGCCGCCAACGAGGTCGAGTCCGCCGCACACGCCGCCGAGGTCCTGGCCAGGGCCTCCACGGAGCTGGACCGCATCGCGCACTGGCGCAGAGTGGCCGCCGCCCGCCAACGGTTCGCCGATCAGCTGCGTACCGAACTGGTGGCGGCCTGAGTTGCCCCGGCCACCGCCCATTGGGCTTTGGAGAAGTACGGACGGAGCAGGCCGTTGGTCTCCGTCGCCAGGAGCGTGCGTGGGTTGCACAAATAGACCTGTGTGCGTCTTGGTGCCCGGAACGTGTCCGGGACCAGCTGACTCCGCCCAGCGTGAATCTCAGACACCGCCCATTTGATTCGTCAAACGGCGCCCCTAACTGTGGGCAGCCCCCACCCGATCCCGGGGGCACCCCGCCACGCCAGTCTACCGGCTGGCACTGACGAAAACGCTGGTCGGCGTGGGGTGTGGATGAGTTTCACCCGGTGGGGTCGAGCGAAAGGGACTTTCGTCAGCGGGGGAAGGTGCGGGCCGCGGCCAGGAAGGCGTCGTTCTCGGCGGGGAGGCCGATTGTTGCGCGGACGCCCTCGCCCGCGAAGGCGCGGATGATCACCTTCTGGTCCATGCAGTGCTCGTTGAACGCGGCCGTGCGGTCACCCAGGGGGAGCCACACGAAGTTCGCCTGTGACTCGGGGACCTCGTAGCCCATCTCGACCAGTGCCGCGTGTACGCGTGGGCGTTCCTCGACGACCTCCCGGCAGCGGGCCATCAGCTCGGGTTGGGCCGCCATGGCGGCGATGCCCGCCGCCTGCGCCACCCGGTTCACGGCGAACGGGATGCCGACCTTGCGGACCCCGGCGGCGACGTCCTCGTCCGCGACCAGGTAGCCCAGCCGGATGCCGGCCAGCGCGTACGCCTTCGAGAACGTTCGCAGCACGGCCACGTTCTGCCGGTCGAGGAACGTGAGACCGTCCGGTACGTCCGGGTCGGTCACGAACTCGCGGTACGCCTCGTCCAGCACGACCAGCACGTTCGAGGGCACGCGGTCCAGGAACGAGGTCAGCTCCGCGGTGCGCAGCGCGGTGCCCGTCGGGTTGTTCGGGTTCGCCACGAAGATCACGCGTGTGCGGTCGGTGACGGCCGCGAGCAGGCCTTCCAGGTCCAGCGCGTGGTCGACGTTCGGCACCTTCACGGCCTGGGCCATCGCGATCTGCGTCACGATCGGGTACGCCTCGAACGACCGCCACCCGAACAGGACCTCGTCACCCTCGGTGCACAGGGCCTGCACGACCTGCTGGCACAGGCTCACCGAGCCGCTGCCGACGGCCAGCTGCGGGCGGTCGACGCCGAAGTGCTCCGCCGTGCGGTCCAGCAGGTCGTCGCAGCCCATCGCGGGGTAGCGGTTGACGTCCGCGGCCGCCTCGGCGATGGCTTCGAGCACGGACTGGGGTGCCGCGCCGGACAGCTCGTTGCTGGAGAGGATGACCGCGCCGGGAACCTTCCGGCCGGCGATGTAGTCCGGAAGCGACGCGAGGTCGGCTCTGACCGTTACAGGCATGCTCGCATCATGTCATCCCGGTAGCCGGAAGAAGCAAGACAGCGCGCCCTGGAAGTGCGCCTCCCGCACCAGCGTGGCGCCCAGCTTCTCCGCGACCCGGCGGGCCGCGGTGTTCGTGGTCGGCGTGATGATCAGGATCGGCAGCCCGGGGAACGTGTGGTGACCCCACTCGACCGCGGCCGTGACCATCTCCGGGGCGTAGCCGTGCCCCCAGAACCGGGGGAACAGCCGGTAGAACACGTTGAGGTAGGAGCCGTCGTCCGCGTAGGCCAGCTGGAGGCCGCCGAAGCCCGTCAGCTCACCCGTCGCCGCCAGCTCGATGGCCCAGTAGCCGAAGCCGAACTCCGCCCAGTGATCGAGCCAGGACGAGAACAGCTGCCGCGAGTGCGCCGGGTCGCTGACGCCCTCCGGCCGGTGTCTCGTCGCGTCGGGGTCCGCGTGCAGCGCGATCATCGCCGCGGCGTCCTGGGGCACGACCTTGCGCAGCACGAGCCGCGCGGTCGTGATCCGCTCCGGTCTGGCGCCCTCCGAAACCTGCGTCACCGCTCGATGCTAACGATGACCACCGACATCCACCGGTTCAGAAGAGCAGGCCTGCCCCATCGGTCATTCGAGCCAGCGGGCCACCGCGCCGGTGAACTCCTCGGGCACCTCCAGCGGCGGCAGGTGCCCGGCGCCGGCCAGCGTCACGACCTCCGCCTTGGGCATCAGCGCGGCCAGCGCGTCCGCCTCCTCGGCCGGGATCAGGGTGTCCTGCTCACCACGCACGATCAGGGTCGGCACGTCCGCGGCCCGCAGCAGCTCCGCCGAGTCGGGCCGGGCGGCCATGGCCCGCTGTGCCCACGCGATGGCGGCGCCGTCCTGTTCGGACACCAGCGTGCGCACGGTGGCCACGACGTCCGGGCGGCGCTCGTGGGTCTCCGCGCCGAGCAGGTTCGCCAGCATGGCGTCGGCGACGAAACCGGCGCCCTCGGTCTCGGCGCGGGCGGCCATCGTCTCGCGGTTGGCGCGGCCGGCGTCCGTGTCCGCGCTCGCCCGGCCCGACACGAGGACCAGGCCCGCGACCAGCTCCGGAGCGGCCCGCAGGACGGCCATGGCCACGTAGCTGCCCATCGAGCAGCCGCCCACCAGCGCGCGCCGGCCGGACAGTGTCGCGACGACGTCGTCGGCGACGCGCGCGAGGTCCGGCTCGTCGGCGCCCAGCGGGGTACCGCCGAAGCCGCGCTGGTCCGGCGTGATCAGCTCGACGTGCTCGGCGATGCCGACGCCGTCCCACATCCGGTGGTCGAGCGGGAAGGCGTGGAGCAGCACGAGCGGCGTGTCGGGGAAGCGCATGCGTCCATCCAAGCATCGCGGGCGGAGCCGGTGGGGCAGGCAGAGGACGCGGTCAGCGCCTGCGCCGCCACCGTGACGTGGTGCGTTCGTCGTCCGGCGCCAGGGGGACGTGCGGCTCGTCCTCGTCGCCGCCGGTCAGGCCCAGCAGCTCGGCCGTGAAGTCGGCCAGGCTGGACGGTCGCTCGTCGCCCGCGCGACGCAGGGCCGCCGAGCGCAGCCGGTGGTAGCCGCGGACCGACACCGGCCGCAGCGGCCGCACCGCGTAGCCCGGCTCGCGCTCGAGGGCCTCGGTCATCTCCAGGTCGACGAGCACCGTGCCGGGGCGGGCGACCGAGGTGAGGCGGCTCGCGATGTTGACCACCGGGCCGTAGACGTCGCCGAAGCGGCTCAGGACCCGGCCGTACGCGAGGCCGGCGCGCAGCGTCGGCACGCCGTCCGCCTGCTCGGCGCGGGCGATCAGCGTCAGCGCGATCTCGGCGCCGTCGGCGGGGGAGTCGGCGACGAACAGCACCTCGTCACCCAGCATCTTGACGATCCGGCCGTGGTTCTCGGCGACCACGTCGGCGGCGAGCGCGTCGAACCGCTCGACGACGTCGACCAGCTCCTTCTCCGTCGCGCGGCGGGTCAGCGAGGTGAACCCGACCATGTCCGCGAAGCCGACCACCTCGCGGCGCTCGTTGACCTCCTCGTCGGGAGCGGCGAGCATGCGACCGGCGTAGGCCGCCAGGTGACGGCGCCACACGTAGTCCTGCAGGGACTCCAGCTCCGGCGTGAGGTGCTCGACGAGCCGGGCCAGCTGGCGCTCGTCCGCGCGCAGCTCCGGGTTGGCGGCCAGCACGTCACGCAGCATGAGGACCTGCGACTCGGCCAGCCGCGACATGTGCTGGCCGATCATGCGCGCGGTCGAGGCGGCGAGCGCCGGGTCGAGGATGCCGTTCTGGATGAGCTGGGCGGTGCGGCGCAGTGCCTCGACGTCGCCGTCGGTGAACACGGTCGCGTCGTCGTCCTGGGTGGCGAAGCCGAGCGCACGCCACAGGGCGCTGGCGCGTTCCTCCGGCACGCCGGACAGCTCGGCGACCTGGGCACGCGTGTACTGCCTGCCGCCGCCGAGCAGGACACTCTCGATGGCCTCCTCGCTCACACCGACCCCTCGCAGGCCTCGGGGCGCCGCTCGCGGTCGCCCGGTGTCGGACGGTTCGCTCCGCGGGTTCCACTCACGTCGTGTGGACGATGAGGACGTCGACCTTCGACTTGCGGGCGGCTTCCGCGGGGACCGAGCCGAGGATGCGCCCGGCCAGCGTGTTGAGACCCCGGTTGCCGACGACCAGGAGGTCGGCGTCGCGTTCCTGGACGACCTTGATCAGGGTGGGGACCGGTTCGCCGTCCACGACCACGGTGTCGATCTTGGTGGCGCCCTGCTTCTTGGCACGCTCCGCGGCGGTGCGGACGGAGTCCTCGGCCGGGGTGGAGCCGACCACCTGGTAGGCCACGTCGGAGCCCAGCTCGTCGGTGGCCTTGCTGACCTCGTCCGGGCGGGCCGGGTGGTAGGCGCACGCGATGACCAGGGTCGCGCCGCTGTCGGCGGCGATCCGCGCGGCGCGGTCCACGGCCAGGTAGGACGAGTCGGACCCGTCCGTGCCGACGACCACGGTCTGGTAAGCCGTCATGTGTCCTCCCGTTAACTACTCGCGAGTAAACCTACCGTGATGTCGTGGGCTTGTGCACGCGGTAGCGCTGTGTCGTTTTCCCGCCAGATCCTGGTGTTCCGCCGCGGGAGTGTTGGGGTATGAGCGAGTACTTGATCCACCCTGTGAACGAGCGTGGTCCTGGTGGGGTTGCGGTGGCCGCCGGCGGCGGGGAGCCGTTGCGGTGCTGCCTGCGGGACGCCGTTGCCGGGGAGTCGGTTGTGCTGTTCAACTACGAGCCCGCGCTGCCTTCTCGGAGTCCCTATCAGGAGAAGGGGGCGGTGTTCACGCATGCCTCGGATTGTGATGGGCCTGCTTCTTTGACCTCGTACCCGGCGGAGTGGGTGGGGAGGCCGCAGGTGTTGCGGGCTTACGACGCGCGCGGGTGGATTCATCCGGCTACGCATGTGCATGACGGGGGTGATCCGGATGCGGCTATTGCTTCTGTGTTGGCGCATCCGGAGGTGGTTGAGGTGCACAGTCGGAATGTTGCTTATGGGTGTTTCATGTTTCGGGTTACTCGGCGGTGAGTTGGTTTTGGGGCGGCCTTGCGTGCCCGGTGTTTGACGGGTCGTGGTTCCGCTGTTCGGTGGGTTCGGTGGTGCGCGCGCTGCGTCCTCGGTGTTTGGTGGGTTCGGTGGTGCGCTGTTTGATGGTTGGTGGTGTGTGTCGCGCCCTCGGTGTTCGGTGGATGGTGGTGCGCGCCTCGTCCTAAGTGTTCGGTGGTGGCGGCGGGATTGTACGGGCGGCGACTCACGCGTCAAGGGCGCCTTCGGCGTCGGGCTTCGCCCGATGTCGCTTCGCTCCACCCTTGACCCGCGAGCCTCCGCCGCCCTGGGCAGGCCCCTTCGGGGGCAGGCTGGCGCCTGCCTGCCTTGCCCCGCCACCACCACCGAACCGCCTAGCGGGGAAGTCTGTTCCGCCACCCTGGCCACAGAGCTGGGTCCGGCTCCGTCACCTTGAGCACGGGGCTCAGGTCGCCTTCGTCACCTGGGGCTTGGGTCGGCTTCGCCACCTTGGCCACAGGACTCGGGTTCGGCATCGTCACCTTGGCCACCGGGGCTTGAGTTGCCCTTGTCGCCTTCGGCGCGGGATTTCGGGCGCCTTCGCCGCTTTTGCCATGCGGCTTGAGGTCGGGCGCTTCGCGTAGGCAGTAGCTTTTATGCTTCTGGCTACTCGCCGATGTCCTCGTACCAGAGGTCTGGATGGGCGGCTATGAAGTCCTCCATCAGTTTGATGCAGGTTTCGTCGTTTGCCACCTCTATGCGGACGCCGTGTTCGGCCAGCCATTCGTGGGCGCCGGTGAAGGTGGTGGATTCGCCGATGATCACGTGGGGGATGTTGAACTGGCGGACCAGGCCGCTGCAGTACCAGCACGGGGACAGGGTTGTCACCATGATCGTGTCGCGGTAGTGCCTTCTGCGGCCCGCGTTGCGGAAGGCGGCCGTCTCCGCGTGCATGGAGGGGTCGTCGTCCTGGACGCGGCGGTTGTGGCCTCGGCCCAGTAGTTCGCCGTCGGCTGTGTACAGGGCCGCGCCTATGGGGATGCCGCCCTCCCGCAGGCCCTGGCGGGCCTCCTCGACGGCTGCCTTCAGCAGGTCGGTCACCGGGCGATGCGCTTCGTCTTCTGGTCTGCCACGGACTTCGGGATCGGGACCTCGTCCGGGGCGCCCGCGGCCTCCCACTTCTCCTTCGGTGGGCCGGGGAGGGGGTTGCGGTCGCGCGGGGCCGGGCTCGGCTTGGCGCCCGCGTCCGCCGCGTCGGCCAGTTCCTCCGGCAGGGGTTCGAAGGCGGGGACGGCGTTCTCCAGGTAGGCGTGGGCGTCGACCACCAGTTCGCGGGCCTGGGTGAGCTGCTCGGCGACCTTGGCGCGCAGCTTGCGCAGTGCCGCGACACGTTGGGCGGCGTGGTTGATGCGGCGGTTGGCCTCGTCGGTGGCCTCGCGGACGCGCCGTTCGGCCTCGGTCGCCGCTTCCTGCAGGCGGGCGGTCGCCTCGGTGATGGCCTCGTGGCGGCGGCGGTTCGCTTCCTCCGTCGCTTCGCGGACTCGTCGTTCCGCCTCCGCCTTGGACGTGGCCTCCTGCTCGGCCAGTGCGCGCATGGACTCGGTGCGGCGGGAGGCCATCGCGATGTCGAAGTCCTCTTCGACCTGCTGGCGGCGGGCCGCGGCGGCGATCTCCGTGGCCTCCGCCTCCGCCTTGGCCTTCGCGATCAGTTCCTCGGCGTCCCGGCGTGCGATCTCCAGCACACCGGCGTGCTCCTTCTCCATCTCGATGCGGCGCTCGTCGAGCTCGCGGAGCTTCACCTCGTGCTTGCTCTTCAGGTCCTCGGCCTCGGCCTGGGCCTTCGCGCGGGTGTGGTCGGCCTCGGCGGTGGCCTTGGCCCGCATCTCCTCGCACTCTTCCTGCGTCAGGCGCAGCATCCGCTGCAGACGCTCGGACAGGCCCTCCAGCGTCGTCGGCGGCTGGGCGAGCCGCTCGACCTGCTTGTTCAGGTCGTCGATCGTCGTGCGCGCCTGTTCCAGCTGTGCGGTCAGCTCGGCAGCCTGCGTCGCCGCCGCGTTCCGGTCGGCGGCGAGGATCTTCAGCTGGCTGTCCAGTTGCTCGAGGTGTTCCTCGACCTGCATCCGGTTGTAGCCGCGCTTGCTGATGTCGAAGCCGGCTCCCAGTGGTACAAGATCACGTTCTTCGCCCAGCGCCATGGCACCACGCTACCTTGCCCGTCACCCCGGCACGGGTCGACGGCGTTTCAAACTCCCCGAAAACGGTTGATCGCCGAAAGATGTTGCTCCCGCAACCGGTGATCCCGCACACCGAGACCCTCCTCCGGCGCCAGGCACAGCACGCCGACCTTGCCCTGGTGGAGGTTCCTGTGCACCTCGTAGGCCGCCTGCCCGGTCTGCTCCAGTGTGTACACACCGGACAGTGTCGGGTGGATCTTTCCCTTGGCGATCAACCGGTTCGCCTCCCAGGCCTCGCGGTAGTTCGCGAAGTGCGACCCGATGATCCGCTTCAGGTTCATCCACAGGTACCGGTTGTCGTACTGGTGCAGGAACCCACTGGTCGACGCGCACGTGACGACGGTCCCACCGCGCTTGGCCACGTACACGCTCGCGCCGAACGTCTCCTTGCCCGGGTGCTCGAACACGATGTCCGGATCGTCCCCGCCGGTGAGCTCCCGGATCTTCGCCCCGAACCGCTTCCACTCCTTGGGGTCCTGGTTGTGCTCGTCCTTCCAGAACCGGTAGCCCTCGGCGCTGCGGTCGATGATCAGCTCGGCGCCCATCTTCCGGCAGATCTCGGCCTTCTGCGGGCTGGACACCACGCACACGGGCGTCGCGCCGCCGTTCACCGCGAACTGCGTCGCGTACGAGCCGAGACCGCCCGAGGCGCCCCAGATGAGCACGGTGTCGCCCTGCTTCATGCCGGCGCCGTTGCGGGAGACCAGCTGCCGGTACGCGGTGGAGTTCACCAGGCCAGGGCAGGCGGCCTCCTCCCAGGTCAGGTGCGCGGGCTTGGGCATCAGCTGGTTCGACTTCACCAGCGCCAGCTCGGCAAGACCGCCGAAGTTCGTCTCGAAACCCCAGATCCGCTGCTCGGAGTCCAGCATCGTGTCGTTGTGCCCGTCCGGAGAC
>NZ_JBJMIE010000163.1:0-3946 GCF_045807065.1 Actinophytocola sp. | reverse complement strand
CCGATCGTGCGCGAGGAGACCTTCGCGCCCGTGCTCTACGTGCTGACCTACGACACCTTCGAAGAGGCCGTCGCGCTGCACAACGACGTCCCCCAGGGACTGTCGTCGTCGATCTTCACCCGCGACCAGCAGGAGGCCGAACACTTCCTCGCCACCGACGGCTCCGACTGCGGCATCGCGAACGTCAACATCGGCACCTCCGGCGCGGAGATAGGCGGCGCCTTCGGCGGCGAGAAACAAACCGGCGGCGGCCGTGAGTCCGGTTCGGACGCCTGGCGCGCCTACATGCGCCGCGCCACCAACACGGTCAACTACGCGAGCACCCCGGCGCTCGCTCAGGGGGTGAGCTTCCTGTAGGCCTCCCGGCCGACCCGTCGCGGTGACACAGGCGACGGACGCGCATGCGTCGCGGGGAGTACGCCCTCCGCAACCAGTCGGTGGCGTGATCCACTATCCTGCGCCGACCGACTTCCGGGGGTGTGCCGTGTTCTACTTCGAGGGCCTCTTCGGCCTCTTCACATTGGGTCTGTGGCTTTTCTGCCTGATCGACGTCATCACCACCAGCGACGGGGACACCAGGAACCTGCCCAAGATCGGGTGGTTGCTGATCGTCCTGTTCTTCCCGCTGGTCGGCTCGATCGTCTGGCTGGTCGCGGGCCGGCCGGTCCAGGCGAACCCGAGGGCGCGCTCCTACGAACGCGGCGTGCCCGGCTACCCCGAGTACGACCGCCCCGGGCGGTTCGCGGCCACGGACACCGAGTCGGACGAGGAGTTCCTGCGCCGCTGCCGGGAACGTGCCGAGGAACAGCGCCGCAAGGCCCGCGAGGCGCGGGACGGCGTCGAGGAGTAGTGCGTCTGGATAGCGTGGTACGTATGACAGTTCCACCCACCGCGCCCGGTGCGCTGCCGGTGCTCGGCCACGCCGTCCAGTTCTTCCGCGACCCGCTGGCCTTCCTGTGCGGCGCACAGCGGTCCGGTGACGTGGCGACGATCCGCCTCGGCCCGACGCGTGCGTACCTCGTCTGCGCACCCGACCTCGTGCGGCACGTGCTGCTGACCCCGAAGGTCTTCGACCGGGGCGGTTCCGTCTACGACCACCGCGGTCGTCGCCGAGGCGCATGCGTTGCTGCCGCCGATGATGCGTGGCCTGTACCGCCGCGCCATGCTCCCGTTCGGGCCACTGCACGCGGTGCCGACACCCGAGAACCGCCGCTACCTGGCCGCGCGCCGCCGGCTGCACGCCATGATTGACGCGTTGCTCACGTCACGGTCCACAGAGGACATAGAGGACACAGAGGACACGGCGGTCGACGTGCTCCGCGCCGGCCGGCTCAGGATGACCGCACGACCGCGCTGAGCGGTGGTCAGAGCGTGAGGGTCTTGAAGCTCTCCGCCTGGGTGCGGATCGCCGTCTCCGTGGGTAGGCGTTCGATCGAGGAGGCGCCGAAGAAGCCGACGACGCCTTCGGTGTGGTCCAGGACGTACTGCGCGTCGGCCGGTTCCGCGATCGGGCCGCCGTGGCAGAGCACCAGGATGTCCGGGTTCGCCGCCACCGCGGCGTCGCGCATGCGTTGCACGGACGCGGCGGCCTCGTCGAGGGAAAGCGTTGTCCTCGCGCCGATGGCGCCCTTGCTGGTCAGACCGACGTGCGGCACGAGCACGTCCGCGCCGGCCTCCGCCATCGCGGCGGCCTGGTCGGGATCGAACGCGTACGGCGCGGTGAACAGGCCCTTCGACGCGGCCAGGCGGATCATGTCGACCTCGAGGTCGAACCCCATGCCGGTCTCCTCGAGGTTCTCGCGGAACTTCCCGTCGTAGAGCCCGACGGTCGGGAAGTTCTGCACGCCGGCGAACCCGAGCCGCGCCAGCTCGTCCAGGAACGGGCCCATGCACCGGAAGGGATCAGTGCCGCACACCCCGGCGAGCACCGGCGTGGACCGGACCACCGGCAGCACCTCGCCGGCCATCTCCACCACGATCGCGTTGGCGTCACCGTAGGGCAGCAGCCCGGCCAGGGAGCCGCGGCCGGCCATGCGGTAGCGGCCGGAGTTGTAGATGATCAGCAGGTCGACCCCGCCGGCCTCGGCGGACTTCGCGGACAGTCCGGTACCGGCGCCGGCGCCGATGATCGGCCGGCCCGCCGAGACGGTCGCGGCCAACCGCTCCCGAACCTCCGCGCGTTCCACGAAAAGCCCCCTCTTACGGCGTCCACAGTCCCGGCGTCGTGCGCAGGACCAGTCGCGGCGCGTTCGGGTCGCTCGGCGCCGGCAGGGCCAGCAACCCGTCCACCACCTCGGCCAGGTCGCCAGCCCGCTCCCACACCACACCGCCGGACGGGTCGCACCGCAATCCTGCCGCATCGGTGGTGAACCGCACCACGATGGCGTCCGCCCAGTCGTCCGGCCAGGCTCGAACCCCGCGGACCTCGACCAGTTCGCCGTCCGCGGAGACGGGCAGGAACTGCCAACCCGCGTTGCGGAGGTCGACCAACCGGCGCAGCTCCGGGAACTCGGCGAGCGCCGCCCCCTCGGTCGTCATCACCCGTTTCCCCTGTGTGTCGTGATCAGCCGGTGCAGCGCCTCGGCGGCGGCCCGGCCGAATCCCTCGTCGTTGATATGACTGTCCAGCTCCCACACGGCTACCGCGGAACCGGCCAGGCCACTGCGGATCTCCGCGAAACACGCCTCGTCCGCGGCGCGGTCCTCGAACTGACCCCCAGCCCTGTCGATCCCTGATACCCCTTGGCGCGGCAGGAAAACCTCCACCGGACCGGTCGAACCGGTGAGCTTCGCCGCGATGCGCCGTCCCAGGGCGGCCATCTCCGCCGGCGTCGTACGCATCAGGGTCACCGTCGGGTTGTGCACCAGGAACGTCCGGTCGGCGAACCGTTCCGGCACCGTCTCCCGGGGCCCGAAGTTCACCATGTCCAGCGCGCCCACGCTCACCACCTGCGGAATCCCCACCCGACCGGCGGCCTCCAGCCGTTGCGGCCCGGCGGTCAGCACCCCGCCGACCAGGTCGTCGGCCAGCTCGGTGGTCGTCAGGTCCAGCACGCCGTCGACCAGCCCGGACGTGACCAGGGACTCCATCGCGCGGCCGCCGGCCCCGGTGGCGTGGAACACCAGCACCTCGTAGCCGAGGTCGGTGAGCACGGCCCTGGCCTCGTCGACGGCGGGCGTGGTGAGCCCGAACATCGTCGCCGCGACCACGGGTCTGCGATGGTCGGGGGGCGGCTCGGCGCGGCGCCGCTCGTGTGCGGCGGCCATGGCGGCGACGGCCGCGACGGCGTTGCCCAGCACCAGCCGGGACACGGAGTTCACGCCGCTGACGTCGACCACCGAGTACATCAGCGTCACGTCCACGTCGCCGACGTACGGGCGCACGTCCCCGGACGCCATGGTCGACACGAGCAGCTTCGGCACGCCGACCGGCAGCGCGTGCATGGCCCGGCCGGCCACCGACGAGCCGCCCGAACCCCCGACCGCGAGCACGCCGTCGAGCCGGCCCTCCTGGTACAGCCGCGTCACGACGGCCGCCGCACCGGCACCCATGGCCTCCATGGCCGCGCCGCGGTCGTTCTTGGCCCGCAGTTCGTCGAGGTCGGCCCCGGCGGCGCTCGCCACCTCGGCCGAGCTCACGTCCGCGAGCCCGCCACCGTCGGAGAACGAGCCGACGTCCACGCCGAGCACGGCGCAGCCGGCGGCGGTCAGCTGATCGCGCAGCCAGCGGTACTCGACCTGCTTGGTGTCGAACGTCCCGAGCAACGCGACCGTCGGCATCGAGCGGCCCTTTCCTGGTTGGGCGAAGGAGAGCTGAGAAAGTTCCCAGTTGATCCTTGCCATTTACCACTGGGAAGCGATAGACCACTCCCGCCGGATTGGCCCACTGGAAGCGTGAACGACATGCCGGACGGACACCGCGTAGCCGCCGCGACGCTCAGCCGCCT